>NZ_CAJYDP010000002.1:0-328078 GCF_913757945.1 Methanoculleus sp. 10 | reverse complement strand
TGCAGAGCACGACATCGATCGGTCTCGACTGGAGAGCCCAGCCGTCGCCGATCAGCTGGACCGTGACGTTCACGCTACCGTTCACGGCCACCGACTGGGGCTCGACCGAGACATTGACACTGAGATAGGGGTAGTTCCTGAACGATACTGTAGTATTCTCTCGCTTATCCTTCCAGATGGCCTGGATCGTTGCATTTCCCGAAGCCATGCTGCTATACCCAGGCTCAGATGTGTTCCGGGTGAATTTTCCAGGATGAAGAGCAATGGTAGCAAATCCATCCTTATCGGTCGTAGCAACAAGAGATGTGCTGAGATCCCCGTACGCGTGGGTGCCGTTAGATATTCTGGGCCCGGCGGTCATCGGTGTTGTCCCGTTGTCAACACCAACGAGCCTGAAGGAAACACTTTCATTTCGAACCGGGTTGCCCTTCGAGTCCATCACTTTTGCCTTGATTTGAGAGACGAGATCATCTTTCACATCACCGCTTGCGATGGTCTGGGGTACAGCGGTGAGGAGCATATCGGTCGGGATGGTGCTGTAGAAACCAATCTTCTGAGGTTCACATGAAACACTGCCGTTATCGACGGCGGTCGCAAATATCTCAACGACACCGGCCGATTCGGGTGAGCGGTACGTGATCTGCGCCTTGCCCTGGCTGTTTGTTTTGATGAACCACTCGCCCGACGTCAGGGAACCAGAAATTGGCCGGGCATTCACCTTTATTTGCCGATTTCCGGCAACATTCCCATACTCGTCATAGACGGCGTAGGTTATTGTGAACAGTCCGGGCAGCGGCAGTTCTGGGTAGTAATCAGGATTGAGATCCTCCACCTTCGGAGAAATAGCCTGATAGATCTTCGACGGTTCTCCGTTTGCAAGCCCGTTGATGGTCAGATAATGCGATCCGATGCCTCCGGGAAACGTTACGAGAACAATATTCTCCCCGGCCAACTTACTGACCTCGAGTGTCACAGTGGCATTCCCATTCTCATCCACCGGCACCGTGATCTTATCCTCCCCGTTGTCAAACTTTGCATCACCCCCGGGCGAACCCACGATGAAGGTCACATTCTCCGCCCCGGAGGGGATTTTCAGGGCATCCTCCCGCTTGCTGTCCACCACATTCCCATACAGGTCCACCATCCGGACGGTGATATCCGTCGTCCCCCCGGCAGTCACCTCCGGTTCATACCAGAGACTGGCAACCTTCTTCGGGGCCGCGTGGTCGACATGCAGGTCGACGCTATCCATCAGGGACTCATTCAGCGCAACCCTCGCCGTGATTGTCACATCCCCGGCGACAATCCCGGGCCTGAAGACCGCCGTTGCATATCCGGTACCGTTTTCTGTAACCATGCGCGCGGGCAGGCCGCTCCCGTACGTGCTGTTGCTCACCGCAAAATCGACGGCAACCCCGGCGACCGGGGTACTGCTGCTGTTCGTTACCCGCGCCGTGACGGTCACCGCATCCCCGCCCCCCGCCGTCACCCACGCGGTATCCGTCCAGACCTCGATATGATCGGGTATCAGCGCCCCGGCCGGGGCCGCAAGGAGGAGCAGCCCCATCGCCAGGCACGCATACGTCCATCCATCCATACTCCACCGTATGTGCTCCTGGCACACCATAGTATATAAATGTTTTTAATAAAAAGGACAAATAATAAGGCTTATTTAAAAAATCAGACAATAATATTCACGCAAATCGAACAAAATTCATCAAAAGGCCCTCTGGACGAATAAAAAGGTATTGATCGGACCCCCTTCCGAAAATATCCTTCCTGCCGGGAACAAACGTTGCCATCAAACTTCGAGGGGGTTGGTTGGGTTCCCGGAGAGGGGTAGGGGCCCAAAAAGAGTGCCCCGCCGGCCCCTACAGTTTATCCCGGCCGCGCGGCCTGTTCCGGCTCTGCCCGGCCCGCCGGCGCCGCACCACGAGGACCGCACCGAGGACGACGGCGGCGACAACCCCGATGCCGGCCACAACCACCCAGGCGTTGAAGGTCTGCTCCATCACGAGCGGGACCGTGAACTCAGCCGTGCCGAGCGGGATCTCCGCATTGACCGTGATGTTCTCGTAGCCGTCGCGCGTGGCGGTGACGGCATACGCCCTGTTCGTCGTGAGCGCTGTTTTGAAGCATCCCAGGCTGTCGGTCACCCCGGCGACCCGACCGTCGATAACAATGACCGCATCGGCAACCGCCTTCCGGTCGGACCCCTCCGCGCGGATGGTCACGCTCGCCCGGTCATACATCAGTTCGGCGACGATATCCTCGCCTTTCCCGGAGACCTGGCGCGTCTCGCTCCAGTCCCCGTAGCCGGGCGCCTTCACCGCGATCTGGTAGGTGCCCGCGTGGACGTCGGAGAGTGCAAACCGGCCATACTGGTTGGTCTTCCCCTGGAGCGTCCCGTTGAGGAAGACCTCCGCCCCCTCGACCGGTTTCATCGCCTCGCTGAAGGCCGTTATCGAGACCGGGTATGCCGACTTTGAGAGGTGCACTAACAAGAGCACGTCGTCCGCGTCAAGGTAGCGCTCTTCCTGGTAGGGCTGGTAATCCGGTGCCGTGACCTTGAGAGAATACCGCTTCTCCCGCTGCAGGTGGAGCGGCAGCTTGCCGTCGATGTCGGTCGCCCCGGCGCGCGCGCCGTCGACGAAGACCTCTGCACCCTCGATGGGGGCGGAGGTCGCGCCGTCCCGGACCTGGACCGCAAGAAGATCGCTCGAAAAGAGCCAGTACTGGACGACCCTGCCGCTGTTCTCCATCTGCACGGTCTTTGAGAGGTCGTAGTACCCCGACGCGCGGACCTCGACGTTGTAGAGCGCACCCGCCCTCACCGTGAAGGCCGCGCTCCCGCTGCTGCCGGTAGTCCCCGAACTCGAGACCCCATCGCCCTCGATGCGCACCAGGGCCCCGGCGACCGGCTTCAGGGTCCCCGCATCGTAGAGCTCGAACGTGAGGGTTTCGTCCTTGCGGACCATATTGACCGCAAGGCTGGTCCTATCGGCACCGACGTAGTCCAGCCAGTCCCGGTAGCCCGACCGCACCACCTTCAGCCGCAGGTCTTTCTTCCCGGAGTGGACGTAGGAGTAGGTGCCATCCGATGCGGTGCTCCCGATATAGTCGCCGTCGACGTATACGGAGGCGTCGACGAGCGCGCTACCGGTCTTCTCGTCGACCACGCTGATCTGCAGCGTGACGGCCTGCACCGTACAGCAGAGGAGGAGGCAGGAGGCGAGAAGGACTATGATGAGACGACTTTTCACCATGCTGGAGTGTACTGCGCTCTAAAATTTGAGTGCATCGGTTTACACCCAGCGCTCGGGCGGGATACGCTCAAGGACCATCCCTTCGACGAGGACCGGCATCAGCGTCCGGCCGACCTCGATCGCGCGTTCAAGCCGCCATTCCCGGTCTGCGTAGATGGTGAAGATGGGATCGCCCTTCCTGACCCGGGTCCCTTTCTTTGCGTGGATCTCGAGCCCCGCGCCGTGGTCATAGGGTGAACCCGCAAGCCGGGCAAGCGTGACGAGCGCGCTGTTGTTGAGTTCGATGACGTAGCCGTCCTGCGGCGCCCGGACAACGAACCGGTACTCCCCGGGAACGATATCCTCGGCCTTCACCGCCGGGTCGCCACCCTGGATCTCGATGATCTGCCGCATCTTCTCAAGGGCCTTGCCGCTCCGGAGGAGGTTCTCCGCTACCTCGGCGCCCTGACCGTAGGCTGCCTTTCCGGCCATCTCGAGCGCAATCCCGGCAAGCGAGAGGCTCTTCTGGATCAGGGAGTTCGGCTCGGTCGCTCCCTCGAGGAGGGCGAGCGCCTCGTGCACCTCAAGGTTCGGGCCGATGGTGTGGCCGACGAGCGACTCCCCGTAGCTCAGTGCGCACTCGACCCGCATGCCGAGCCGCTCGCCGAGTTCGATGAACTCCCGGGCAAGTTTCCGGCCCTCCTGGGGCGTCGCAATCTTCGTGTTCCGGCCGACCGGGATATCGATGACCACGATATCGGCGCCGACGGCGAACTTCTTGGCCATGACGCTCGCGATCATCTGGCCCCGGGCGTCAATCCGGAGCGGATACTCGTAGGTGATGATCTTGTCGTCGGCGGGGGCGATGTTCGTGGCCCCGCCCCAGACGATGACCCCGCCGACCTTCTCAGTCATCTGCTGCACCTCGATCGCGGGGAACGAGACGGGCGCGAGGACCTCCATGAGGTCTGCAGTCCCGCCGGCACCGGTGATGGCGCGGGAGCTGGTCTTCGGGATCCGGAGGCCGCTTGCGGCGATGATCGGCGCGATCAGGAGGGTGATCTTGTTCCCGGGCACGCCCCCGATGGAGTGCTTGTCGACGACGGGGTGCCGGGTGAAGTGAAGACGGTCCCCGGTCTCGACCATGGCGCGGGTCAGGTACTCCACCTCGTCCATATCGAGGCCGTTGATATAGGATGCGGTGACGTAGGCGGTGATCTCCCCGGGGGAGAGGGTATCACTGACGATGTCTTTGACAATCTCGAGGGTCTCGTCCTTGGTGAACCGGCCGCCGTCCATCTTCTTCTTGATGTGCGAGAGGGATAGCGGCCGCTCGGCGCCCCGCACCTCGACGGGCGTCCCCTCGTCGACGGCGAGCGCGGCGGTCAGCGGCCGGTAGACACCGATGACGCCGGGCTCGATGAGCGAGCCGGTGGTGTCGACGTGGGCCTGGGCGGTATTTCCGGTCGCCTTGTCGGCGATCTGGACGCGGTCACCGTCGCGGACCCGGATGGTTCGTGCATCGGTGCTGTGGAGGAGGACCCCCCGGTTTGCGATGTCGAGCAGTTTTACGGTCAGTTTCATGTGAGTGATCCCATCCTGGTTGAAATTGAGGCTTTGTACTACTTAAGGACGGCTGATCGGGAGGAACCTGCATGGGGGTGTCTGTCAGGCCCGTGATTCCCCGACGGGGGAGGGGGATCCGGGAGGACCCATTTAACCGAGCGGCTCGGGGAATCTGACCAAACCGCACATCTGCGCTCTCCCCGGCATCTTCTTCGTCGGTCAGGGGCAGCGCCTTATGAAAGCAGCCCAGGACCCCCATGATAGCCGGGCGAATCTACTCCGAGGATGAGATCTGGATGGAACTCAGCATAGAGGAATGACCTCCATGGCCACCTACACCGCCCGGGCCCGGCGGGCCCTCCAGAAGCTCCCCCCTGAAGCAACCCGCCGGATCGTCCTGGCCGTCGGGCCGTGATCGCCATCGAGGATGAGCACCCCCTGATCCTCATGCTGGAAGCAGGAAACGGGAGCAGTATCTACCGTAAGAGAGTGGGCAGAGACCAGAATGGCACAGTAACCTCTCTGCAGGTGGCAGGCAGCGGGGATAGGTGAGGGGGCGTGACAGTAAGCAGTGTTTACATCTCTTGCATTCCCGTGGAAAAGAGCACTATTGCCCATATTCCACGCCGGCAGTTCTCCGGATGCCCCCGAATTCAGTCAGGGGAGCAGTCACACCTGGATGCCAGCTCTGGCAAGGGCACCCTTGATGGCGGCAAGCTCCTTCTTGATCTCTTTGAATTCGTCGTCAAGGTACTTCCCGGTATCTTTGCGGAGCCCTAAAATCTCTTCTTTTGTCTCAATACCGATCTGAAGCATCTGGTCCTGCTTATCCAGCATCGTGTGCCGTAACTGGAGGCCCTGATCCTGCTTGTCCAGCATCTGATCCTGCTTATCCAGCATCGTGTGCTGTAACTGGAGGCCCTGATCCTGCTTGTCCAGCATCTGGTCCTGCTTATCCAGCATCGTGTGCTGTAACCGGAGGCCCTGATCCTGCTTGTCCAGCATCGTGTGCTGTAACCGGAGGCCCTGATCCTGCTTGTCCAGCATCTGGTCCTGCTTGTCCAGCATCTGGTCCTGCTTGTCCAGCATCGTGTGCTGTAACCGGAGTCCCTGATCCTGCTTGTCCAGCATCTGGTCCTGCTTATCCAGCATCGTGTGCTGTAACTGGAGGCTCTGGTCTAATTTCATATCTATACTGTGCAACACCTTCCCGGCGTAATCCATCCGCTCGGCTATCTCCTCCTGGCTGTCTCCCCGGGTGATCTCAAAGGTGGCATACTCTCCTGTTGCTTCTTCCCATCTGACGGTGAACGACTTGACTGCAATGGGTCTTCGTATGATATTGATCTCGCTTATGAAATCTCGGAGATCCTGCTCGCCCCCCTCTGCAACGATCTCGACCTCGCCGGTGTCGAGATTCTTCACGTATCCAGAGATATCCCGTTCAAACGTCTCGTTGTATACATGCTCCCGATAGCCGACCCGCTGGACACGCCCTCGTGCAGTGGCTACAACTCGTTTCATCTACTCTCACTCTGTATGGTGGAGTTAAATAGTTTCTTCCGACCTGCTCATCGCCCGGCGGGTAGTGTTCCGGCCCGTCTCCTTCCCGGTCCTGTTCCTGGAGGAGGCGAACGATCAACCGAACGGCTCCCATGCCTGCCAAAGTGAGTGCAGGTTCAGGCCATTAAGGGCTTTTTTCGTCCGGGTCACCGTATAGCCGTTCAATCAATATCCAACTCCCTCTTCAGTCCCTGGTAATGCCCTAAAATAACATACTATATTGATGGGGAAGAGCAATTGTGAATTAGGACGTAGATATGAAAGTCTATTTGGACGTTTGCTGTCTGTGTCGGCCGTTTGACGACCAAAGATCTCATCGTATCAGGATGGAGGCAGAGGCCGTGATCGCAGTCCTCAATGGATGCATAGGAGGTTGGAAACTGGTTGCGAGTGAAGCGATCGAATACGAAATTGCTAAAATTCCGGGTGAAGAGAGGAGGAGATCCGTCGAGAACCTTCTGCAATTTACACAGGAGCGGATTATGATCGATGAGACGATCGTGAACCGCGCCCGAACGTTCTATGAGATAGGCGTTGATGCATTTGATGCTCTGCACCTTGCATCTGCCGAGAGTGCCGGCGCTGTGTTTCTCACAACCGATGACGCCCTCATAAAATTTATTATGAAGCACGTGGACAAGATCTCTATCGAAGTACACAATCCTGTAGAGTGGCTCATGGAGGTGACAGCCAATGGAAGTAAAGACGCTCAATGAGATCAGGATCCAGGGATTCGAAGTGCTGGTAAAGAATCTCGGACCTGCAGATGCGATAAGGTTCATCCAGAGTTATTCCCACGGGAGCGGGGATTATACGAAAGAGCGCAAAACCTGGCTCAAGGAGGATCTCGATACGGTTGTTGCAGGGATCCTGGAGCGCCGGAAGAAGGAAGATCGTACCTGAGGTTGTGCCCGCTCCGGGTGCCAGGGACTGCGGGTCCTGCGTCAGGCGGCGCTCTGCTGTTCTCCACCAGCCCCGCCGCCCGATAGTGAAGCGCAGATGGGGAAAAGCATATGCCCTGCGTGAATATACGCTGATTTTGACACTCTCCACGGGCTAAAGCCTGGAGATTCTTGTTTCGTTGACCGGGACTTGCACCGCCGGGATTGGCGGTGTAGCGGCCCCGATCTCCACAAGCGTAGATTCGGGTGTGCCCCACCCTACGGCTGCTCGTTTCAGGATATTTTGCGCGGCGTTCAGGTCCCGGCGAACCGTGTAGCCGCAGACCGGACAGGCATGGGTTCGCTGCCCGAGGTCTTTCTTTTCCCGGTGCCCGCAGCGGAAACAGTCCTGTGTCGTATAGGCCGGATCGACCAGATGCACATACGTACCAGCATTCGCAGCTTTGTAGCGTAGGAACTCTCTTGCTTTGTACCACGCGGCATCGAGAAGAGACTTGGATCTGCCGCGGAGTTTTGCATCCAGCGATTCGACCATCGGTTTGATGTTCAGGTGTTCCAGGGCGATGTAGTCGTAGCGGTCAACGTAGTATCGGCTCCACTTGTGCAGGAAGTCGTTCCTCCGGTTCTCGACCGGCTCATGGATCCGGGCAACCCGGACCCGCTGTTTCCGGCGGTTCCGGCTCCCGTCCACGGCCCGGGAGAGTTTTCTCTGGGCACAGCGGAGCCGTTTTGCGGCCTTCCGGACGTTGTGTGGGTGCGAGAAGATCATGCCCTCGGTGTCGGTGGAGAAGTTCTCCAGATTCAGGTCGATCCCGACCGCTCGGGTACCGGTCGTCAGCTCCGGGGTATCAGGAGTCTCGGAGATGATCGCCACGAACCATTTGTGGGCCGGGGTGTGCTTGACCACAATCTGCTTGATTCTCCCCGGTACCGGGCGGCCGAGCTCGATTCGCAGCTCTCCGATCTTGCTCAGCCAGAGGCGGTTGCCCGTGAGCTTGAACCCGCTTTGCTCGTAGATCATCGAGTGAACCCCCTTCTTCCGCAGTTTGCCGACCTTCCTCCCTTTTTCCTTCAGTTTCCTGAGAGCACGGAGGTTGTGGACGATCTGCTGGACGACGTTCTGCAGCACCTTGCTGTGGACTTCCTTCAGCTCGGGATATTCGGCTTTCAACTTCGGGAGACAGGAGTCCTGATAGACCTTGTTCTCAAGACACCAGTTCCGGACAAAGGCACACCTCGCAAAGCCGGTGAACAGCCGCCCCTCCACCTTCTGCGAGGGGTAGATCCGGTACCGGGTGATGTGGCGCATTGCGGACTCCAGGGATCCAGTGGCGCTCATCAGGCTATAATCTATCCCGGGCGGGGGGATTCGTGAACGAACCAAGGGGTGCAATGCATCCCCACGGCTCAAGCCGGGGGCTTTCTTACACCCCTTGAACCCCGGATCTGTAAAATACGCAGGAATCGGCAATATGGAATACATGTATTTTATATTCACGGGATCGGAAGATCCAATATCGAAAAGATCAAAATGGTAATTTACGATCTTAAGTCAAAATACTCCACCCTCAAAATCCAAATCTCAGAATATCAAAATATCGTTTCGATGAAGTTAACTTTTTGAAATACATTACCACCCTCACCCGGCGGTCACGGCCGGCGCCGATACCGGCACGAATGGTGCATCAAGCACCATCGCAAAGACGGAGGCCGGCATCACCGCCTTGTAGTACCCCAAAAGTTCCGAACTGCGAAGACATTCTCTATCCCCTCTCCCAGAGATCGCACTCCCGGTTAAAGACAAACATAAATTCCCGGCCGCGCTTCTCTTTCCTGACACACCCCAGTTCAGCAAGGCGGAGAAGGTCGGTCCTTGCTGTCTGGTAGACGACGCCGTAGGTCTCCATGACCTGGCGGATGGTGAAGTGCTCATCACCGCGCTCCATCATGCACAAAAGGATCTCCGCCTGTCTCGGGCTGATTCCCCTGATGCTCGTAATGATTGCTTCTGTCCGGTTCTGCTCGTTCTGCTTCTTCTCGATGTAGGCGAGCAGGTCCTTTCGTGCCTCTTCGATGCACCTGATGTTGTAGAGGATGAAGTACGTCAGGTCCATCTCGTCGTACTCGGTATGGAGGTAGGCGAGAGCGTAGTCCCTCTTCGACCGGAGGATGATCCGGGAGATGGGCATGTACTCAAAGAGCCAGTAGCCCCGCGAGAGAACGTACCAGTAGAAGATGCTTCGTGCGGTCCTCCCGTTGCCATCTTCGAAGGGGTGAATGTAGCCGATGAGGAAGTGGAGGATGATCCCCCTGACGATGGGGTGGGTGAATCTCCCGGCGCCTTCTTCGTCGTCAGCGTTTGCGAACCGGCACAACTCCTCGATCATCCCCGGAACCTCTGCGTGGTCGGGGGGCGTGTGATAGACAGTGCTGGTGACAGGATCGGCGACCACAATATCGTCGGTCTCCCGAAATCGTCCGACGGCGGCACTGTTGAGGGTGTTCTCTGTCACAATCCGGTGGGTTCCGAGGATGAGTTCCGGGGTCAGTGGTTCGTCCTTTCTCTCCAGTATGGACTGCATGGCCTTGTAACTGTTGACCACCATCTGCTCGGATCGATTCCTCGGGCGTATCCCCCTCCGGAGCATCTCTTTTGCGGCCCTACGGGTGGTCGCCGCCCCTTCAAGGATGCTTGAGGCGATGGCCTCCTCCATGAACGAGTTGATGATATAGGACTGGTCGAGCCTGACGGTTCTATTGTGGATCCGGATGATGCCGGAGAGGTACTGGTCGAAGATGTGTAGGTTCCGCGAGGATTCGGGGGTGATCGAGTACCTGAGATCGAGGTGGGCGAAAGGGACGGGTTCGTAGCGCATCGCCCGAAGCATTTTCATGACTGTCCAGGCCGCGAGCCTCTTCTCCGGGTCAGGGATGCGGTAGGTGAGTTCGTCCCAGGCGAAGTAGCGGTTGTTGTAGTCGGTCACTGTCTTCCTGAAGTCGGGATCCTCTAAGATGTCGCTGAGCACCTTGAGGATTTTCCCATCCCGGGTTTGGGGCGGTCTTTCGGGGAGTCTGGTCATGGATCCGGTCTCACAAATACTAATTTATTAGATATTAGTATTTGATTAGTATTTCGATCTGCGAATGCAAAGAGGTCGTCCTGGACAACTCCGTGCTTGTGAAGGTGCGTAACCAGTTCTCAGCATCATGGAACGCATCGCTCCGGCATCAGATGATGGTCGTCCCGAATTTTGAGGAGGTTGTTGAATGGGCGTTGGACTGTATCGAACTCTACACCCGGGCGGCCAGGTGAGGTCCCGCATGGCCGGTGTGATTGAGATGCTATGTAGAAAGCGTCGCGAAGATGATGCCTGCAGGAAAGATAATTCTGGATTTCGCTACGCGGGAAGCCCCGCAACCTTTCGAAGGCAAACCGGAAGTACCCTTCACCCGGCATGCGAACAGTATATGGTTATTGGCGAAGACTGATCTGATATAGACCGGATATCATCTGCAGGAGTCGTGGAATGCGGGGTTGTGCGGAACTTCTATCAGAACTTAATATGTGTGACGAGCATTGGCGCATCGAAGCGAAAGAAACATCCAGAACTCTGGGCAAATCCGCCTCTCAGACGATCTCGGCGTTCTCAAACGAGCCCGGGATCGAGGGAGGGTATCTCCTGCTCGGTGTTTCCCGCGACCCGGCTTCCGGGAGCTACAGAGTTACCGGTGTCCACGATCCCGATAAATTACAGAGGGAGGTTGCCTCTCTCTGTGCATCCGCATTCAACCGGCTCCTGAGGCCGAAAGTGCAGGTCTGCATGGTTGATGAAAAGTTGGTGATCGTGGTATACATCCCTGAAGAAGAGCCTCAAAATAAGCCCATTTACATAAAAGCGCAAGGTCTGCCGCGTGGCGCTTACCGCCGCATCGGCTCGACGGCTCAGCATTGCACTGACGAGGATATCCGGATGTTCCACACGAGTGCAGGACGGAGGACGTTTGATGAGTCGGTCATTCCCGGTGCATCATTGGATGACATCGATCCGCATGCAATCGGCGAATACCGGCGAGCACGACGCGCAGCCAACCCGCATGCACCGGAGTTGAACTGGGGTGATGGAGACCTTCTCCTTGCCCTCAAGTGTGCGGATAAGCAAGACGATGAGCTAATCCCTACGTTGGCCGGGATTCTCCTCTTTGGAAGGGATATGGCAATCCGGAAGTACCTCCCGCTGATGCGTGTTGATTACCTACGCGTTCCAGGCCACAAATGGGACGGAGAGATCTCGTACTCGCTTGAGTTCCGCGAACCGCTGTTGAGTATGATACCAAGGGTTATTGCAGGTATTATGGACGATATTCCAAGGTGCGTGGCGTTCCATGAGGGATCCATTCAGCGGCACGAAAGACCCCTCATCCCTGAGCGAGTCGTCCGCGAAGCGGTTGTGAACGCGCTGATGCACCGAAACTATCGATCTTGCGGGACGATAAGGATTATTCGTTATCCGGGAAGGCTGGAGATAACGAATCCGGGACACTCGCTTGTCGAGATCGGCGATGAGGGGAGCATTACCTCTGTCACCAGAAATCCGATCGTTGCAGCTGTTCTGCACGATACTAACCTGGCTGAGAACAAAGGTAGTGGAATCCGGATGATGGTACAGCTAACCCGGGAAGCTCGCCTGTCTCCGCCGGTCTTTGAGTCGAATCGTCAGGCCGATTACTTCCGCGCCGCATTTTCCCTTCACCATTTCTTCTCTGAGGAAGAACTCGAATGGCTCCGTGGCTTCAGCGTTGCTGACCTATCCGACGAAGAAGCAATGGCTCTCGTCTTTGTCAGGCGGAACGGGTCTATCTCAAATGAGCAGTGTCGCGATCTGACCGAACTCGACGTCGTCGGTGCAAGCAAATTGCTCGGGAAACTCCGGGATTTAGGCTTCCTGATCCAGCATCCCCATGGTGCGATGACCTTCTATACTCCCACCGGGCTGCTCGGGGTTGCCCCTGTATGCACAGTTTGCCAGCAGGTGGAGGTTTCCCCGGATGTCGGGGAGACTCTGAGTGTGGATTCCGAAGCAATCCTGCCGGATATTGCCGAATCAATAAGAATGTTGGGCAAAAGGAGTTCACCACAGGAAATCAGGCGAGTTATCGTTCAGATTTGCAGCGTGCGCCCCTTCTCTGCCGGGGAGATCGCCCGGTTGGTTGGGAGAAGCAAAAGGTGGGTACTAAGTAGTTATCTAAATCCGATGATACGTGACGGCCAATTGGAATACGTAATCCCCGGGGAGCCAAACCATCCGGAGCAGAAATATACGGTGGGAAGAAATGAGCAGGAAGTCTGAAGGCAAACTCTGCAGGTTCTTTTTGCATTCTGGATACGGATACCGGAGGACTGCCAACGTGGGATATGGGCGATAGCGCTCTTTTCCATGGGGATGCAGGGGATTTAAACACGGCTTACTGACACACCTCACCCGGCTTACTGACACACCTCACCCGGCTTACTGACACACCTCACCCGGCTTACTGACACACCTCACCCGGCTTACTGACACACCTCACCCGGCTTACTGACACACCTCACCCGGCTTACTGACACACCTCACCCGGCTTACTGACACACCTCACCCGGCTTACTGACAGAAAATTTCGGTGTCGGCGTTGCGGCCGAGGCGGCAGGCGTCGATGCCAGCGAGACCTCTGGTTGGGATGCCCACCTTAAACTCGCGACCCCCGCCCGGGGGACAGCCACCATGAATTGTTCTATCGGGCTCTCTACCTGCCTGTGCTCCCTCAAGGAACGTCTTGGTTATCAGGTCAGGGGCTGCGATCATGAGAATTCTGACACCCTATCAGTGATATGTTGATAAAGCGACATACATGGCCCTAGCAGAACGATCTCCCGAAGTCGTCGAGTTCATCCTGGATGCGCTCGACCTGCCGACCGGGTCGGAAATCCTCGACGTCGCCAACCTGTACGAGACACTCAGCCAGGATCTCCCGTTCCAGCCGGATATCATACTCAAAGCAGATGGGCGACTCTACTTCATCGAAGTGGTATCGAAAGTCGCGTCGCTTGACACCATCGCAAGGGTCCTGCGGGAACTCTGGCGCCAGAAGGGCCCTGGGTTGCCGGAGATGATGTTGGTCATCGCCGCCAGAACTATCCGCCCCCGGGAAGAGCAATTAGCAGAAAAACTCGATATACGAGCGATTCACCTCCCGTGGACCCCGGATCTGTCCCTCAAACATGAGTACAAGCCATCGAAAAGCAGGATCACCACCGAGAAGTCCTGGAAAGTTGTATCCCGCTTGCTCAAAGAGAAGAGCATGTCCATCCGGCAGCTGGCGTTACGGGAGGGCGTTTCTTACGGCTGGGCGCACAAGATCATCGGGACGCTCATCGAGCAGAAGATCGTAGAGAGAAACGACAGTTACGTCCGGATTATCGATGTAAAAAGACTCCTTAACGGCATTGCCTGGGAGCGGCCGATGAAGAACCTGAAGATCGCGGAAGTGCCGATAGACTTCAGCGAATCGATACTGGCAGCAAGGGATATTTCATACATGCTGGAGAGGCAGAAGATCCCGTTTGCCTTCACCGGCTACACCTCCGGCGGGCTTTACACCGGGTATGCCGTGCGCCAGGATGCAGTCAGCCTCTACCTCGAGGAGCAACATCTTGATCTCTTTGAGGAATTCTTCGGTGAGCCGTCCGGAGGCGGGATCCGGGCCGGGGTTTATGCGCCGGACAGGGATGTATTCTCCGATACCCGGCAGATAGAGGGTATCACCGTCGTATCCCCTGCCCAGACCCTGCTTGACCTCGCAGGACTTGGTTACAGCGCGATGGACCTGACGAAAGCAATGGTGGATATGTATGCCACCCTATAACCCGGGTCAGGAGATCATCGAACGGTCGCTTGCTGAACTCAGGATAATTGCAGAGTGGAGCCGTGCGCGGGGAGAAGACCCGGACAACCCTGAGGTCATCCTCATCGGCGGCTGGGCGGTGGATGCATACAATCCCCTATCTCGGTTCGGTTGACATCGATCTCGTAACGACCGGTCGCATCAGGCATACCCTGATGCATTACCTCCGCTCAGAACACAACTTTACGCCGGAACGTCAGATGAACGTCGTAAAGAGCGTCGCGAAGATGACGCCTGCAGGAAAGATAATTCTGGATTTCGCTACGCGGGAAGCCCCGCAACCTTTCGAAGGCAAACCGGAAGTACCCTTCACCTTCGAGATCCTTTCCGGAAACACGATAACGAGAGAGATACGGGGCGGAGTCGAGATATCGATCCCGACACGTGCCATGCTTGTAGTATTCAAGATGAAGGCCGAATGGGATCGTTCTTACCGGCTCGAATATGGTCTGTCCTACGATGAAGTCTGGGAGGAGGGGAAATTGGTCAAGGATTATGCGGATATCCTTGCACTCATCGATCCGGCGCATGGAGGGCACGAACTTGATATTGAATGCCCTGGTGAGCACCTTAACCAGTACGACTTCCTGAGGAGGTGCATTGAGGACCTTCCCCGGGTAGATGCGGCACACGAACGCTACGCGAGGATGAACAGGGCAGGTGTCCAGCGCGTGTGTGAGGATTTACTCTCAATCCTCTAAGACAGGGGCGCATGGGGCGGACGGAGCGAAGATATCCGTAACAATGAGCCTGCCCGGGTCCGCCGACGGCGATCCCAAAGATTCCCCGGGCACCGCGACACCGTCCCGTACCCGAAAAACACTCAGCAAAACCGGTTGCAATAAAAAAGTAGGGTTAGTTAGGGTTACTTCCGGCGCAGGACCAGGAAGGCAACTGCACCAAGGCCGGCAAGAGCAACAAGTGCTCCGAATCCGGGGGTCGTGGTGGGGGTTGCCGCAGTGGTCGTGGTCGCGGTGGTCGTGGTGGTGGTCGCGGTGGTCGCGGTCGTGGTCACGTTGCCCGCGGGCGGCGTGGTCACCTCACCGGCGACTACGTTGAAGGTCGCGGTCGCGGTTGTCTTAGCCTCGATGGCCTCGACCTTGACGATGTACTGGTCGGGCTTGAAGCCGGTCGCGTCAACCTCGTAGGACCACTTGTTCGCGCCGTCACCCTTCTGGACGACTGCGTTGCCGGCAGTGCTGGAGAAGCCGGAGGCCTCGGTCTTCGATCCGGGCTGGAACGCAGCGGAGGTCACCTCAACGTTCAGCGTGTCACCGACCGCGAGGTTCGTGGTGCCGGTGATCGTGAACTTGCTGCCCGCGGTCTTGGTGCCGATCGGGTCGATGAAGATGTTCGGCTCCGCGACAACGAACGTGAGCTTCACGTAGGTGTCCGGAACGTTCGGGGAGTCGAGGGCGTTGATCAGGGCGCTCGCTGCAGCGGGTGCCTGCAGGCTGGTGAGTGTCACGTTGTTGATGCCATCTCCATAAATCACTCCACTGGGGTCATATTTGACTCCGGGATTATCACCCATCGGGTGCTGGACGACGACAAAGTACTGGCCTGCGGCGAAGTTTGTAGTATCAGCGGACTTGAGTTTTTCCTCGAAGCTGCCGTCAGACTCAACGCTGACCTTCCTTGCCTCTAACTTACTATCGGCACCACCATAGTAGTTCTTGCCGAATATCCAGATGTACACATCGTTCGGGTTGCCCTGCGCGGTCCCGGAGATCGTCAGCTCGTCGCCCCTTGCGACGGTGGCGCCGCTCGTGGTCGCGGTGATGAACCCGGACCGGAGGTTAACGGATGCCGTTGCATACTTGGCGTCAGATAAGTCAGCCTTCGATACATTGGTCGAGACTGCGTAGATCGTGTAGCCGCCGGCGTCGATGGATTTCTTAATATCGCCGGTGTTCCACTTTTTGGACCAGGTGTCGTCAGCGTTAACGTCTGCAGTATCTTTAAAAGACGCTTCGTTCGTTGTGCTTACCTTATCCAGCGTTGTCAGGGTGACGCCGTCGGTCGCAAGATTCGGGCCGGTCAGGAAGAGGTAGACCTTATCACCCTCGGTGCAGGTGCCGGAGAGAGTGATCTCCTCGCCGATGTAGTAGGTACCGGTGCCGGACGTCGTGACGGTGACGCTACCCGCCTCGACCTTCACCTTGACCTCATCATTTTTGTCGGATAGAGGGTCCTCTACACGGATAGTGAACGTCTTGTCGTCGGTATTCTGGGTGGTGTTGAACTGGACAGTCGCGGTGCCGCCGGCGTTGGTCTTAACAGTTCCGTACGTTCCGTTAGGAGCAATCGACTGAACCACAGTCTGACCGGGCGTAATCATCGGACTCTTGGCATCTCCGCTCTTGACGAACAGTGTGTAATCCTTCCTTGATTCGCCGGTGATCGTCACAGTGAAACCGTTGCCGCGGACAACGCTGTCCTTGTTGGCCGTGATGGCAAGCGACTTGGTGAGAACCTCGAAGGTCACGGTCTTGGAGTCGTAACCCTTGCCGAAGAAGTCAGTGTCTCGGGTCCACTTCGCCAGAGCGGTATAGGTTCCGGCCTTGGCATCCTGCGGCAGGATGAGATCTTTTTCCTGGGTCCCCCCATTAGCATTAAACGTCAGAGCAGTGTTGTTGTAAGTCGTCACCACACCGCCATCGGGCAGAGTAAGCTCGATGTTTACCTTATCACCCGTGTCCACGTTGCTGTAAAACTTGAATCTCAGCGGCGTCTCCTTGGTGACGGATTTACCATTTACGGAGTCCTTCGGAGACGAAGCCAGCATGATGTCAAGCGTCGCTTCAGGGTTCTGGACGTTGACGTAGTACTGCTCACTGCCGGCATTCGTCGCATTCCTCGCATAGTAAGACCCGGTCGGTATGCCCTTGACAAGTTCATCAACCATCACGCCACCGGTTCCGTTAGCGATCAAATCGATACTCTTGTCAGTTGAGCTCTTCTGCGCCTCACCACTGTAGTGGACTAACTGGGCAGTATCCGCAAGGGGTCCGGTGAAGTTAAGTCTCTCTTCACCTACAAAGACGTTGGCGCTACTTGTGTCAATATTCCGTGCCGCAGCCGGTGCAACGACCAGCGCAGCCACGAGAAGCATGGCGACAACGATCAGTTTTGTCATACTCTTCATACTATACCTCCATTTGTGATGACATGAGGGAATGTGAACACGAGGTACTCGACAGACGTCGAATACGGGTTCACCACGCTCTATACTCCGAATCACGGAATATGTCACAATATTTGTGGAACACTTAATATATCCTTTGCGGTCGACCGGGTGTCTGACGTCCACAAAGGGCACCACAATGCGGGAAAACGCCCAGATTACGCCAGATTGTTGCTCCTTTCCCGGATCACCCGGATACATACCCCTACGAGAATAAAAACCTTGCTCCGGCCAAACACGGGAGCGCCGCCGGAGGCGGGCACCCGCTGTGTTCCTTTCGTTCCCCGTGCCGCTCCTCTGGCGCTACGCACCCTGGCAGGCAGCGCCGTCCTCCACCCCGGGGTTGGTAGTCGCCCTGGCCCTCACCCGGCCGAGCATGCATATAGGAGATCGTACCCAGTGCGGAGACTTTTCTATCCCGGCCCGCCAACCACTCTCTATGCGGATCATTCGGGCCCCCACGCTCGCACGGGCACACGAACTGGCGGTCAGGACCGTCCTCGAGAAGGGATGGGTGCTGGAGACCGAGAACGACGAGGCGACGATCGAGTGCGAGGAGCTCGCGCTCGAGGTGGAGTCGCCGGAGAGCGAGCCGATGGTAAGCCCCGCCTCACGGTTCCAGAAGCGGTTTCTTGACACCTATGCCGAGAACCTCCTCTCCGGCTCCGACGCAAAATTTGAGTACGACTACCACCGGCGGCTCTTCGACTGGGGCGAACGGCTCAGCGCCGGGGGAAAAGAGGTCCACGTCGACCAGATCGACTACATCGCCCGGAAACTCAACCAGGCCGCGAACTCCCGGCGGGCCGTCGCGGTCACCTGGAACCCGGTCATCGACGAGAACCTCGACGACTGCCCCTGCCTGCAGCTCGTCCAGTGCCTCCTGCGGAACGGAAAACTCCAGATGAAAGTCGTCTTCCGGAGCAACGACATCCTCTCCGCCGCAGGCTCGAACATGTACGCGCTTGTTCACCTCCAGAAGGCGATCGCGGACCGGCTCGGCGTACCGTGCGGGCGCTACACCCACATCGCGCTCGTCCCCCACGTATACTACCGCCGGGATATCAACGATATCGAGCCGTTCTGCAAGTCAAGCGCCGAGATCCGGCCCGTTGTCGAGGTCTGCCGGGCCTGCGGGAAATGCCCCGTGCGTCAGGAGTATGACCGGGAGCCGTCAGGTTAATTAGGAACCAGCAACAACATTTTAGAGCCCAATAGCCCGGTAGTGTAGCGGTCAATCATGTGAGACTCTGGATCTCACGACAGCAGTTCGAATCTGCTCCGGGCTATACATTCTTTTCTTCCGGCACTGCATATCATACACCAGAGGGTGATATATGGCTGACTACAACCTCGGCTGCACCGTGCAGCTCGACGACCCGGAAACACTCGCGCTGCTCGCAGCGCTCTACGAGGAGGGCACAATCCGCCATATCCAGGTCCAGGCCATCCCCTGCCCCGGCACTCTTCCGTGAGCGCATCGCGGCGATCGCCGCAACAGGCATCCCTTCAGTCGTCCACGCGCCTCATCACAGCCACGGCGTCAACCCCTGCGCTCCGGCGGCCTACGACGACCGGGCGCCACGGGAGATCCGCTCGCATATCGAGCTCGCCATGAGCCAGACCTTCGAGGCCGCAGATACCCTCGGCGCGAAGACCATCGTCCTCCACGCGGGAAGATACCTGCCCGGAGAGCGCCAGGGAGCCGAAGAAGAGTTCTCCGTCTTCCTCGACCGCCACGCCGACCCCCGGCTCGCCCTCGAGAACCTCCCCGCGGTCTACGCCGGCTACCCCCTCCTCGGGAACACCGCCGGAGAACTCGCCGCCCTTGCGGCTAAAAAGATCGCCCGGTTCTGCCTCGACTTCCCGCACCTCGCCTGCACCGCAAACTACCGCGGCCTCGCGTTTGCAGAGGAACTGGAGCGGTTCGAGTCCCTTGACGTGGCCCTCCACCACCTCTCGAACGTACGACGCGGCTCGATCACCGACGAGCACCTCGAACTCGACCACCCCGACGGCGGCCTCGATCTTGCGGCGGTCTTCTCCCGCCTCCGGCGGCACCCCGCCGTCCCGACGACGCTCGAGTACAAGCAGGACTCCCCGGAGGTCTACACCCGGCAGGTGCAGGTCTTCGCCCGCCTCCGGAAAGACCATGCCGGAGCGTGAACCGCGCCCCTACCGCATCGGGGCCACCCTGAGGACGACGGACACCGAACTCCTCCCCGGGTTTGCAGCCCTCCACGCCCGCGGGGAGATCGATCATATTCAGGTCCGGGTCATACCGGGAGAGACGTTCCGCCGGGATATCGAGGTAATCGCCGCGGCCGCCATCCCTTCGATCGTTCACGCGCCCCACCACGGCCACGGGGTGAACCCCTGCGCTCCGGCGGCCTACGACGCTCGATCGCTCCCCGAGATCCGGGCGCATATCGAGGAGGCCATGAGCCGGACCTTCGAAGCCGCAGATACCCTCGGCGCGAAGACCATCATCATCCATGCCGGCTGGTACGAACCCGGCGGGCGGTCCGCCGCCCGTGAAGAGTTCCACCGGTTCCTGGACCGCCACTTCGATCCCCGCCTCACCCTTGAGAACCTCCCCGCGGTCTTTTGCGGCCGCCCCATGCTCGGGACAACGGCCGAAGAACTCGTAGACCTTGCAGGCGGGAGGATCCGGGGGTTCTGCCTTGACTTTGCCCACCTCTACTGCGCGGCAAACTACCTCGGCACCCCCTACCCCGAAGCCCTCGAACCCTTCCGGGCGCTCAACCTCCGCCACTTCCACCTCTCAAACACCGAAGAGGGCTCCATCGCCGACCGCCACCTCCCGCTCGACCACCCCGGCGGCGGCCTCCCGTTCTCCGATGTCGTCCGGTGCATCCGGACCCGTCTTGCAACCCCGGTGAGCCTCGAGTATCGCGAGCCCGCCGGGTTCTATGAGGCCCAGATCACGGTCTTTGATGCGATCTTTCGGAAATTCCCCTGAACGGTTGTCCGGAGGATCTCCGCACGGGAGAGAGACAGCCGGTACTACCCGCCCCCGCCGCGGGAAACGTTAATCCGGGGCAATCCCATTGAGGTATGCAATGATCCTTGAGTACATCAACGCGGCACTCGAACGCGCCAGCTACGAGATCATCGAGGATGATGAACCGCATTACGGAGAAGTTCCAGAACTTCCCGGTGTCTTTGCAACCGGCAGGACGCTGGAAGAGTGCAGAAAGAATCTTGCCGACGTCATCGATGAATGGTTGATCATACGGCTTCGACGCGGCCTCCCGATACCTCCGATCGCCGGCCGTACGGTGGGAGAGATCGTCTGGGTGGATACAGGTGCCGGAGCAGAAGGATCAGACCTGTCTCACGGAACCAGCGGGTGAAGAACTTTCAGGATCGTGGGATTCGAGAGACCATGCCGGGGAGGCAGACACCCATTCATGGTGAGAGGAGATCTCGTTCTGACCATCCCAAACTCCGGTGAGCGCATCACGCGCGACCATCTCAGGGAGAGATCAGCCGGAATACGCAGTCTACATGGACGTTTCCCGGCTCATCCCTACCGGAATGGACGAAAATTGCCCGGAACAGGGGGTTTGCACCTACTGCGCAAAGTATATCCCCCAGGATGGCAGACACCATGTATATGCAGACGATTGAAATCTCGGATAAACTATATAAAAAGATTCTTGCACACCGGCATGGAGAAGAATCAATTAGTAAAACAATAGAGCGTAAATTTAAACAGGAAAAGCCGGAAAAGAAGAGTAAAGCGCTACAGGAGATAGACGAAATAAGGAAAGGTAAATTCTATATCAGAACACAAGTTGAAGAGGCCTTAAAAGACTAAGCAGAGTTTAACCAGTTGTGGTACTCTTCCTCTGTTTTTATAAAATATATTTTTGCGTGCCTGTTCGGTCTGACACCCACCAGTTCATACACAACAACTCTCCTATAAGGAACTTTCAAACGCCAGAGACCTTTCAGGTCCCCTTTAAGTTCGTGCTTATCACACTCCTTAAGAGCATCAAGTAAATGATCTTCCAGGCAATATCTGATCTTTTTAAGAAGCGCGTTTTTTATTGACTTATTCTTTGCCAGGTATTTTTTAGATTTTTCAGACATCTCATATTCAGCCATATGCCCCTCTTAAGAAACAGTTTCGGCGTTACACTATATCTCTCCGATCATCCACAGTAAGAACCACTCCTCTCTAAATATCCAAAACCGCGAAAATCTTCTTAATTTCAACGAATACCCTTTACTCCACACCTCGTTGACGGTTTCGACGACACCTCAATCCTCTCCGTCGGTCCGGCCCCCGCCGCGGGAAACGTTAATCCGGGAGCGAACCCATCTAGAACTATGGGCACGCCCGGGGGTGATGAGCAGGTGAACCATTTTGTCCGGCACGCACTTGAGCGGATGAGAACCGTTCAGGGGTTCGAGAAGGTTCGTTTCGTCATCCTCTACGGCTCCGTTGCCGAAGAACGGGCGAAGGCAGGGTCAGACATCGACCTCTGTATCTATTACGACGCTGACCGCGAGGAGGCAGCCCGGTTCCGGTTTGCAGCACTCTCCGAGCTCTGCGACGACCGCTACGACATCCAGATCTTTGCTCACCTGCCGCTCTATGTCCGGACGGAAGTCCTCCGCGGAAAGGTGATCTATTGTCCCGATGAGCAGTTCCTCTACGATGTCGCGTACCGGACGATCCGGGAGTTCGATGATTTCAAGCACCGCCTGTACGATTACATCGGCAAGGAGACGATGGCATGACGGGAAGGATCCGGGATACGGCAATCCGCATCAAACTCCAGGAGATGACGGAGAGTCTCGATATGGTCAAAGAACACCTCCCCGACTCGGCCGATTCGTTCGGGCGGCTCGGCATCGTGAAAGATGGGATATACAAGCGCGTCGAGTATGCCGTCGAGAACGTCTTTGACATCTGCGCAATCCTGAATGCCGATCTCCACATCGGTGTCCCCGGGGACCGATGAGGATATCCTCGAAAACCTCGTCCGGCACGGAGTGCTCACCCCGGGGATGCGGCAGAACCTGAAGGCGATGAAGGGGTTCCGGAACATCGTCGTGCATCGCTACGGGGCAATCGACGACGCTCTTGCCTTCTCGATCCTCAAGGAGCATATCGATGACTTCTCTCTCTTCAGGCAGGAGGTTGAACGCTTCCTGCAGTCGGTGAGCGGAAGGTGACCGGGCCGGGGAAGTGCGATGGTTCGTAGAACTGGAGCACGGGAAGGCTGAAGGTCTTCGAGGGGGGCACCCCCTTCCCCGAAAGGAAACCGTACCCGGGTGCCGGATGCGCATTGAGCGCCGCAAAACTCCGGTTGCCCGGAGCGGGACGGCCGCCACAGCAGTCGGGACACCCGCGGGCATTTACGCGAGCAGCGCCGCGATGATCCCGGAGAGGAATATGCCGTCGAACGTCCCCGCCCCGCCGATGCTCGCCATCGGCGCCCCCAGTTCTGCAATATGGTGGAGATTGAGGAGGTCCGCCCCGATCAGGGTCCCGAGCGTCCCGCTCACGTAGGCGATGATCACGGCCGCGGCCGGGACTCCGCCCGCAAATGTCGAGAGGATGAGCGCCGCAAAGAGCGCCGCAAGCGGCGGGATGAAGAACGGCGTCGCTATCCCGAGGCCCGGCACCGGGCGGGCGACCACTTTCGTCACGACCGTCACGACCGCCACCCCGGCGAGGGCGAGACCCATGACCAGGTAACCGCCGCTGATCACGACCGAGTCGTAGAGCAGGTAGAGCGATATCGCGAGGGGGATGAGGGCGCCGCCGACGTTGACCGCGAGGACCGTCCGCTGCACCGGCTGCGGGATCCGGTAGAGCCGCCCGTACATGGCGACGTAGCGGTCGTATGCTGGCGCGGCACGGCTCTCCAGTGTCCGAACCGGGATGTTGACGAAACTCCCGGCAAGCGTCAGGAGAAGGATCAGGAGCGCCTCACGCCAGGAGAACCCGAGCTTCGTGAACGTCGCCCCGATCGCCGTCAAGAAGAGGATCGGGAAGAGGATGACGGCGAGCCCGGCGAGTATGAGCAGCCCGAAGAGGAAGAGGAACATCAGGGGGGAGAAAGGGTTGAAGACGACCCGGTCCATGTGATGGAGTCACCCTCTCATCTAATATATACTACTCCCGCAAGGAGCAGACGATCGCAGCGTGGTCGTGGTGGTAGGGCTCAAGCCACCGGACCTCCACCACGTCGAGCCGCCGCAGAAGCCCGGCCCGGCTTCGCTGAGCACCTCGGCCGGGTCCCTCCGGACATCCACGCTCCGGGTCTTGAGCATCAGGATAAGGTGTCCCCCCGGTTTGAGGAAGGCCAGGTTCCGCTCCGCGATCTCGACCTGGTTTGGCTGCGCCACATCCTGGTAGATCAGGTCGACCGCCTCCATGAAGGGCGCATACTCCTCCGGCCGGTTCGCGTCGGCCATGATCGGGACAATGTTCTTCCTCCGGCGGGCCACCTCGAGGAGGTCCTGCATCGGCCGGGGCGCAAACTCCACCGCGTAGACGGTCCCGGCGTAATCGGCGACGTGCGAGACCGTGGTCCCGTTCGCCGCACCGAGGTAGAGCACCCTCATGCCGGGCGCAAGATCCACTCCGCCGCCGAGCGTATAGAGCGCCGCAAGCTTGCTCCGGTAAGGGTCCCAGACCCGGTAGCCGTCGAGCGTCCGCTCCCCGTAGACCCCGCCCTCACCGGGCGAGACCAGGACGTTCCCGAGCCGGATCATGCCGCGACCCCCGCCTCGTCGATCCGCGCCTGAGCGTCCCTGATGAACTCCGGCACCGCCTCCCCCCGGTAGTAGTCGAGCCGGGCGGCGATTGCAAGTTTCGCCGCGAGCACCCGGGCCACCCGGCCCCGGACCTCACGGGGCGCGTTGTGGACCCGGCGGTGCTGGAATATGATCCCGTGCTTCGGCGGCGGTGTCCCGGCCCGGAGGTGAAAAAGCGCCCGCCCGAGCCGAGGACCTGGATGGCGCTCCCCGGCATCTTCGCGAGCGCCGAAAGCCCCCGCCCGGGAGAGGAGGCGGGCCGCGACCAGGCCGCCGATGAGGGCGCTCGTGTTCGGCAGCACCTCGTCGGCCCTGGCCGAGACCTCCCGCATCAGGCGGCTCCGCGTCCCGGTGAGCCGCTCGATCTCGCCGGCAACATCCGAAAGGCCACCCCGGGCCCCCCTCCGGACGAGGTCGAGCATCTTCTTTGCCGGGAGGCTGCGGTACTTCCGCGAGAACGACGGTGTCGTGACCTGGTACCACTCCGCGGCACGCTCCGAGAGGAGGTTGATGACGTTGTCGAGTTCGTCGAGCATCCTGACCATCTGGAGGAGTTCGACGTCCCGGGCCTGGTAGGAGATCGCAATCTTTTCCCTGGCCCGGGCGATGCAGACCGCACGGAGCAGGTCGACGTACTCCGCCCGGGTCCGGACGACCCCACAGTCCCGGGCAACCTCCCAGTCGATGGGAACATAAGTTTCCATACTGGTGCGGAGCGTGGCCGCCCGCCTGGCGAGCTCAGCCGGATCGGTGCCGGCCGCCCGGCACCCCTCCTCATCGACGTCCCCGAACCAGTAGCGCTGTAGCATGGTACGGTATTGGGGTTTCGCTGATATAAGGGGTCAGGCGATCCCGAAGGAGTAGACCATCACCGGGACCATGATCGCCCCCATGCAGTAGACCCGGCGGATGTTGACCAGGGACGGGACGTAGCCGACCGCCGTTGCGAGCAGGAGGACCAGCCCCCCGAACGGCCCGCAGAGGAAGAGGGAGAGGAGGGTGACAAAGGCGATGACGCCGTAGTTGAGCCTTGTGACGTTCACGTCCCCGAACCACCAGGCCGCACGCGAGAGGAGGATGGTCAGGAGGTAAGCCCCGACCGCGGCCAGTGCGCCCGCGAGGAGGACGGCGGTGGCCGGCGGGACCTCTTCTGCCGCCGCAAGCGCCGCCATCACCCCGTTCCGCGTCCGGGATATGGCGTAGAGCGCCGCAAGCCCGAGGAAAGCGTTCACGGTGTTCGCGGCGCTGGTTGCAAGGATATACTCGCGCGGGTTAGAGTCGTAGCCGATGACCGACGTTAAGAGGGCGTTCGCCGTGGCGTTCGAGAGACCGGGGAGCCAGCCGACGAGAGCGCCCGCGATGGAACCGAGGATAGAGCCGCGCCGGATTGCGCCGGGAGAAAGATCGATCCCCACAAAATGCTGTGCGGGCATGAGCCCGTGTGATGCCCGGAGGAGGACCGCGATCCCGAAGAGCCCGGAGAGGAGGGGCATCAGCACCCCGGACTCGCCGCCCGCCGGCCAGGCAAGGAAGGAGTAGTTGAGGGAGAAGAGACCGAGCACACCCGAGACCGAGAAGACCGCGAGCGCCCACCCCGGCGACTCGGAGACGACGATGAGGTAGCCGGCGACAGCGAGGATGATGAGGCCGATGCCCCAGTCGATCCCCGGCTGGAGCGCAGGAAGGACCAGGACGAACGCCACCGCGAGCGGGAGGGAGAGGGCGACCCCGGCGGCGCTCCCGAGAGCCGATATCCTGACGGCCTCCTCCCCCTTTCCTTCGAGACAGAGGGCGTGCGCCGGGAGGACGGCAAGCGACGTGTCGGCATCGGGGATGCCGAGGAACGTCCCGGGGACGCAGTCGAGGAACGTGTGCGTAACGAGCGTGGAGAACATGGCCGAGGCGATAAACACCGGGTCGAACCAGGCAAGGAGGAGCGCCTGGAGCGAGAGAAGGACGCCTGCCATGGTGTTCGCATGGATGCCGGGGACGAGGCCGCTCACGACGCCGCAGCCGATGCCGATGGCGGCCCCGAAGACGATACCGACGAGCACGCAAATTATCGGTCGGAGCCGCGGCGGATAAACCAACCGGATTGTACCGGGCGATACAGTCATATCCCACGAAGGCGATGGTTGTAGCGATGAAGATCGCCATCACCCGGCTCGAAAACAAGGCGGCAGGAGACCGCGCGCTCTGCGCCTCCTACGGCCACGATTGCTACACGGTCTCGCCGCTCCGGGCGGAACTTCGGATGGAGAGGGTCGCCGCGTTCGTCGACGCCGTCCACCGCGGCGAGTTCGACTGCCTCTTCTTCTCAAGCGCCCTCCCTGCCGCGATCGTCGGGCCGAAACTCAAGCGGTGGCCCCGGGTGATCGCCATCGGGCCGAAGACGGCGGAAGTCCTCCGGGAGTCGGGGATCGATGCGGAAGTCCTCCCCTCGTTTTACTCCCGGGACTTCGTCCCCTACCTCGGCGACTGGCTCCGGGGACGGACGGTCGGGATCCCGCGGGCCGACGTCCCGAACCCGGGCCTCCATAACGCTATCGCCGGAGCGGGAGGAACGGTCCGGGAGGAGCGGGTCTACGCGCTCGTCCCCACGGGGACCGAACTCGCGCTTGACGCCGCCGACGCCGTCCTCTTCACGAGCGCCATGTCCTACCGGGAGGCCCGGTGGCGGCCCCGGGACGGCCTCCTTCTCGTCGCCATCGGCGACATCACCGCCGACGCTATGCGGGCCGGCGGACATCCCCCGGTGGTCGTCGGGGACGGATCGCTCGCCGGAACCCTCGAGGCGCTGAACCGCCGCCGGGAAGGGGCATGACCGGCCGGGAAGAGACCCGTGTCCCCGAGTCCGGTATCGTCGTCATCGATAAGCCCCGGGGGCCGAGCAGCCACCAGGTGACCGCCTGGGTCGGGGATATCCTCGGGCGGCGGGTGGGCCACGCCGGAACGCTCGACCCGCAGGTCTCCGGGGTGCTCATCGTCATGTTCGGCGGCGCCGTCCGGCTCGCCCCCGTCCTTCTCTCGCACAACAAGGAGTATGTCTGCTTGATGAGGCTCCACGGTGACGTATCGAGGGAGGCCGTGGACCGGGTGGCAGAGGAGTTCACCGGCCGGATCTACCAGCGGCCGCCGCGAAAGAGCGCGGTGAAGCGGAGCCTCCGGATCCGGAAGATCCAGGAGATCGAAGTCCTCGATATGCAGGGCCGGCTCGTCCTCTTCCGCGTCCGGTGCGATGCCGGCACCTACATCCGGACGCTCTGCATCCACATGGGCTACGCTCTCGGGGTCTCTGCCCATATGCAGGAACTCCGGCGGATACGCTCCGGGCCGTTCGACGAGACCACCGCCGTCTCGCTCCACGAGCTCGCCGATGCCGTTGCAGCGGCACAGGAAGGCGATCCTGGCCCGCTCCGGTGGATGATCCTCCCCCCGGGGGCCGCCGTCGCCGACCTCCCGAAGGTCGTCATCCGCGACACCGCGGTCGACGCCGTCTGCCACGGTGCGGTGCTCGCCGGGGTGGGGATCACCGGGAAGGAAGGCGGGTTTGCGAAAGGCGAGACGGTCGCGATCGTGACCGGGCGCGGCGAACTCGTGGGTCTCGGGAAGGCCCTCGTCGGTTCACCGGCGCTGAAACCCGGGGAACCCGGGCTCGTCGTCGCCCCCACCACCGTCCTGATGCAGCCCGGCACCTATCCCCGGGGCTGGAAGGCGCGAGGACGTTCGTGATACCCCGGCCGCGGGGAGATATTATTAATAGACTCACGCGCCAACTAATGATGCACGTTCTGTGCTGAGGTAGTCTAGACCGGTAAGGCGCGGGCCTGGAAAGCCCGTGGGGCGTTGAGCCCCTCGGGAGTTCAAATCTCCCCCTCAGCGTTTTTACTATTGCACAGAGTATTATTATTCGATCCGTTCTGTCTCGTTGGGTATCCGGGATACGTATACACACCCTTCGTGCTTTTGCTATCCTATAGCGTAGGGAAAAGAGAGCCGGCACCGAGGTGCCAGGTGTGCAGGTCCGCGATGAGCCGGACCTATGTTCAGGGTGTCGTTGAGAGGAAGGGAGGTCTCGTTCCGGTCGGCTGGTGCTGTGTCGCGTGCCGGCTAATGAGTTGGGATTGACGTATCAGTTTCGCAGTTTTCGCGACACATCAATATCTCCGATAGACTTTACTCCGGTTTCCGACCTCGACCAGGGTGATTATCATTGTATTGCCCTCGATGGTGAGGGTCGCTCGATACTGCCCAACACGAAAAGAGTACAGGGGACTGCGTGAGTGCCCCTTTATCTTTTTAACGTAAGA
Organism: Methanoculleus sp. 10; assembly: GCF_913757945.1. NCBI lineage: Archaea > Methanobacteriati > Methanobacteriota > Methanomicrobia > Methanomicrobiales > Methanomicrobiaceae > Methanoculleus > Methanoculleus sp. 10. The sequence goes on along the minus strand of NZ_CAJYDP010000002.1, from coordinate 299,565 downwards.
TTTAGGGTGCGGTTCATCTGCCAGAGCACGGAGTTCATCCTTAATTCGTTTGCTATCAGGTTCCGGGATTTTATTGAGGTCCCGCTCGGCACCCGCCGTGATGAGCAGTCGCCATATCATAAGCCCCGTTCCTGAACATACTCCTCGAAGGGGCGAACTCTGCCGGCCCGGATGTCTTCGAAGGCTTCTTCGATTTTCTTCATGGACTCTTCGGAAAGCGGTTCCGGATCATACGCCATGTCCAGGAGACGGTTCAGCGTCTCGTCGTAGGTTTCTCGTGGATGGAGTTTCACATCATCCAGGCGAGACTTGGTCTCGGGTTGGAGTTGGATCGTCGTAACCATAGTTATCCATAGAGCAGTATGGGAGATAAAGATTTTGTCAGGGTCCGCATTCCTGACTTCCCCTACTCTTCACAATCGTCATCCCCGGAGGGAAATAGAGGTAATCTGCACATATCTGTGCTCAATTGTGGGAGATCGTGCGGTCAATCATGTGTGCTCGTTTCACGACCCGTCGTGCTCACGGCACTCGTCGGGCACCGCGCTCCAATTGGGCATGGCAATAGCCCTCCTCGCGCGACGCAGAGTTCGGAAAAATGCCGGGAAACAACGACGGCTCATCGTTGGTGGAAGTCGGTCACCAGTCAAAGGTCCGCCGGAAGCACTGACTTATCTTCGGACAAAACCCGGGCTCTGACTCTTCAGATCGATATCCCCGTCATGAGCAGGGCGAAGAGCACGAGATCGTAGATGGTATGCGTGATCGCCGACGTCGTGGTGTTCGAGCGCTTCCGGATGCAGGCAAAGACGATCCCCGCAAGGAAGACCGATATGAGGCCGTCCCAGCTGTACTGGAACGCGTGGAGCGATGCAAAGAGGAGCGCCGGGAGGAGGATGCCAAACCGGGGCTGGAGCAGCCCGCGGATGCTGACCTCCTCGCCGAAACCTGCCGTGATGGATGCTACGATGATCCCGGGGATGGTGAGCGTCCCCGCAAAAAGCAGGTTGACGGTCTCGACGTCGGTGACGGGCAGGCCGAGGGAGCCCACAAGCGCGGCGAGCGCCGGGTCGATGAAGTGGAACGCCACGACGAGCGCGAACGCCGCGACAACCGCGAGAACAACCTCGCGCCACGTTGGACGGACGAGCCCGAGACGCTCCAGGGCCTCACGAGGCGTTCGCCGCACGCATGCGCCGGCGATGAAGAACGAGCCGAAGATCGTCCAGAAGAGGGTATAGGCGTTCAGCGTGACCGTATCCCCGAGGAGGTCCCCGGATTCCGTCAGGAGTTCTATGAACTGCGGCGAGAGATAGGGCGGGACCCCCGTCACCAGGAGGGGCACCGGCGGGATCAGGGTCAGGGCAAGGATGACCACGAGCGCAGCCGAGTGAAGGAGCGAGTCCGGGTCGAACGGGAGGTACCGGGCGAGCCATACCCGGAACCGGCGGGAGAACCCGACGAGGCTTGCGAGCGCTGCCCCGAGGACGCCGAGGAGGAGGAAGGCCACCTCTGCGACGAGAGCAAGGTCGACCATCTCCGGAGCGGACTCTTCGGCCTCGAGCGCCTCCGCCGGCAGGATGGATATAACCCCGAAACCTGCCGTCGCGGCCGCAATGCCGCCGACGAGGACGAGGAGCCAGATGCCGGCGGTCCACCGGAACGCCCGGTGCCGGTCCCCGGCAAGGTAGACGAGCATCGCGAGGACGACAAAGGGCGCCACGTCGAGTGCGGCGGTGAGGAACGATCCCGCCTCCCCGCCGACGGACCCGGAGCTCACGACCAGCAGGATGAGACCGAAGAAGGCGAGCAGCAGTTCGGGGACGTGGCGACGGCAGGGTTCGAACGGCATGGTATCATCCGGAGAGAAACGCGGTATTCTGTAGGCCCGGCCGCGCCAAGAAGATAGCGCATGAGGGCCGGATCACCGCCAGTGCAGCCTCCCGATGGCAAGCCAGCCGAGAACCCCCGTAACCGCGAGAGCCGTTGCCTGCAGGAGGAATACTGCCGATAATGGCCACCGGCCGGCGATGACGGCCCCCGCAAACGGCCCGGCCGAGAGCCCTACCGAGAAGAAGGTGTTGTAGATCCCGTAGGCGGCGCCCTGCGAGCCCTGGTCCCGGTAGATCCCGGCCATGATCGGCATCACCGGCACCAGGGCGCAGCTCAGCGCGATCCCGAGCGCAAAGACGGCGGCGGCGACCAGCGGCAACGCCGGGGCCTCGATGGCCGCGACGAGCGCGACGCCCGAGAGGAGGAGCCCGGCGCCGATGAGGTGGCGGCTGCCCCCGTGCCGGTCGTAGAACCTCCCGGCCGCCGGCTGGGCGAGGATGGCCGCGGCCGCCAGCACCGCAAACACGACGCCGATCATCGCAGGAGACGCCGAGAAGGCAGTGTGCAGGTAGACCGGGAGGTAGGGGTCCACGACGCCGTAAGTCCCGGAGACCGCGACGACCACGGCTGCACATGCGGCGAGCGGGAGGAGGTTGCCCCGGGGCAGCATCTCTGAGCGCCCCTGCCTGCAGGTACGGACCGGGACGGCGAGGACCGCGAGGCCGACCGAGGCCACCAGCACCGCCGGGATGAGAAACGTCGCGGTGTAGCCCAGGTACTCGAAGAGCAGCCCCCCGACGACCGGCCCGAGGACGGTCCCGAAACCGACGGCCGAGAGCGTGACACCCATCCTCTCCCCGAGCCGGGAAGGTTCGCAGGTATCGGCAAGGAGCGCAAGCCCCGCGGACCAGGTGGCCGCGGCCGACACCCCCTGGACCGTCCGGGCGACGAAGAGGTGCACGACCGTGGTCGAGAGGCCGAAGAGGGCCGTCGCGAGAGCGAGGAGGAGCATCCCGGCGACGATAAGAGGCCGGCGCCCAACCCGGTCGGAGAGGAGGCCCATCGGTATGGAGAAGAGGAGGAGCATGACAGCGTAGACCCCGAAGACGACCCCGATGATCGATTCGTCGACCCCGAGCCGGGGAGCGTACCCGGGGAAGACCGGGATGAGGAGGCCGTAGATCATCATGTCCATGAAGATGACGAGCACGACCAGCACGAGGATGGCGTCCGACGATGTGGCGATGCGGTCCCGGTGCAGCACCCTCGTTGTCATAACAGTATCTCTCCCTGCGGCATGCCGCCGCTTCCTCCCGGTAGGTTGGCGCCGCCAGCATATATCGTTGACAGGAGAGTGCGGCGCCGGAGGGCTGTCTCACAGGTGTCCCCGGTAGTACGCGAGCTCGCGGGTGTAGGGGCGGAACGCTTCGACGAGTGCCTCCGCTTCGTCGTCGGTGAGCGGCCCGCTCCGCCCGGCCGCCGCAAGCGCCCGCACCTCCGCGGGCGTCGAACAGCCGACGATGGCGACAGAGATCTCCTGGGCGAGAGCGTAGCGCACGAGGGTCTCCGGTGTCACCCCCGCATCGGGGACGAGGTAGTTCGCTTTGCCGAGCACCTTCATCCCGATGACCGCGACGCCCTGCTCCTTCGCGGTGGTGAGCGTCGAGGTGAGGAACCCGCCGAGTGCCCCTTCCACGGGGTTTGCGGGCAGCATGACGGCGTCGACCGGCCAGTTCTCCACGGCGTGCGAGAGGACATCCGGGTCGTGGTGCCCCGTCACCCCGATATACCGGACGATGCCCATCTCCTTTGCCTCGACAAACGCCGCAAGGGCGCCGCTCGGCCCCTCGAGTTCCCGGATCTCGGGGAAGGTCCGGATATCGTGGATCTGCCAGAGGTCGAGGGTCTCGATCCCCAGCCTCTGGAGGGTCTCCTCAAGGTCCATCTCGGCTTCGGCATGCAGCCGGCTCGCCGATTTGCTGGCCTGGAATACGGGTGCCCGAAGATCGGGGCTGCTCCGCCAGACCTCGCCGTAGTAGTCCTCGCTCCCGGCGTAGACCTTCGCCGAGTCGAAGTAGGTGATCCCCTGGTTGAGGGCCTCCATGATGACGGCCCGTGCCTCTACGTGCCGCCCGTAGGTCCTCAGGACCCCTTCCCCAGAGCCCCACCACCGTGACCTCCTCCCCGGTCTTCCCGAACCTGCGCTTCTCCAGTGCCGCCATGAGCCACCCTATCCGTGCCCGCCTATAAAAACCTTCAGCGCCGGAGCGGGGGAAACAGTTATGCGCCGCGGCCTCCACCGGAATGCATGCCGACGATAGTCTGGTTCAACGTCCCCGCCGCCGAGACCGGGCGGGCGCGGGCGTTCTACGAGGAGGTATTCTCCTGGACGGCGGAACCGTTCCCGGGGATGGAGGGGGCCTTCGAGCTCGCGACGGGCGGGATCGGCGGCGAGATACTCCCGCGGGCCCACCCCGGGGAGCCGATAACGGTCTTTGTCGGTGTCCCTTCGGTCGAGGAGTATACAGGCAGGGTGGAGCGGGCCGGGGGAAGGGTTGCGGTCCGGAAGAGAGCAGTCCCAGGGCGGGGCTACTTTGCCCTCTGCGAGGATACAGAGGGGAACCGGCTGGGACTCTGGGAGGACGACCCGGGGGCGGTGTGAGGAGGACGACATCCCGGGTGGGGAGAGGTGCAGGTGCGAAGATCCCTCACCGGGGAACCCGGCCCCGGAGCCTTCGGTCCCGCATCCGCCATCCCACCACCCCCGCAAGGACGGCGACAACGACCAGGACCAGCAGCCCGATCCCGAGCGCCGGATCCTGCCGGTAGACGTCGATGAGGACGTCGGCACCAAGCGCGATGACGAGGCTGGAGGTGAACGACCCGATGCAGACGCACGAAAAGACCCGGGACTTCTCGAGCCCGAGCAGCCTTCCTAAGATCGACCCGTTCATCGCCCCGGTTCCCTGGAGCGGGAAGAAGACAAAGAGGATGAGCCCGACCGTCGAGAGCCGCCGGAGCCAGGGCTGGGTCTCGGTGTAGTTCCGGGCCACTGCCATTCCACTCTCGAGCAACCGGCCGACGAGCGGGATCTTCAGCGCGAGATCGAAGTTCCAGACGACGAAGAGGGAGACGGCAACGTCGAGGAGGAAGATCACGAGCATAATGAGCCACCAGGGGTAACCCATCAGGATCGCGATCGGGATGATCGTCTCCTTCCCTGCCGGAGGGACAAAGTAGGCGGCGATCAGGCCGGAGAGAATGAGGAACTGCTGGTAGGGCTCAGTCAGGTAGAGCGCCGCAAAGATGGCCGGGATGACGGCGAGTGGAAGGATGAATTTTATGAGGCTGATTAGGCAGGGGTTTTGAAGGAGGGCTTTCCACCGGGCTGGCCCGGGGGCGCTGGTTGTATGGTCCACGGTCATGGGTCGAACTCCCAGGTGGGAGATACTCAGTTCTGATTTGAGGTTTCCAGTTAAATACGTTAGCAGAGAGGGGTCCAGCAGGTTCAAATCTCCGGAGCGTGAGGGTAAGTACGATGGCTCCTGCCCCTGCCGCCCGGCCGCCGCCCCGTATCCTCCCCGCCGTCGAGATCGGCACCCGGGAGAGCGCCCTATGCACGATAGCAAACGTCGGAACCGCGCTTGAGACTCTCCGCGAAGTGAGAAAGCACGTCCGCGGGGACCACAAGCGCCGCCTCGACGACGTGGCGGTGATCCTCCGGGTGGTCGCGCTCGAGGCACAGGCGACCTACGCGATCACCGACGAGGAGGCCCGGGCGTTCATCCGGAAGTGCCGTTCACGGTGAGGTTGCCGGGCCGCACCGGCCCCGTAAGGGCCCGGCCGCCGCCGGGACCGACGTAGTGCAACGATTCCCAATTACCGGCACGCTCAACGGAGGAGAGTATCGATCTCTTTTCACACTATCCGGGGGGGTGCATCTCGTGAGACAGTTTTTCCCCGGTATCCCCACGTACTGCCCCCCTCCGTGGCGATATCCACCACAGTCCAGTGCACGGGGAGAACCCGGGGGAGAACCGGGTCCTGGCTAACTCCTGGACCTCATCTGACCCCTCAGGGAAACCGCCGCCAGCACCATCCCCTGGCACGGCCTTCCCGCTGGCTATCGCCATGGCTGCCCTCGCCCCCGGTGGGGGCGGGGGAGGAGCGCAGCGCGGGCGGGGTGGGGCTGCCGGAGAAGCGTATGGGTATTCTACCTGGGTGAAGCGCGGGCGAAGCGGGGGGACGGAGGGGAGCGCTCCGGGTGGGATGGGACGAAGGCCAGATAGGGTCTGTTCATCTGGAATCGATGCAGTAGTTCCCGGGCGGGATCGTAGCCACCGCTCAGGGTCGCCTTGCCGGGGCAAACGTCCACACTCCCGGGCTCGTGCGCCCCGATCCGGACGCGCATTCGCCGTAAAACCAACCGGAGGCCTCCATACTCCGCCCGGCACCGGCCGCCTCTCCGGTACGGGCAAGGGCCCCGCATGCCGGACCTCCGGAAAATCCGGGCTCACGGGTTACCCGGCAGGTTCGCCCCGTGCCCGACCTTCTCCGGTTCCCGCTGGCAGAGGGTTTAACCCGTTTCGCGCCAACCTCAGGTACGATGAACGAACCGCTTCGCCAGGTCGTCCACCTCCTCTTCGGCCTCGGGATTGCGGGATTTATCCTCCTGTTCGACCGCGACCTCACCCTCTCCACCCTCGTGCTCACCCTCTTTGCAGGGTTCATCCTCTCCGACGCCGTCTCCCGGGGCTACACCATCCCGGTCGTCTCGGCGATCATCGCAAACCTCGAGCGGCGGGACGCGGCACCCGGCCGGGGAGCGCTCTTCTTCGCGCTCGGAGCCCTCTTCTGCCTCGTCTTCTTCGAAAAAGCGATTGTCTTCGATGGGCTCGTGGTGCTCTCGCTCCTCGACAGCGTCACCACCCTTGCCGGCACCCGGTTCGGGAGGACCCGGATCTACAACCACAAGTCCCTCGAAGGGACGCTTGCCGGGGCAACGGTGACGGCGGCGGCCCTCTGTCTCCTCGTCCCGCCGGTGGCCGCCCTCGCAACGGCCGCGGCCGCGGCAGTCGCCGAACTGGTAAGCCCGGTGGACGATAACCTTGTCATCCCGGTCGTAGCCTGCCTCGCCCTCACGGTGCTGCTCTGAGGCATCGTTGAACCGGGCGGTTCGATAAAAGTATAAAATATGCCCAGGAATTTCCTTTTGCACCCGCTGAGGTGAAACAATGAAACGCATCATTGCAGCAGTTATGATCGTCTTCCTCGTCCTCCCGGGGTTCGCGGCCGCCGCTTCCGGTTGCCACGGCGCTCCGGCGGGGGAGCAGATGGGAAACGACGAGACGAATACGACGCCGGGAGGTGAACACCGGATGAACGCCAAGGTTACAGAGAACAAGACCGTCACGGAAGAGGAGAACAAGACCGGGGTAGACAGGAGCCACCGTGACCAGAATCAGGTCAGGTTCGCCGTCCATGCCCTGCTTGCCGCAGAAAACCGGATCGGCGGCATAGGCCAGGAAGTCTCCGCCGTCGCCCGGGAGTTCAACAACTCGGTCCAGAAGACGCTCGCGGCCGAGGAGCAGATCCGGGCCCGACATGGCTTCGTGCGGTTCCTCTTCGGGGGCGACATGGACGCCGCCCGCCTGATCGCAAAAGAGACACAGCAGAACCGGGAGCGGTTCGTAGAACTCCGACAATCAATCGATAACTGCACCTGCGACGACGAGACCCGGGCAATGCTCCGGGAGCAGATCAGAACGATAGAGCAGGAGCAGGACAGGCTCCTGACGCTCGCAGAAAAGGAGATGCGGGAGCGCGGTCTCTTCTCCCGTGAGTAGAGCCCCTGACCTCCTGCTACCGCTCTTTTTCCGGCCCTCCGTGGAGCGTCAGGTGCTCGCACTCCGGGCAGGCGGCCAGGACCCCGCAGGCGAGACAGTCCTCGCCGGTGCAGGGCTGCACCCTGATGGTGACGCTCGTCCGGGGGAACTCCCGTTTGACGTCGGCCTCCACGTGTTTCACGATACCGTAGGCCTCCTCGAGGGTCGCGGTCCTCGGGACGACCATATGGAGGTCCACGAACCGGTTCGGCCCCGACCGGCGGGTCCGCAGCCGGTGGAAACTGATGACCGCCGTGCAGTGCTCGTTGATGATCTCCCGGATCCGGGCCTCCTCCTCGGGGGGGAGGCTCCGGTCGACGAGATCCTCAAACGAACGCCTGATAAGGTCGAACGCAGCCTTCAGGATGATGACCGCGACACCGAGCGCGACGAAGGAGTCGAGCATCACAATCCCGGTGAGCTTGATCAGGACAAGTCCCCCCACGACCCCGGCAGAGGTGTAGACGTCGGTGCGCAGGTGCCAGGCATCGCTCTCGAGCGCAATCGACTCGGTCTTCTTCGCCACTGTCATGAGCCGGGACGAGACGTAGAGATTTATCCCGGCCGAGAGGAGCATGACGGCGATACCGACCCCGAGCGCATCGACGTTCAGCGTCTCCGCGCCCCCGAGGAGGTTTTTTACCGCCTCGTTGATGATCAGGACGGCTGCCACGAGGATCAGGACCGCCTCAAGGAGCCCGGATATGCTCTCGTACTTCCCGTGCCCGAAGGTGTGGCACTCGTCGGGCGGCCGGGCCGACTGCCGGACCGAGAAGTACGCGACGACCGCGGCTATCAGGTCGATTGCGGAGTGGATCGCCTCCGATATGATACCGACCGAGCCGATGGCAACCCCGACAGCCAGTTTCGTCGCGACAAGAAAGGTGTTTGATGCGACCGAGAGGCGGGCGGTCTTCTCTTTAAGCGCGGCGTCCCCCCCGGCGGGAATGACCTCTCCCATAACTGCTCAATATTCGACTCCCGGGGGGATAGGGTTTTTGTCCCCCGAGGGTGACCTCAGTCCACCGTCAGGATGATGAGCGAATCGGTCCCCTCGCGCCCCGGGGATATCCCTTCGGTCAGCACCACGCGCTCCCCCGGTTTGATCAGCCCGGAGTCCCGGATCGAGTCCAGGATCGCCCCGTGCCAGTACTCCTTCTCGCTGCTGATCAGGAACGGATGGACCCCGTAGGAGAAGGCCAGGAACTTGAGGGTGGTGGGGCTCCTGGTGAACGCGAGGATCCAGGCCTCAGGCTTGAACCGCGATATGCTCCGGGGGGTGTTCCCGGAACGGGTGGGCGTCAGCACGTACCTGATGCCGAGCGCGTCCATCGATTCGATGACGTTGAGGGAGACGACATCGTTGATGGTGATCCCCTCCCGGCCTTTTCCCTTCCTGAAGTAGTCGACCAGGTTGCGCCCGGGCCCGAGGGTTGACCGCTTCTCCTCGGTCGAGCGGGCGATCTTTGCCATCATCGCGACCGTCTCGACCGGGTACTTCCCGATGGACGTCTCCTCGGAGAGCATGACGGCGTCCGTCCCATCGAGGATGGCGTTTGCGACGTCGGTCACCTCCGCCCGGGTGGGCCGGATGTTGTCGGTCATCGAGACGAGCATCTGGGTCGCGGTGATCACCGGTCGGCCGAGGATGTTCGCCTTCTGGATGATCCGCTTCTGCACCGCCGGGACATCCTCGATCGGAGTCTGGACCCCGAGATCGCCCCGGGCGATCATCACCCCATCGGTCTCCCCGAGGATCTCGTCGATGTTTGCAAGCGCTTCCTGCCGCTCGATCTTTGCTATCACCCGGATGATCTTTCCCGCCCGGGCCGCGTGCTCCCGGGCTCGCCTGATATCCTCCGCCCGCTCGATGAACGAGATCCCGAAGGTATCGATCCCCTCAGAAAGCCCGAAATCGATGCACTCAAGGTCCCGGTCGGTCACGGCGCTGAGCGCAACGATCCCCCCGCCGCCGACGAGACTGACGCCCTTGCGCGAGAGCAGCGTGCCGCCGATGATCACCGTCGCCCTGACATCCTTCCCGGCGACCTCATCGACCCTGAGTTGGAGGAACCCGTCGTTGATGAAGACGGTGCACCCCTCAGAGACCAGATCGGGGAACCGCTCGAAGTCAACCGGGATCCGGGAAGGATCGTCAGACGCCGGCGCGGCGGTGAGGGTGATGGTTTCGCCCTTCTGAAGTTCCACGGGCTCCACCGCGAGGTCGCCGAGCCGGATCTTCGGTCCCGGGAGGTCGATTAAGATCGTGACCGGGAGCCCGGCGTCCTCGGCCGCCATCCTGATGGTTCGTATGTTCTCCCGGTGCTCCTCGAATGTTCCGTGGGAGAGGTTGAGCCGGGCGACGTTCATGCCGGCGCGGACCAGGTCGGCGAGCACCGCCCGCGAGTTTGACGCCGGCCCGATTGTGCATACAATCTTGGTCTTGTGGTCGGGCAGGCTCATCCGCTTCCGTTTTGCCTGTTCTGATATGCGCTGCAGAGCCTCTTCGAGCATCATGTAATAACCTCCGGTGCGACACCCAATTAAACTTCTCACCGAGTTATGCAAAAACGAGGTCAGGGTTTTTCTCACTCAAAGGGCCGGTTCCCGGCCGGGCCAGGTGCTCTCCGGCTCCCGCACCGGGGTCACCCCGAGCGTCCGCCCGCTCTCCGCGCTGTACTCCCCGATACGCCGGCGAACGTGCTCGACCATCCCCCCGGTGGTGATGATGAGCGAGTTCTCCCCGATGAGGGCTTTTAAGATGCACTTGTCGATGACCCCGTAGGTGTAGTCGAGGAGGATCCGCTCCCGGTTGGCGAACTCCTTCGCGCGGGTGCCCATCGCCCCGACATGTTCGACCGCGCCCTGCTCCACGAGCGCCCGGACGCCGGCGCCGCCGATCCGGTCGGCGTCGCAAAGGTAGATCGTCCCGGGCTCGTCCCGGTCGGGGACGTGGCCGTGCATCGCCCGCTCGATCCGGTCGGTGAACTCGAGCACGCTTTTCGGGGGAACATCCCCGGCGAGGACGCCTCGGAGACCGAGCTCGTTGTAGAGGTCGAGGAGGGCCGGCGGTTTTAAGCGGGCGGCCGCAAGGAGGTTGTGGTCCGAGAAGACCTCCTCCGGCGGGCCCCGGGCGAGGACGCTCCCCCGCTCCATGAGGATGACCGAGTCGGCCCAGCGGTAGGCGAGCTCGACGTCGTGCGTGGATATGAGCACCGTCCGGCCGGAGGAGGCAAGTTCGTCGAGGAGTTCCATCACCTCCTCGGAACTCGCGGGGTCGAGGGTGTTTGTCGGTTCGTCGAAGACGAGGACCGCAGGTTCCATCGCGAGGATGCCGGCGATGGCGACCCGCTTCTTCTCGCCGCCGGAGAGGTGGTGGGGCGGCCGCTTCTCGTAGCCGTGGAGCCCGACGTAGCCGAGCGCACTCCTGACCGTCCGCCGTACGGCGTCGGGGGGGAGGCCGAGGTTCACCGGCCCGAAGGCCACGTCCTGTTCGACGGTCGGGGCGATGATCTGGACGTCCGGGTTCTGGAAGACAAACCCGACCCGGCGGCGGAGGCCCCGGAGACTCCGGTTGTCGTAGGCGAGCGACCGGCCTTCGAATCTGACCTCGCCCGATGTCGGCCGGAGCATGCCGTTGAGCATGAGGAGGAGCGTCGATTTTCCGGCGCCGTTCGGGCCGACGAGAGCGGTCTTTGACCCGGCGGTGATCGTGATGCTCACCCCGGAGAGGGCCGGAGCGGGACCATTTGGGTAGGTGTAGGTGACGTTATCGGTTTCAAGCAGTGGTGTCATATGAGCAGCGGACCTCCGGTCTTGAGCGATACTGCGAGCACGGCCCCGAGGTAGACGAGGGCCACCGCGAGAGCGGGGTAGGAGATCGGCCGGGCGTCGCCGGGGATACCGAGTTTTCCGTCATAACAGCGTGCGTCCATCGCGAGCACCAGCGCCTCGCCGCTCTCCCAGGTGCGGAGGAAGAGCGCCCCCGCGAGCATCCCGAAGGAGTTCACCGACTCCCTGAACCGGCCGTATCCGAGGCGCATCACCTGCGAGCGGTATATCTGGCCGGCCTCCTCGATGAGGATGAAGATGAACCGGTAGATGAGCATGGCAAGGTCGATGAGGACGGTCGGCACCCCGAGTCTCCTGAAGATATCGAAGACCTCAGTCATCGGCGTCGTGAGCGCGATGAAGTAGAGCGAGCACATGCCGCCGAAGACCCGGGCAAGGAGGAGGACGGCAAGGTTCGCGCCGTCGGCCGTGACCGCGAGGGGGAGGCCGGGGACCTCAAAGAGGACCGTTCCGCTCCCGGTGATGAAGAGGATGACGGCGATGCTCATCACCGCAAACGAGACCGGGATGAGGAGAAGGCGGGCGTAGACCCGGGGAGGGATGCGGGCGAGGGCGAGGATGGCGACGGAGAGCGAGACCGCAACCAGCAGGGGGGCGACGGGGCCGGGCGACGAGACGCAGAGGAGGATGCTTGCAAGCCCGAGGAAGAGTTTGAGGCCGGGGCTTGTCTGCCGCAGAGCGTTTGTCTGGGCAAAGTCTTCGAGCACCTCGTACATATTCACATCCTCCATACCCTGGTTCGCCGGGTTACCAAAAAAATCAGGCGGTTTTCCTGCTGCCCCGCCAGTAGCCGAAGATGTAGCCGATGACGACCGCGCCGATGGCGGCCTGCAGGGCAAAGAGGAGCGACTCGATCTCACCGCTCGGGGGTTCCCAGAAGGGATCTACCCAGGGTTCGTAGCCCGAGGCCTCGATGAGGTCGGCGGCGTTGCCGTCGGCCCCGCCCCAGGCCTCCTCCCCGGATGCGCGGATCGCGGCGTCCTGGTACAGGAAGACGGCGGCAAAGACGACGATCAGCGCGGCGACCGCGATCTCCATGCCGTACTTCATGCCGAGGCCTCCCGGAGTTTCCTGACGGTGCTCTCGGAGAGGAGGTTTAAGCGGGTGAGGATCTCGGGTTTGACCTGGACGATATACTTGAAGACCAGCGCAATGACCGCGCCCTCGATGATGGCGAGCGGGACCTGGGTGACGGCGAAGATCGCGGCGAAGGCCGAGAACGCCCCGAAGAACCCGGCGGTCCCGGGGAACGCGAGCGCAAGCTGGACCGAGGTGACGACGTAGGTGGTGAGATCGGCGAGGGCTGCGGCGACAAAGACCGTCGCGTAGGTGCTCGCGCCAACGCGGGTCCCGGCCTTATAGATGGCGTAGGCGACGGCCGGACCCGCGATCCCCATCGAGAAGACGTTCGCCCCGAGGGTGGTGAGCCCGCCGTGCGCGAGGAAGACCGCCTGGAAGACGAGGACGATCAGCCCGAGGACCCCGGCGATGCAGGGGCCGAAGAGGACGGCGCCGAGTCCGGTCCCCGTGGGGTGGGAGCAGCTCCCGTTGAACGAGGGGAGTTTAAGCGAGGAGAGAACGAAGACAAACGCGCCTGCGACAGCAAGGAGCGGCAGGGCTTCTCGTTTTTCCTGTACAAGTCTGTTCACCTGGTAGAGACCGATGACGAGGAACGGCAGGGAGACGAGAAACCAGACCTGCCACCAGGGACTTGGTAAGAATCCTTCCATGATATGCATGATATCCACCTGGAGACCGCCGTACCGGCGTGTCATCCAAATTAACTTGTATTAATGTAAATTAATCTGATGTATCGAGGTTATCTCAGGTCATATTTATCTCCTGCGGTATTCAACACTACTGGAACGATATGCGCCCGATTCCACGAATCATCGTCGCCGGAACCCACAGCGGCTGCGGCAAGACTACGCTTGCAAGCGGCCTGATGGCGGCGCTCGCCGCCCGGGGGCTCGCCGTCCAGCCCTTCAAGGTAGGCCCGGACTTCATCGACCCCACGCATCACTCGGCCATCTGCGATCGCGCGTCGCGCAACCTCGACCCGTTCATGATGGGGGAGGCGGGCGTGCGGGAGACGTTCGTCCGGGCCTCCGCCGGAGCCGACGTCGCCGTCGTCGAGGGTGCGATGGGGCTCTACGACGGGCTCGAAGGAAGCGACACCGCGAGCACGGCCCACGTCGCGAAGATCCTCGACGCTCCGGTTCTCCTCGTGGTGGACGCAGGGGGCGCGTCAAGGAGCGTGCATGCGATGGTCCGGGGGTATGCAGGGTTCGACCCGGACGTCCGGGTCGCCGGGGTCATCTTCAACCGGGTCGGGAGCGCCCGCCACCTGGCCATGATCGAGGCCACGCAGAGCCTCCCCGTCTACGGGGGGGTCCCGCGGAGGAAAGACCTTGCTGTCGGGAGCCGGCACCTCGGCCTCGCTATGGCGGCCGAGACCGGGGTGCTTGGGGGGTTCGGGGCGGTGGTGGAGGAGACCTGCGATCTCTCCGGGATCATGGACCTTGCACGGTCGGCCCCGCCCCTCCCGGCGCCGTCCGAGACCCGGGACCGGCCGGAGGCGCGGGTGCGGGTCGGCGTCGCGAACGATGCAGCATTCTGCTTCTACTATGCCGACAACCTCGACCGGCTCGCGCGGGCCGGGGCGAACCTGATCTTCTTCTCGCCGATGACCGATCGGCTCCCGGAGGTGGATGCGCTCTACCTCGGCGGCGGTTACCCGGAACTCCACGCGGCGGCGCTCGCGGCTTCCCGATGCCGGGACGACGTGCGGCAGGCGGCCGATGACGGTATGCCGGTCTACGCGGAATGCGGCGGGCTCATCTACCTCACGGAACGGCTCACGACCGGCGACGGCGACTACCCGATGGCGGGGATCCTCCCGGCGGCGGCAGTGATGACCGACCGGATCCAGGCTCTCGGCTACGTGGAGGCCCGGGTGGTCGGCGGGGCCCCGGTCCTTACGCCGGGTTCGGCCTTCCGGGGCCACGAGTTCCACTACTCACGTCTCGACTGCGCCCCTGACGCGAGGTTCGCCCTGGAGCTCCTCCGGGGAAAGGGGATCGACGGCGGCCGGGACGGACTTACGGCGCAGAACGCGGTCGGGCAGTACACCCACGCCTACTGCACGGAAGAGTCCGCCGGGACGCTGGTGCGGGCCGCTGCGGCATACCGGCGGTCATAGAGGGAAAAAGGGTCAGGAGGTTGTGTTGCCGGTGACGACGACGGTCCCGGTAAACCCGGATGTCTGTGACATGTAGGAGTAGTTGTCCGATGCGGTGAAGGTGTAGTTATACGAGTCGCCCGGCTGGAGCATCCCTGAGTCGAAGTATGCCGCCTGCCCGGTCGCCGTGATGGTCTCGTTCGTGGCGGCGTCGTTGGTCCAGGTCACCGTGGTGCCCGGGGAGATGGTGAGCGTATCCGGTACAAAACCGCTATCGATGATGGAGACGGTCTCGCCGCCGGCTGCCGGCGGTCCCGGCGGGGTTTCCGTCACGTTCGCGGCGGCGGTCGTTGGGGTTGCTGTGGTGGTCCCGGTCTCCATGGGCGTCGCCGTCGTCGCCGGGGTCCCGGTTGTCGTTGTTGCCATCGGGGTTTCGGTCGTCGTTGTTGCCACCGGGGTCTCGGTGACACCCGGTGTTGTTGTGCCGGGGGTCGCTGTCTCGTTGCCCGTCGGCTGCACACACCCTGCGATCATGATGCTCGCGATCACCATGAGGGCAAGGATACCAAACACTCTCTTCATGGAGCGGATGATGCTCCTTAGCGCAGATAAACTTTACCCCCGGTGCGAAAATCGGAATGCAGGGTAAATGTTTGTCGGGAAGGCGTTGCCTCCGGCTGTTCTGCTATCCGACCAATAACGTGGGCCTTACGGCCGATAAGCACCCCGGACGGCATCAAATCTCCGGGTAACGGGCCATGAGCCCGGATAGGGGGTTCCCGGTCCTGTCGCCGGAGGTTCATATCCCGCCCGGTGCGGCACCCCCTGCACCGGGCGGGCAGATGGCGCCATCTCGATCCGTTTCCCGTCCCCGTTGCCGCGGTGTCGAGCCGGGCGCACCGGATCCGGCGGAGGGCCGGGTTCTAACACGTCAGCCGGCTCACTCTCCGGGCTGCCGGCCCGGATGTCGAACAGTTTGTCCGGGGGGGACTTCTGAGAAAGAACAGGGAGGCTTCGTGACGGTCCCGCCCCATCCTACCGTATCGCATACTCCTTCAATTTTGTGCACTCGATCAGGCGGTCCAGGGTACTCAGGGTGAACACCTTTCCGCGGGTCGAGAGAATGAGTTTCTTCATGTCCTCCCGGCGGATGCCGAAACCCCGGCCGGCAATACAGGCAATCACTTCATACTTCGGGGCCTCGCCGGCCCGGCGGCCCTGCATACTGAGTTCGCCCAGGTGTTGCACCCGGGTCACTTTGTCGCGCGCTGTACCGTCATCCTCGGCAATCTTCGCCTCAATGACAATCTGCGGATTAAACTCGTCCGGAATAATGAAGTCCGGGGCCTGATCAAATCCGATTACGCGCTCTGCACGTTTCGTCTTTCGGAAACTTATCCCTCCGCGCGACAACACCTCTTCGATGGCGGCCTCCAGCACGTCCCCGATCAGCCCGGAGACGGAGTCGCGATGTGCGGCAAAAGGCCTTCCCAGAAATCGTTCATAGAGGAGCATCGGGTAGGGGACACCAAGGCCGGCCAGTGATTGAAGGCTGTTCAGCCCCTGTCTTGTGTCTGCCTTATCCAGCCGGTGCAGTATACCCGCAATGTTCTCACGGGGACCTTCGCGGATTAACTCACAGGCAACCTGCACCATCGCCTGTATTCGTATATCCGTTATACCGCTGTTCGGGGCGCACAGCGGCTCAAACGGATTGGTTCGGATCTTTTTGTCTATTCCGCGGGCAGCGCCCTGAGTTACCTCTACGCCTGTCCGCTGTGTGGTGACATATGCCCATTCGGGTGGGGTGAAACCAAGGATCGTCCGGAGCACGATGAAGGCGATCGGGGCGTCATATACCGCTGCAGTCACCGATTCCGGCGACATATCCCGGAAATTGCGTGTGGCGCGCTTCAGTACTTCGTAACCCTCTTCAAACGTGGGATATTCAGTGAACCCTTCCCCTCTGGGCATCGTTAAAAACGCAGACCCCAGAGAATCAAATGTTGCATCGATGTAACTCTCCAGATCCGATTGCACCTCTTCAAACGGCACCTCAAAGGGAAACGGCATCACGGCCCTCCTCATAGAGACGGGTTTGAACCGGTAGATTGCAGGGGGCCGCAGATCTCAGGTGCCGGGCAAGCAGATCCAGGACCGGTTGCAGATCCCCGAAACCCGAGAATGTTTCTGCGAACCTGTTCAACCGCTCACCAACAGGTAGCGTTGAGTTCCATCCTTCAGATAATCTCCATACGGTCATGCGGGTGAGATGTCCGTATACGATGCACCGGATATCCCCTTCGGTGGGTTTCATGCCCGCTCGTTTTAATTGCTCTAATTCGTCCCGTACGATACCTGCCAGCTGTACCAGGGTTTCGAAGTCCTGGCCTCTCCGGGTATGCCCATACCTCCGGCAGACAAAAACGGTATCGACGATCGACGATTTTGTGCCGTGTATATGGATAGATCCCCCCATCTCGGCAGGACAGGGCAGACTCGCAAAGCACCTGAGCCCGGCGTCAAGAATCGCAACGCCGACGGCATAATATGTTTCGACGTTGTTGTGGTGAAACGTAAAAGCAAGCGGTGCTCCCGGCTTCAGGGCATATACCATGTTGCGGTAGACAGACGAGAGACCGTCCGCAAAATGCTCCAGGTCTCTGCCCTGGCTCTCATTCCCGGTTAATTCTTCCGGGGAGCGGGTCGATTCCCTATCAAATCCTTCTGCACCGGTTCCGGCAAGGCCCCGCAACCAGACGTAGCAGAAGTCCATCAACTCGCCATACTGGACGTTCCCGAAGTACGGGGGATCGGTGAACACTGCATCCAGGCTTGCGGGCTTCAGTTTTACGCCGGCGGAATTTGCGCAATACAGATGCACTTCCCGCCGGCCGCAGGCGTCCGGACTACCTCCAATCCATTCGCCCACAATGGGTATGCGGACCTTTCGTTTTCCTTTCTGGTAGGTTTCGAAGGGAGCGTCGCAGTATTGCTTGGCCGTTATGTATTTGTTGACGATATTTCGCCATCCGCCCGAACCCACGTTCATGCCCTGCCCGTTCGTAATTCCCGGGAGATTCGATTCGCACTGGATCAATCCGACGGGAAATCCATGAACCGAGAAGATATCCAGGGACTTCAGGGCCGTGGTGTCGTAACGGCACAGCAGATTCTGGTACCGGAGAAGATCGGACAGGTTTGTAGCAAGAGCCCGCCTTATGCGGTCATCCGGAACCCCGGCGATGCGACGGCAGCTCAACTCCAGACCGAGCAGTTGCCGCCCGCTGAATAACTCCCGGTAATGGTTGTAACCCCAATGATGGAGCCTGTCGGTCTCATCTCCCGCTAAAATTTTCTGCTCCGGGATGTAGCGCGGGCGGATCGAGCGTAGCCTCCGCGCGGCTTCCTGCACCATATCCAGGTCTTTTTCATCGGGTTTCTTGAAGAACCGACCCTCGTGCCCACCCGCCCTGTACGGGTTATGATACTCAATCGCAAACAACCGGTGACGTGGGGGGCCGGATTCCGGCCGGGGATAGGTATTCTGGTATCCGCAGTCCGGGCAGACGCACCGGTTACGCCTTGCAGGGCCGGTCGAGAGCAGTTTCTCTCCACAGCACCTGCATGCACCCGGCGCCTGCAGATCGCTGATCTCATTGAGTTCTCCGCAGCACGGGCACACCACGACGTTACGGGGATGACGCGCATCCTTTGCGATCACGTACCCGGGGAACAGATCGATGGACGCGCCGCACTCTTCGCAGTCAAGTGTCTTGACCCAGAGAAAGTACTTTACCGGGACGTCGCTATCCCCGTAGAGATTGCAGTCGGTCCTGTAGAGTTCCCCTATCTCCTGTTCTAACGATGTTATTAACCTTTCGGCCTCACTTCGATACTCCTGGAGGTCGAGGCGCTCTATCTCCTCGCGTACAATCCAGGCGGCCATGGGATTGATGTCGAAACCTACGATGTTGCACCCCACACGGTTTGCTTCAAGGAGCGGGGTGCCTCCTCCCATGAACGGATCGGCGATTGTACGATCGGGGATGCTGTTAGCCTGGAAGAACGTATCGGCAACCGGACGCCCGCCGAATTCCGATAAGATCAAACCGCGGAACAACGTGCCGGGCCTTCTGGCAAACCACTTATGAACCGCAATAATCGGCCGGTAATTCTGCTGGATCTGTTTTTCTTTGAGCGCCATTGCGGCAATCAGCGGTATGTCGAAATTTTCTTCTATGCTCATTGTCCCCTCTTTTTGTCCCGGACTGTTCTGCTCCGGCAGGGCATGTTTCCGGGTGTGTTGCCATGATCCGGCTATTTTCACGCAGCTCAAGGCAGGAGGCGCAGATATACCCGCCAAAACGGATTATGGCATCTGCCAGGTTATGATCTCGATACTCTACGATTTAGACTTTCCCACACCGGAACGTGAAAACGCGGTTCAGATCGGAGGCGCGTTCTCGTACAACTTCTCCGGCGATCTCGCCTGCAGCCGTCATGTTCCGCGATCAATCCGGCCGAAAAACCATCCGGCCCTCCCTCCCGGGCGACCGACCGCGAAACACCCCTTCCCGGGGCGTCGCAGGGACTTCGCCGGGGGGGGCATTCACGTGCCGTTTACGGGTCCACGGGACCAAAAAAAGGGTTGCTGGATTACTTCCGCATCATGAGGAAGTATCCGGCTGCTATGATGATGGCGATCACCGCAAAGATCGCGAGGATCATCATCATGGGCAGTCCTTCAGCGGGCGGCTCGGCGGACGGCGTCGTTGTTGTCGTCGTCGGGGTCGTGCTCGCCGTCTCGGTCGGGGTGGGGGTCGTCACCGGCTCGGTGAAGAGCGCGTAGATGCTGAAGTGCGTCACCCGGATCTCGACGGTCCTCGTGCCCGGGATGACGGTCGTCGGGACGTCCTCCCAGAGGCCGGTCTCCTTGTTGTACCACTTCATCACGCACTGCTGGTTGGTGAGGTCGAGGGAGTTCCAGACGTCCTCGGGGATACTGAGCGAGAGCGTGATGCCCGGGCTGAAGGTTGCACCGTCGGGGCTGGCCTCGTAGGCGTAGCCGGCAAACTTGAAGACCGATCCAGACGGGACCGCCGGGACCGCGTCGCCGGCGAGAGGCTTGAGGGCGACCTCGCCGAGCGGTTTGCCGTCGGCGTCGAGCGCCTTCGTGCCGATCGGGACGAGCACGCTCCCGATGTTGTCATTGGCGTTCACGATGATGGACTTGAGGACGGTGCCCGAGCTGCCGGTCAGCAGGGTACCGGTCCCGGTGTAGGAGGCGGTGGTGCTGCCGCTGCCGCCGCCACCGCCGCCACGGTAGTAGGGCGCGGGGCCGGGCGTGGGCGGGGTCACGGTCGTGAGGGTGATGGTAGCCTCGTTATACGACGTCACGTTGCCCTTATCCTCAAGGAACATGTAGACGCGATAGGTGCCGGGGAGCAGATCGAACGTGGGGACGCTGACGCTTGCCGCGTTCTTCTTTGCGCTCGCATTGCCGTATCCTTTCGTCAGCCAGACGTTTGCCTGGCCGAAGGGCTTCACAACGGTCTGGTTGCCGTTGGCAAAGAGGTATGCGGACCTGAACGTATCCTTCCCGAGCGTGGAGAAGTTCAGCGTCACGTTGCCGGTGTAGGTCACGGCGCTGTTGAGCACCACTGCCGAGAGGACCTCTCCCGACTTTGCCGAGTTCACAACCACGGGCTGCCCGATGGTGTAGGTTCCGGCGCTCGTCGAGAGTAAATCTGCCTCTTTGGTGACCGTGAAGGCCGTCCCCGCGATGATCGCAAAGCGGTCGTCGTCCATGCAGACCGCGAGAAGGGCGTACTCTCCCTGACCGAGTTTGTTGATCGAGAGCGGGGCTACGTCAGATAACTTAGTTCTGGTATCGAATCCGGTGCTCAGGTCAACGTAGTTGTTGCGGATGGCCGTTGGCATATCGGTCGAGAACTGGATCGTTCCAGCTCCACCCTTATCCACGAGGCTACCCCCGGCACCAATGCCGGCGATTTTATAGCCGTATTTGGTCATATCTTTACTATGACCATAGAGCACTATTGTCTCCGAATCGAGAAGATCCTCAAGCATACCCGGCGTCAGCGCGTCCTTTGACGGGTTCTTGATCAGCTGGTCGATGAGCGTGCTGTTTGCCCTTGCAATCATCAGGGTTGCGTTGGTGACGTTCGGCACGGTGACGGCAAAGTCAAGGGTGCCGGTGGGCGTCGTGTAGATGCCGATAGATGGCGGCAGCGATCCCGCGGGGATCGGGTTGTTTTTGCGGTTATCAAGAGTGACGTTGCTGCCGGCGGTAATGGTCTTGTTGAGTTCACCGAGCGTCGGCACCGTCACCCACTTGTTCGGGCCGGTCAGGGTAAAGGCCTTCGCGGTGGAGAAGACGTCGTACAGCGCCGTCTTTGTCAGGTCCAGGCCGGCAAAGGAACCAAGCGACGAGTCGTTGAAGTACACGAGGTTGTTGTTGTAGATGTGCACCGGTGCGCTGTACCCGATGTTTCCGGCAAGGTCGCTTGCACATGCAACCATCTCTTTGTTGCCTGTCGCGATGGTGAGATCGATGCATCCCGAACTCTGGCGCGAGATGTTGTGCACGCCGCCAAACCACACATCATCGAGGTTGGCATCGATTGCGGTGTAGTCGACGCAGAGCAGTTCTCCCGCCTCCGGGAACCCGTCACCGTCGCTGTCGTCGATACCGGTGATCGAGACGATAGGCGCGACGGTATCCTTGACGAAGTAGACCTCGTCGGACTCCACCTGTCCCGGGACAAGCGAGTTCGTGCCGTTCACGACGACATGATACGCGCCGTCGGCAAGCGCGCCGTAGAGGGAGTAGTTCAGCGCGATCGTGCCGTCGGGTCCGGCCCCAGTCCAGGCACAGGATGCGGTGACATCGACATCGTTGACGAACATCTTGATTGTGGTGCAGTCCACCTTCACGAAGTTCGCGAGGATAGTCGGCTGAGCCTCGTTCGTATACGTGCCGTTAGCCGGGAATGCAAACGTTATGCCCGCCTCGGCAACCGTCACGTAGTGGTCTTTTGCAGCGGAGTTGCCGGTAAGATCCTCCGCACACACCTGAACCTGCACGTTGTTGCCGGCAGGAACGTTCTCCCGCTGGGCGGTCACGGTATAACCGTTCACGAGCGGCACGAGCGTCGGAGTTACCTCGACACCGCCGATGCAGACCTCGATGGAATCCGCATCGACACCGCCGACATCAGTGATGGTCGCGGCGACATTCACCGTCCGGGAGACGGTTGAACCATCGGTAGGAGTGGTGATGCTGATCGTAGGCGCGGTGTAGTCGGTGGTGGTGAATGTCCCATCCACAAACGTATACTGGTCCCACACATCAGTTGGAACACCTCCAACCAGCTCATCGACTTCACGCAGGTTATACGCCGTATCAACGTAAATATTGGTGGAGGAACCGTCGAAGACCTTTGCGTTGCAGATGAGTTTAATCAAGGTCTGGTTTGCTACATTTACGCCACTTGTTTGGTAATTGACTCTAAGGGATCCAGCTTCTGCAGGAGGTGTTGGATTCAACACGAAGTTCCCGGCAATCCCCTCATTTGTTACTGCGGTTACATTCATTACTGCCGGATCCCAGGCAATCCTAAGATTGTACCCGCATAATTGGTCAGACTCATTACCAGTCAGATAAATTTCAGTCCCAAAATCTCCTGTCGCAGATGTAATCTGGAGCTGCTTTGCTGCAACTCCATTGACGAAAAGCGCGGAGAAAATGAGTAGTATGCCAATGAATAGGCATGCTTTGCGCATAGTTGACATATGACTCTCCCTTTCCTCGTTTACCTGTTGTTTTAATAAAGTCTTCTAATTTTAAATAGGTTTTCTTCCAGTTCTCCAGATAATTAGGCTGATTATTAATCCACCTAAGATTGCAGGGGTGCTAATTGGGGTTTTTTGTGCACCTGTGCTCGCTCCAGTTTCGACGGGGGTGATGGAAGTTAGCGGAGTGATCGCAGCTGCCGTATCCATCGCTCCTGCGGTAGAGGATGATGATCCCTGAGACGTCGTAGATGCCGTAGTGGTCGGAGGGCTGGTTACCGCGACGCCCGGTATCGGCTGAACCCCGGTTGAAGCGTCAGGGGTACCTTGTTGCCCCGTGTTCACGCCCGTTCCTGCCGGTGATATGTATCCGGATGCCGGCTGGTATGGGGGCACGGTTGGGGTTGCCGTTGGTGATGCTGGAAGAACCACCTGCGGGTTGGTAACAGAGACCGGCTTCAGATCGCTGTCGTAAAGTTCGATGACCAATATCTCAAAATTCCCCGTTCCGGAATAAGATAGAGTTGCAAGCCGCTTTGGGGCGGTTGTCTCCGTTGTGAAACCAACGATCTTTGCATATCCTTTCTGGTTCTGGATGTTTACCGCTCCCGCATACGGCAGCAGGGGCTCCAATGTCTGGATCTCAGTACCCGGGGAGAAGTTCAACTGGACGTTATAGCCCGATATTGAGACCGGCTTATCCGATTGGAACGATATGTAATGATTACCGTCTTCCGTCTCGATCACAATGGAGTCTGCTAATACCGGATTCACTAACAGTGCTGTTGTGAAAACTATGAAAAAAAAATGACTCATCCTCATTGAAATCACCTAAAGCGGTTGGAAATTGTCATCAGTCAAGCCGACTAGATAGCGGGCGACCATGATAGCATCCGCGTTTCTGACGCTTCCGAGGTCGTCGGTATCCGCATAGAACGCAGCATTGCTATTGAGATCGACATAGCCCACGAGATACCGTGCGATGTAGATCGCATCTGCTGTCTGCACTCTACCGTTGTTATCGACATCACCAAGCCTCCTCCCCTCGAACCCGATGGACACCTGGTCGACATCCGCCGTGTCAATGTTGAACAGTGTCAGGACACTGCCCTCAAGGCTGTATCCACTCGACGGAACTAC
The DNA here is from genome assembly GCF_913757945.1 of Methanoculleus sp. 10. Classification (NCBI taxonomy): domain Archaea; kingdom Methanobacteriati; phylum Methanobacteriota; class Methanomicrobia; order Methanomicrobiales; family Methanomicrobiaceae; genus Methanoculleus; species Methanoculleus sp. 10. The sequence continues at coordinate 275,856 of NZ_CAJYDP010000002.1, read as the reverse complement.
GAACCATCCGGATGCATTGTGGACCCTGACCACAACGGTATCGTTCAGTTCGACCGTTCCGATGTTCCGGGTGAGGGTCGGGATCTCGACTGATATGGTCGCACGACCGCCGCTGCTGGCAATCGTCGAATTAAACGACTTCATTGCCTTTATCGCTGCGTTCCACCGGTTCGGGCCGGCATCGTCCGTGGTGTCCTCGATCGCCGGGGGCATGACCTGGATCTCGCCCGCCGTGCCCTCCGCCTGCGCGATATACGGGACACGCCTGTCGCTCGCGAAATGCGCCGTGTAGGTGACGCTCTCGAGGGTGTGACGTTCACCGAGGAGTTGATCCATACGGAGTCTTTCTTGATTGCAACCGGGTAGGTGCCCTCAAGCAGCGTGGTGTTCACGCTCGTTCCCGATCCAACGGACCCCCGGTCCACGTAGAACTCCGCCGTCACCGGTGCGTTGGTCTCGTCCACCGCGGCGAGCGTGACGTTGCCGTAGCCCAGCACATAGGTGCTGCCGGTGCCGAGCGCCATCCAGGTGTCGTTGTATATCGGGTAGGCACGCGCTTCGACAGTGATGTTGCCCGAGGTCCCGAACTTCAGCGGGACAAAGAAGGTCCTGGACGTGCCTGCCTGCAAGAACGCTCGGTGCGGACGCATTGTCAGAGCCGGGGTAGATGTAGAGTTTCTTCTCGGTAGCGTTGTACATGTGCGAGATGAACTTCTGTGTGCTGCGTCTGTGAGGTAGCGCCGTATCGGCCCCGGTAGCGTTGCCGGTGAAGTTGACTTCGTTGCTGATCGGGATCTCGATGATCATGGTATTCTGGTCTATGGAGTCATCTTTGGTATTGTCGATGGTAAACTCGACAAAACGCTTGTCTCCTTTCTTCAACGACTCCGGCGCCGGAATGTCGATCTGCGAGTTCAAAGTCGGTCGCGATCGGATCGATGCATGTCGGGGATAGTGTCTTTCGCGAGGCTCTCCGGGACCTGCTCGAAACTGTCGATCGAGACGCTCAGTTTGAGGGGTTCTCCGCTTCTACATCACTCTTGTTGCTGATGATGACCTTTGCAGTGTCGTTCAGCACACCCGGATCCATACAGCGCGTTCAGTTCACCAATCAACAGAGTGTGTTCAAAACCGAACGAGGTCTCGTTGAACTTGATACCGTTGTGCATGACCAGACTGATTTACCATCCAGTCTCTTGATCTCGGCATCCACAGTGAAGACCCACAGGTTTCTCCGGCACGACCCCGGTCAGCGTATTGATGACCGCAGCACTGGTCCGCGTGCTGCCCCATCCACCGGAGTAGGAGCGCCCGGCACGGTTGCCAATCAGGTGGGTGATACCACCGGATAAATTATCAGCGAGCATGCCAGGCCCTGTTGAGGGCAAGGACCGCGCTTGCCGTCGATTCGTAGGTATCCCACCTGCTGGAATCAGACCAATAAATCTCAGACCCGGAGGGAGTAGCCTTAACCTTTTGGAGCAGCTGTTCCTCCAGGGTCTCTAACCCGTTGATCGTAGTGTTGATCGTTGCGGTATCACCAATACCATGGTCGCGTATCGCGACAAGCCCGAGGATTGCATAGGAGAGTGCCTGTGTGTTTTCATTCTGGTACTCATTCGTGTAATCGTGTTTCAGCAGCCAGTCGCAGGACTTCTCAAGCGATGCATTCACCGCTCCCCGCATGGTAAGATTCAGATATCGGTGCTCGTTTGCGAGGTTCTCGGATATGAATCCGGTCCACTCGACGTCATTTGATATGTAGCCCCAGTCGCTCCAGCGCCCTTCATCCTTCTGCTTCCCAATCAACCAGTTCGCGCTCGCGTTGAGGTCGATCTGGTCCATGTTTGCATCGACATTCCAGAACGCGGTATCGTTATCCCTCAGTAACTCGGTGATCACGTAGTTCGGGTAGAACGTATAGAACATCGAGGGGGTTGACCATGTACTTTTACCCCATGCCCATCCGCCGGACCCGTCACCGTACGACTGGTCTGCAAGCTGCTGGGCGTTATAGCCGTTCGGTGGGTTCATGTGGTTGAGCGCGTTCTGCATCGCCGTCTGCACCGTGTTGTTGATCCTGTCGTTCAGAGCGCCACGCTCCTCATAGTACTGCTTCACGCGGAGCGCCGCGAGCGCCGGGCTCATCACCTGCTCCGGACAGCCATGCGGGTACCCGATGAGCGATTCCAGCCCCTGCAGGGTCCTGCCGTCGGCGCCAGCCGAGAGGAGAATCTGCACTTTTCTGTTTTCGGATGGGGTCCGGTTGAAGACCAGGAACTCCATGGTCTTTGACGGTTCGTCCGTGACCAGGGTTGTGTTCATCACCTTGATGTCGACATTGGGCTCCCTGACCCTGATGGTGCCGTTGACGTAAGCGTTCGTACCCCGCGCCTCGAGCGTGATGCTGTAGTTGAAGTCTCCAAGCTCCTTTGGTGTGACGTAGTACCAGGCTACACAGTTCCACTCCGAGTCGTACGCGTACACGGGGTTTTGTGCCGGGTAGTAGTGGTGGAATTCAAATGCGGATCCATCGGCCGGCGTCCCGTCGGGGTACGTGATGGAAAGGGTTGCATTCACCATGCCCGACTGGTTCGCCGTGAAGTACGTTCCGAGCCAGAGATGTTCGTTTTTCAGGACGGACCGGTTATAACCGTACCAGGAATCCCAGTACCACCTGTTCGGACTATCGGTAATCTCCAGCCGGTAGTCGTCGATAGCGATGTTCCGCGAAGCAATGTTATTCTCTGTAGCATTATCGCCGGTGATGGTCGCGCTCAGGAGATAGGTGCCACCAGCGGTCGGCTGCCACGTATCGATGGTGAATGTCCTGCTCGCACGCCCGGTGAGATTGATATCCGGCATCTCCCACAGAGTCATACTCGTGGTCTCGTTTTTCGCGGTCAGATTTGCGGAGACGGTGACGTTGTTTGATTTCAGGTTCTGGATCGTCACCGAGACCGTCTGGTTCTGGCCGGCAGGGCCGGAACGTGGAGCGAAGACGGCAACGGAGGCATCAGTCGTGCTCTTTTGTTCGAACGTGCCGCGGATGATCTCCAGATCGAGGAACGCGCCCCCGGTCGTCTTTACGTATGCACTCCTCTGCGAGTCGAGAACCGAAGTCCTGCCGGAGTCCGTACGTGCCCGCATCTTGAGCGTCGCGATTTTGGTATTGCTCTCAAGCGGCGACGTCAGGTTCTTCGCTTTTCCGATGAGCGTAACCCTCCCATAGGAACTTTCAACGTCGACTCCATCGAGCACATCCGATGTTCCGTTGTAATAACAGACCGTCGGGTCGTATTTCACGGGTAGCTGGAACTCCGTAACGGGCGCCGTGCTCGATATGTTTGTGATCCAGATTGCTACCTCAGTATCATCCTCATCGCTCGAGCCGTAGACTGTCGGGAAGGCGACCGTCACCGCAGTGGATCCAATGGATTCAGTAAGGCTATTGTTGTCATAGTCCTCCTCCGCCTCTGCCCGGTTGGCGTTGACCTTGACACAGTACGTCGTGAACGCACGACCGACAGTGACGTCGACCGTCGTCGTCCACCTCTCGCCCGGCTCCAGCTGCGGTACGGAGTAGACCGTCGGAGCCCCTCCATCTACTGAGAAATTCAGGGTGGTCGGGACGGCGAAGACCTTGCCGATGTTCTCTGCCCCGAACGTCACCCTCCAGGTGCCGGGGGCATGTGACGTCTCAAGGATGGTTGTGTTGCCTGACGATGGTCCACCGACAAACTCCATCCCCCAGACCGGGACCAGATCCGGACGGGTGACCGTTACGTTTGCCTCTACGTCGTTGTTATCCTTATCGATCTCGTCAACGATGTTACCGACATCAACCTGGATCTTGATGGTGTACGGATCGTCTCCGTCCTTTGTCACACCGACGTCCCCGCCCGTGGTGACATCATACCACCTCTCATGCCCCTGGCCGCCGCTCATCTCGTAGTCCGTACCTCCCACATGGTCGGGCTTGACGTGCATCGTCACGTGATAGGTGATGTTTTCCCCCGGAGCAATGCCGCCCGAGACAGGGAACTCTGCCTCTTTCGACAAGAATGTCCCACGGATATCGAAATTCTCGGTGACGGCCTTAGTGCCGATGTTCTCGATGATCATCGTCTGGGTGAAGTGCAGGCTGCCGTCGGCATACTTCTTCACGTAATCGGGCCAGGGAACAAGGGTAACATTTAGGTCCGCCTTCTTCGGAACATTGATGGAGATCTGCCCGTTCTCAAGCGAAGCGGGCGGGTAAACGATGGAGACGTTCTCCCCGGGAATTGTGTATGCAGTCCCAAAGATGTTCACCGGGGTCCGGCCCGACGTGGCGTTTGCCCTCACCGTGAGGTCGAGAAGAGGGGTCCACGATGCCGTGTTCAGGTTCGTCAGGTTCCCGATACCAGCTTCCAGGTATCCAACCGGCTCGTAATAGTGTGAACTATACTGGCAATCATCAAGCGTCACACCTGCGTCCCGTGCGGCTTCATTCAGGGATACCGACGTGACATTTATTATGGTTGAGTTCCACTTAGCCCAGACATACGCTCCTCCTGCGTTGTTCAGGGACCGGACCATGAGGGGAAGCACTTTCTGCGACCCGACGTCGATGGTGCCCGACGGGGCTTTGAACTCGCCGAGGACCGGATACCTGCCGCCGCCGTTGGTTACGATCCGGCCAGGGGTCTGGAGATCGAAGAATTGTGTCGACTCGTTCTCATCCTGGTATGTACAATGGTAGTAGAAATCGAGATCGCCGGTGCCGGTAAGATTGGTCGGCCGGAACGTGATATCAACTACATCGGTGTAACCCGTGGCGGTAAGGCCGCCCGGGATCTCCAGTGCCACCCACATCATGTTCATGTGGGGATGCTGCTGTAATTCCAGGCGTACCTCCTCGGGCACGGACTCAAGAGCGGTTGGCTCAGACTCGTAGATGCCGTTATTGGCGAAGGCCCCGGTTATCACCGCCCCCGGCAGCGCCGGCGCGATATCGTCGATGATGAGGTGCGACCCATCATACATCAGCTCGAACCAGATCTGGGTTGCACCGGTGAGATTGTCCACGCCGACGGCAAAGGTTCTGGACTCACCGTAGGCCAGCGTGCCGGAGGGGGCCTTGATCGTCGAGGGGTTCCTGACCGCTATCAAGCCATCATCATAAACCCCAGCAAAATCCACCGGCGTGAACTCCTCACCCTGGCTGTACGTCGGAGTACCAGAAAACTCCATTGCCGATTTCCCTTCGTTCGCGGTGGAACGGAACGTGATATCGACAAGCGGGGTTAACGGCCATGTCTCGTTGACGGTTATGCCCTCCGTGTTCGTGACGGCCACCTGCACCCATCCATCTTCGTTATTGCGGTTTATTGCAGTAACGTTGGAACCCGGGATTGCACTGCTGGCCGAGACACTCTCGACCGACAACAGGGTGCTGTTAAATGTCAGGTTAAAATGAACCCCCTGAGCGTCCGTCAGACCGCCGACGGCAACCGGGAAGACCCCGGACGAGCCCGGGGGCAAGAGTCCCCCGTGGGGATGCCCCGGGGCGACGATATCTGCAGCACCCGCGGCCGTAACCAGCATGCAGAGTGCAAAGAACAATACTGTCAGTGAATACTTCTTCATAGGTATCAACCTCTCTACGAGAACCGTTTGCGCATTTCTCCGTTCGTGCTTCGACTCACAAGTCGCTTCAGGCGCCTGTTCTTCGCCGCTTTTTTCGGGAAGATCCATCAGGCCGTCTTACCCGCTACCCGTCGATTGCAGCCATTCGGGATGCGGCGTAGCCCGGACCCGGCTCATCGCTCTTCTGCGCCAGCCTTGCTCAAACAGGCTATGCAGGAAATTGTCCTATTCTGAGTATTTAAATCTATTCAATTTTTTTCAGGCTATAATATCCACGTTTTGAAAAAAAGATCTCTTTCGAATAGAGCTTAACATATCGTCGTGAAAAAATGTAACGTCTCCCTACTCCTGAAGATAAACGTCACACGAGCGATAGAAATTCCCGGCAAAAAAAGAGATGCCGCGGGGCTGCATACACCGTAATCCATCAGGAGCGGCGATACAGCAGAAGCGCGATGCCTGAGAGCCCCGCTGTAACAACAGTCCCCGTACAGAAGCCCGGAGCTGCCTTCGGAGTGGCGGGCGATTGCGTACCCTCTGCAGCTACACCCCGGGATGCGGCAGGGGGGGGTTCGACGGTATCGTTCGGAGATACCGGCAGCACGGTGGTTGCCCGGGGGACGGTTGCGGTGACCGCAGGGGTCGCAGTACTCCCGGGGGTCGGGGTCGCTATAGAAGCGCTGGATGAGGAGGAAGAGCCCCCTGAGCTGGAAGACGACGTAACGGTCTCCGCCGGCGTCACGGTCTCCAGGGAGACTATGTTTCCGCTCTCGACGACATCAAAGGTCTTCGTCACAAAGTGCGTATCGCTCCACCGGGGTTCCCGGAGGGTCACGGTGCCCCCGCCGGGCCCGACGCGGGTGAGCCGGATGACAGCAAGAGAGGCCGGCTCTGCGGCGGAGATCCCTTCAGTGTTGGGGACGGCCACCTTCGCATACCCCGCGTCGTTGTCGATCCTGGGTATTACGTTCGACCCCGGGATCTCGCTGCTTGCGGTGATGTTCTCAATACGGACGATGTCTTTGTCGTAGGACAGTTCAAACGACACGCCTGTCGCCGCCGTGATCCCGGAGATGATGACGGGAAGGTCGGCGGTGCCCTCAAAGGAGCCTTCCGGGATTGCGATCCGGGTTTCCGCGCTCACGGTTCCAGCCAGCATACATACCGTCAGGCAGAATACTATAAGGGTGGGAAATCTCATTATCGACCTCGTTGAGGTTCTTTTTTGATTTTATGTGCTATTATACTTGTGTTTTGTGTGTACAGAGAGCCTGTTGGCTGTAATACGACGGATTGTTCAGGTAACGGAAAACGGTGGTGATATGACGAATCGGGGAGAGATCACTCCCGGCGGCCGGGTACGGATCCGGAAGTTCGGGTACAACGGCCCCCCGCAACACGGGGGAAACCCGCTGCCGGGATTGTTGCGCAGGAGGGAGGGGGTCGGGGATACCCTTCCCCTCACAGCGCCCCAATCTTCCCGACGAAGAAGTAGGCGATCTTTGCGGCGTCGCCGATGTCGACTGCGCCGTTCCCGTTGAAGTCGGCGGCAAGATCTTCTGGCTCCTTCCCGACGACCATGTAGGCCACCCGGGCGACGTCGCTGATGTCGACGATGCCGTCGCCTGTGACGTCGCCCTTCGGAGCCGTGACGGTGATGTAGCCGGGTCGGGAGAGCATGGCGGAGCCGGTTCCGGTGCTGACCGTCAGGTTCACGGTGTAGTTCCCCGGCGCCCCGTAGGTGTGGACCGGGTTCTGCTCCGTCGAGGTGTTCCCGTCGCCGAAGGACCAGGACCAGACTGTGATCTCACCGGTCGAAGCGTCGGTAAACCGCACCGCGAGCGGCGCGGGGCCGACAGTGACGTCCGCGCTGAAGTTCGCCACCGGTGGAGGAGCCATTACCGTGATATAATCGGTCTTACTCTCAGTGCTGCTGCCGCCGGCATTGGTTGCAGTCAGGCTCACGGTATAGATACCGGGGGCGGTGTAGGTGTGGGTCGGGTGCTGCTCCGTCGAGGTGTTCCCGTCGCCGAAGGACCAGGACCAGGCGGTGATCTCACCGGTCGAGGTGTCGGTAAACCGCGCCGCGAGCGGCGCGGTGCCGCTCGTGACGTCCGCGGTGAAGTTTGCCGCCGGCGCCGACACCGGGACGGCCCGCTGATAGAGGCTGGTGATGATGTGCTCGTTCTGGATACACGTCCACTCACAGGGGGTCGCCGAGGAGAATGCAACGCTGTTGACGCTCTGCGGGAGGAGTTCCGCAGGAAGGGTCACTGCGGTTCCCGCGGGCGCGACCGCCGATGTCGAGTTCCGGACTTCCCAGACCGCACAGGCCGGGGCATAGGCCACCGGCCGGAGGGGATCGACTTCCACTGCACAGGAGAGGGTATACTGCCGGCCGGTCTCCACCCGGAAACGGTCGACCATGAAATGGACTCCTGCACGCCCTTCACTGAGGCCGCGGAGAGGGAGGTCGGTCGAGATCGTGCCCGGGACAAATGCAGATCCGACGTCGGTAGTATTGGTGCATTCGATCCTGCCCCAGAGGTTGTCGAGATCGACGGTATCAAAGGTGATGTTCAGGGTGACCTGCTGCACGCCCGCTTCGGTGAAGACGGTCCTGTTGCAGGAGCGTTCCAGCGTCACGCCAGATGTCCGGTCTGCAGTCGCCGATGTCGCTGCCGAGGTCGATGACCCAGTACCCGGGTTGATCGCGGCCGGAGAGCGGATAGTCCAGGTCACTCGCGTCCCGTTGATCTCCGCGCACGTCCCGGAGCTGACGCTGACGATCTCCGGCGCATCGAGGACAAACACGAGGTCGCCGAGGATACTCTCCTGGTTTTCCCGGGGGTTGTGAACACCTGTGTAGTACGTCAGGCTGCAGGGAGATGTGCCGCTTGCAATACTGTCGTTCGATGTACCCCGGTTGTAATTGACGTTGAAGATGAGTTCGGCGCTTGGGAGCGGTTTCTGCACCTGGATGTAGTGCTCCTTTCTCATCGTGTCCTCCGCATGGCCGTTTGATACCGTGAGCGCGACGGTGTAGTTGCCGGGGGTGATGTAGGTATGAACGGGGTCCCGCTCACTGGAGGTGTTCCCATCCCCGAAGTCCCATGACCACGCGGTGATCTCACCGGTCGAGGTGTCGGTGAACCGGACGGCGAGGGGAGCGGTGCCTGAAGTCCTGTTTGCCGTAAAGTTTGCAACAGGCGCTGCAGTTTGAGAATACCTTGCCCGAATGGTCACCGGGACATACCCCGTACTCTTCGTCAGGGATGCCGATGCGACCTCCTTCATGTCGTACTCCGACCCGGCTGCACTCAGGGTGAAGGCGATATCCGCCGGGAGTGTCGCGGGATCCCACGCGAGCAGGGCATCATCATTTGTCGAGCGGACCTGTAGCGTCCAGACGTGTTCCGGGTTATCAGCATTCAGGATGTATCGGATGTCGCCATAGAGTTGTTTAAACATGCCCTGTGCAATCTGGAAATACACATCAGGCGACTCCGGATCCGGTGAAGCCGGGGGGGCGAGCAGGTCAAGACCCTGATCGTAACCGTCGCTCCCGTTTTCGTCCGTCCCGAACGTCACAGTCTGCACAAAGGTCCCGGAGGTAACCGTTATGTTCTCGCGCCAGACGGGCGGTGCTGTCTCGACGGTGATGGCGTCCTCCTTAACTATGGAGTCCTCACCTTCTGCGTTCCGCACCGTCAGGCGAACGGTGTAAACACCGGCGGTTGTGTAGGTGTGAACGGGGTTCTGCTCCGTCGAGGTGTTCCCATCACCGAAGTCCCAGGCCCATGTGGTCGGGTTGCCGGTCGAGGTGTCGGTGAACCGGACGGCGAGGGGAGCGGTGCCCGAGGTCCTGTTTGCCGTAAAGTTTGCAACAGGCGCTGCAGTCGGAGGATACCTTGCCCGAATTGTTACCGGGACATACCCCGTACTCTTCGTCAGAGATACCGATGTGACCTCCTTCATGTCGTACTCCGACCCGGCTGCACTCAGGATGAAGGTAACGTCCGCCGGGAGTGTCGCGGGATCCCACGCGAGCAGGGCATCATCATTTGTCGAGCGGACCTGTAGCGTCCAGACATGTTCCGGGTTATCAGCATTCAGGATGTATCGGATGTCGCCATAGAGTTGTTTAAACATGCCCTGTGCAATCTGGAAATACACATTAGGCGACTCCGGATCCGGTGAAGCCGGGGGGGCGAGCAGGTCAAGACCCTGATCGTAACCGTCGCTCCCGTTTTCGTTCGTCCCAAACGTCACAGTCTGCACAAAGGTCCCGGAGGTAACCGTTATGTTCTCAAGCCAGGAATCCTCCGGCAGAGCGCTTGCTCCTCCGGTAAGCACACAGAGGGCAATGCAGAACATCAAGATTTTTCTCTGAATCATGGTAACACACCTATCTCATCTGCTGATCTCTCAGGGTGAATATCAGTGCACCTACACCAAGAAGGGTCAGAAGCGCCCCGAACCCGGGCGCCTGGTTCGCCTCCGCCGGACGAGGGGCCTGATGCCTCTCTGGTGTGAGGTCTGAGGTATTCCGAACTGGAATGTCCGGCGTAAGGGTAGCAGGCGGTAGGGGCATGCTTCCCTGGACCTGGTCGGGCGCCGCCGTGGGGAGTGGCGATGCCGTCGGAGCGGCCGCTGGCGGTGTTTCCGACACTGTAGAGCCAGATGACGAAGAATCACCACCGGGGCCGCCCGCCGGCCCGGAAGAGGCTGGACTCTGGGCCCCTTGAATGGATATCCTGTACTCCCCGGAGCTGAGGGAGTGGTGGCCGGACTCGGTTAAGGAGAACCGGTCTTCACCGAGGGTCATCGTAAGAGGGACCGGGGCGGCGTTCCAGGCAATATCGATCTCCCCCCCGGAGGCTACGTAGATGCTCCAGGAGTGCGTGGCCCTGATCTCGGTCCGCAACATCTCGAAGAGACCGTTCCCGACAAGGTGGGCAGAGAACGATGACGACGGTGGCGGCGGGGGGAGAGGGATATCCATCCCCGCGTCGAACCCGTCGGAGGCCCCGTCTTCGGAGCCGAGCGTCAGGACTTCAGTTCTGCCCTCTGACGAGAGAGAGATATCTGTCGTCCAGGCGGTTGCCGGAGTACCCAACATCAACAGCAGTCCAAGCCCGGCAAGGGCGATGGCAGTCCGGTTCATGGTAATCCCTGTGGCCATAAAAAACTCAGGGGAGGGTGATGGTGCAGTCCCGGGTCACCGCACCCCAGTATCCTTCACCCGGCTGCAGCTCGGTAATCGGGACATAGCCCTTCGTCTGTGGATTGTATCCATACACAAACGCCATCGCCCACGACCCTGCGGGGGTTATCGCGATACCGTCAAAGGCGTTTCGACCGGCCGTGCTTCCGATCAGGTTCCACCCCTGCTTGAGCTGGGCCGTGACCGGGATGACCGGCGTTCCGGTCACCGTGACGGTACAGTTACGGGCCGAAGCGATCCAGTAGGCCTCGCCGGGCACAAGCGCCGTGACCCCGGACACGGTTTCATAGCCCTTCGTCGATGGGTTGTAGCCGTAGATCGCGAGGATAGCGCCCTCCGGGATGGTATACGCTGCATTGCTGAAGGGCGTGGAGACCAGGTTCCAGCCCTCCTGCAGGGAAAGATCCATCTGCCGGGCGATGCTGGCCGAGATATTGACGTTGTAACTCCCTGCCGGGAGGGTGGTACCGTTCGTCGTCTTCATCGCGATGGTATTCATCCCGTCGTCCCAGGTCAGGGAGAGAACGCTCTCGGCAAGGAGCGTCGTATTCCACGCAACCTGCACCGGCTCGTCGGAGCGGATGCAGAGCGTCCAGATCTCTTCGGGGTTGGTGTCATCGACCGGGGGCTTGTAGTCGGCGGAGAGCTGTCCGAATGTCGGGTCAGTGCAGGTGAAGTAGGCCGACTCACTGGTTCCTGGAGGTTCCGGAGGCGCGGGAAGATCCAGCTCTGCATCAAATCCACGGGTAGCGGATTCCGCCGAGCCCAGGATCACTGTCCGGTTAAACGTTCCGCTGGTGATGCTCAGGGGGACGTCCCAGAGGATGCCCTGCCCGGGTGCCCGGGAGACCGTGATGTAGCCGGCCCGGGTCGTGGTGTTCGAACCGGCAGCGTTCGTCACGGTCAGGCTGACGTTGTAGGTGCCCGGCGCGGTGTAGGTGTGGATGGGGTGCTGCTCCAGCGAGAATGAACCGTCGCCGAAGGACCAGAACCAGTTGGTGGGACTACCGGTTGATGTGTCGGTGAACCGGACGGTGAGGGGAGAGGGGCCGGAGGTGACGTTCGCGGTGAAGGCGGCGACGGGAGGGGTTGCATTCCTGATGATCTCAAACGATACAATGTTCGAGTTGTATCCCTTTCCGGCAAAGTCGCTCGCCGACGGCCAGACAGCCCTTGCGGTATAGGTTCCGGGATCGGTATCGTTTAAGGAGATCCCGCGGGCGTATACCGTTGAAGCGTTGACGGGAATGCCCCTCAGGTCCACACCACCAAACCGCATCAGTCTCCCGCCGCCGGGCATCGTGACCTCGATATCCATAGCGATGGCCGCCGGGGTTGTGTGGAGACCTCCAAGGTTGTTCTCCAGCGCGAAATCGAGAACGGCGTTGCGGGTGAGGGAGGTGCCGTCGACGGAGGTGTTCGTGCCGCCCAGGAGAATATCCAGCCCGGTGCACGGCTCCCGGATCTCAACCCAGGGTCTGCCGCCGAGAATCCCGTCACCTCCCCAGGCGTAGTAGCGCCCGGAGGTCAGGTTCCCCCCGGCTACCGGATCGAAGGAGCGGCAGTCGGGCACGTAGAGGACTGCATCCACGGCGCCGGCCGAGAAGTTGCTGTAGTGGACCAGCCGCTGCACGCTGCCGAGGCAGGTGAGGTTCAGGCCCTCTTCACCGAAGTACAGCGTGTTCCCGCTCTGGATGCCCTTGTAAAGGCCGCCGGCGTCGCGGTACCGGATAGGATCGGGAGTGTCGGGATACAGCACCTGGAACTCGCCGGGGAGCGGCCGGGCGGCAGATGTGATGTCTCTACCACCATCACCATCGAGATAATCTATCGTGATGTTCAGCGGGCTGATGTCGCCGGGCTCCCCGGTTGCTCTCAGCGTCACGGTGCAGATGAGCACGTCTCCGCTCTGGCCGTAGCCGGAATTGGAGTAGTAGACTAGACGTACCTTTCCGTTCGTGTTGTTGATATTTGAAGCACCGCTCCAGGGCGACGCAAAATGCACGGCATCCACCGTCACGACGGCGGGATCGTAGGTCATGTCGAGACCTCCCGCACTGACGTCCGATGCGTTGCGGATGGTCAGTAGTGCCTGCGTGGTCTGTCCCTTTGCCGCCCCGACGTCGCCGAGACCGATCTGCATGGCGTCGACGGGCATGGCGTCGAGGATGATCAGCCCGTTCTCAAGCGACGCGGGTGGGTAAGCGATGGAGACATTCTCACGAGGGATCGTACTCGAGCTCCCGGAGATATTCACCGGGATCCGGCCCGACGTGGCGTTTGCCCTCACCGTGAGGTCGAGAAGAGGGGTCCATGACGCCGTGTTCAGCCTCGTCAGGTTCCCGACATAGGCATACAGATACCCGACCGAGATGTTGTCATACACATAAGAATAGACATCACCCCCCTCAAGTGTCACACCTGCGTCCCGTGCGGTTGCACTCAGGGATAGCGATGTGGCATTTATTACGGTTGAGTTCCACTCAGCCCAGACATACGCTTCTTCTGCGTTGTTCAGGGACCGGACCATGAGGGGAAGCACTTTCTGCGAGCCGGTATCAACAGTGCCCGATGGGGCTTTGAACTCGCCGAGGACCGGATAACTGCCGCCGCCGTTCGTTACGATCTGGCCCGGGACCTGGAGATCGAAGAGTTGTGTCGACTCATTTTCATCCTGGTACGTACAATGGTAGTAGAAATCGAGATCGCCGGTACCGGTAAGATTGGTCGGCCGGAACGTGATATCAACGACATCAGTGTAACCCGTGGTTGTAAGGCCACCCGGGATCTCCAGCTCCACCCACACCAAGTTTGAACCATGGTACTGCTGCAGATTCAGGCGTACCTCCTCGGGCACGGACTCAAGAGCTGTCGGTTCAAACTCGTAGATGCCATTATTGGCGAAGGCCCCGGTTATCACCGCGCTCGGCAGTGTCGGCGCGATATCGTCGATGACGAGGTGCGACCCATCATACATCAGCTCGAACCAGATCTGCGTTGCACCGGTGAGATTGTTCACGCCGACGGCAAAGGTTCTGGACTCACCGTAGGCCAGCGTGCCGGAGGGGGCCCGGATCGTTGCAGGATCTCCAACCTTAATCCTTCCGAAGTTGGTCCAAAATTCCTCCGGCATGAAATCCCCGCCCTGACTGTACGTCGGAGTACCCGCAAACTCTATTGCCGACGCCCCTTCGTTCGTGGTGGAACGGAACGTGATATCAACCAGCGGGGTTAACGGCCATGTCTCGTTGACGGTTATGCCCTCTGGGTTCGTGACGGCCACCTGTACCCATCCGCCTTCGTTATCGATGTTTGCGGTAACGTTGGAACCCGTGATTGCACTACTGGCCGAGACGCTCTCGACCGACAGCAGGGTGCCATCAAACGTCAGGTTAAAATGAACCCCCTGGGCATCCGTCAGACCGACGGCGGAGACCGGGAAGACCCCGGTCGATTCGGGCGCTAGTACTCCTCCCGGCGCCTCGATCCATGCAGCACCCGCAGCCGTAACCAGCATGCAGAGTGCAAAGAACAATACTGACAGTGAATACTTCTTCACAGGTATCAACCTCTCTACGAGAGCCGCTCGCGCATCTCTCCATATCTGCTTCGGCTCACAAATCTCTTCAGGCGTCTGTTCTCCGCCGTTTTCGTATGAAAATTCCCCCCCTTTTTCATCCGGTATGCCTGTGGCCCCAGGGGCATCATGTAGTTTTTTGGAAAGATCCGCCAGAGCGTCTTACCCGCTACCCGGCGATTGCAGCCATTCGGGATGCGGCGTGGTCCGGACCCGGCTCATCGCTCTTCTGCATCAAGCCTTGCTCAAACAGGCTATGCAGGAATGGTTCTATCCTGAATATTTAAATCTATTCAATTTTTTCAGGCTATACTGTCCACGTTTCGGAAAAAAGATCTCTTTCAAATGAAACTTACTCACATTGTGGACCTTCCCTCGCCCTCCCTGGCTCTTTTCTCTTCCGTCACCCAAACCGCGGCCGGGATACTGTTTTCCACTCCCTCTCCGGAGGTAGCACCCGGAACGTTGCAGCTCAGTATCTCCTCTCCCTCTCGTCGAAACCGCCCTGAAAACCTGCCTCCTCAAGCGCTTTCGTTCTTCACCCTTCCGGCAAGACTCCCCGGTGTACACTTTAAGATCACCGATGGCGCATGTCAATGGTGGAGTAAAAAGGTTCAGGGAAGGGTGATGGTGCAATCCCGGGTCACCGCACCCCAGTATCCTTCGCCCGGCTGCAGCTCGGTAATCGGGACATAACTCTTCGTCTGTGGATTGTATCCATACACAAACGCCATCGCCCACGACCCTGCGGGGGTTATCGCGATACCGTCAAAGGCGTTTCGACCGGCCGTACTTCCGATCAGGTTCCACCCCTGCTTGAGCTGTGCCGTGACCGGGATGACCGGCGTTCCGGTCATCGTGACGGTACAGTTACGGGCCGAAGCGATCCAGTATGCCTTGCCGGGCACAAGCGCCGTGACCCCGGACACGGTTTCATAGCCCTTCGTCGATGGGTTGTAGCCGTAGATCGCGAGTATAGCGCCCTCCGGGACAGTATACGCTGCATTGTTGAAGGGCGTGGAGACCAGGTTCCAGCCCCCCTTCAGGGGAAGGTCCATCTGCCGGGCGGTGCTGGCAGAGATATTGACGTTGTAACTCCCGGCAGGGAGGGTGGTACCGTTCGTCGTCTTCATCGCGATGGTATTCATCCCGTCGTCCCAGGTCAGGGAGAGAACGCTCTCGGCAAGGAGCGTCGTATTCCACGCAACCTGCACCGGCTCGTCGGAGCGGATGAAGAGCGTCCAGAACGCTTCGGGGTTGGTGTCATCGACCGGGGGCTTGTAGTCGGCGGCGAGCTGTCCGAATGTCGGGTCAGTGCAGGTGAAGTAGGCCGACTCACTGGTTCCTGGAGGTTCCGGAGGCGCGGGAAGATCCAGTTCTGCATCGAATCCACGGGTAGCGGATTCCGCCGAGCCCAGGATCACTGTCCGGTTAAACGTTCCGCTGGTGATGCTCAGGGGGACGTCCCAGAGGATGCCCTGCCCGGGTGCCCGGGAGACCGTGATGTAGCCGGCCCGGGTCGTGGTGTTTGAGCCGCCTGCGCTTGTAACGGTCAGGCTTACAGTATAGGTGCCCGGCGCGGTGTAGGTGTGGATGAGGTGCCGTTCGGTGGAGGTCGCGCCGTCACCGAAGGTCCAGGACCATGTGGTCGGGTCGCCTGTGGAGAGATCAGTGAACTGTACCGGAAGAGGAGCGGTGCCGGAGGTAGCGTTCGCGGTGAAGCTTGCGACCGGAGTGGGTTCGTTGACGGTCACCGTTGCAGTCGAGATCGTGAAGGGTATCGAGTTGCAGGAGTAAGCCTTCAGGACGCTACACTCCCTGTCCGGGATGGTGACGAGGGAACTGCTGCCGGGCGAACCGATGGCAGTGAATTTCAGTGTGCAGAGAGTCAGACTTCCATTCACTGCTCTTGAGAGGATACCGGCAAGGTGAGCTTCTCCGGCAGTGACGTTCCAGACCCCAGATTCCGGGAAGGTGATATTGTTCTCTGGAATCAGATCGAGTACAGCAGGGTCCCATCTCACCGTGATATCATAGGAGCCGACATTTTCCGCGTCGACGAGTGTGATGTCGATCGTTGCCTGCTCTCCGGCAGGAATCGCCCGGGTACCGGGAACGACAGCGATATCGACGCTGCCCGAATCCGTTCCGGAAACGCGGGGTGTCAGGGTATCACGCATTATGAGATAGTGTGCGATAATCTGCGCATCCCCGACATCGAGGAGATCGTTCCGATGCAGGTCGCCCTGCATGAGGGCAAGGGGCTCGGTGATGTTTCGCAGCCCCACAACATGGTGAAGGATTCTAAGTGCATCCGCGAGCCCCACTCTGCCATCGAAATCTACGTCGCCGTACTGGAGGACTGCAATCGGGTCCGTTTGAGTGAGTGTGTTCGAGCCTTCGCTGTTGCTGACGGTGAGATTAACGTAATACATTCCCGCCGCTGTATAGGTGTGGATAGGGTGCTGCTCGGTTGAGGCGCTGCCGTCCCCGAAGTCCCAGAACCATGCGGTCGGATCGCCGGTTGAGGTATCGGTGAACTGCACTGTGAGCGGGGCGGTGCCACCTGCTGGAGTGCCGATGAAATTGGCTACCGGTGCAGTCGCCGAACTGCTGGTCATGAACATCGTATCAGCACCGCAAACCGTTCCGGCACTGTTGGAGGCTACTGCACGGTAGTGATACGTTGTCCCGGGCGAGAGCCCTGTGAATGCCTGGCTGAACGTGCCGGTCGAACTCTTTGTCTGAGTGCCTGTCGTAGAGCCGTACAATTTCGTGGTGCCATATTCGAAGTAAACTGTGCACGAAGACGCTCCACCCATCGACGAGAGGTAGCCGTTCAGGATGGCTGATGAGGAGTCGACCGAGGTCGCCGGGCTTGTGCTGACCGAGGGCTCTGCTGGAGTCGGTAATCTCGAAGTAACTTTAAATAATCCTCGTGATGGTTCACCCAGTCCCATATCGGAGTAGGAATATTTCACCGGTTGTGCGATCTCGTTTGTGTATGTCCCATAGTCCTTGTGATAGCACCCTTCCTTTCCAAACGGATCGTTTACATAGTACGAGATTTCCCCGTTACTCTCAATCTCGTATCCAGTAATTACAGCATAGTGACCACTACTTGTGAGATAAGTTCTTGCAATTAACGGAGAGTTGTTGTCTATTTCATCGATAACTATCGTCTTACCCTGTTCTGCTGTGGGGCTTGCTATAAATTCAACCTCTAAATCATGAAGTTTCAAATACGATTCCAGCCCGTCAGCTACTCCAGTCACTGATCCTGTCCATATGTAACCCCATGCACCTTTTCCTGTAGCCCATCCAATATTGGGGATATATTCTTTGGATTCGGTTGAAAATGCTGTATTTCCATACTGATATTCTCTAGAGACGTATTTTCCATAATCGCTCACATGAGCAGGGGGTTTTGATCCGTAGGAAATACTTGATATCTGTATCGGATCTTTTTCGATTAAACCGTGGTATGCCAGTACCATTACCGCTGATGTTGGTGCGCAAGCCCAGCAGCCTATAAAGTCATCTGCTGTATCATACACTTGATGAATATACGGAACGTTTAGCTTAACGCGGGTGGATGGTGTGGTTGCAGAAGTTATAATATAATTTTGTAACAGTGACTGATCTCCGTTGAAGACATCCAAATCCACAGTCCCTTCGATTCCCGAAACCTGACCTTTATCACTATATTGCCAAAAAGCCCAGTTCGTCCATATTCCAGTGTCTGGACTTAAACTCGGATCATACTTCCAATGCGCGATCCAAAGATCATTTTGATTTATGTCTCGATTTAAGTAATTAGTTGCATAATTTGGATTCACATAGATTATCGGATATACACCTGTTTTGGCGTGAACTGTAGAAACCCAGGTTTTCACCCATTCAGAAAGCGCTTCTTTTCCCAGAGAGTCATCGCCGTATTCCAGGTCCAATGCAGGTCTGAGATAGCCTTGGGAGATGTAGTCCCCTGCGATGTCGACAAAATAATTCGCCTCATCAGTAGCACTGTTCCCTAAATCCGGCCTGGCAAAGTGGTATGCCCCAACAAGCATTCCGTTTGCTGATGCCCCGTTCATATTTGTTATAAATTTTGGATCCGTGAATCCGTTACCTTCTGTCGCCTTAACAAACGCAAATGATTTGCCGGAGTTGTGGACACTATTCCAGTTTATCTCTCCTTGCCAGTGCGAAACATCAATGCCAAACGTCCTGTCATTGCCAGATGTAAGGATGAGGTAAGCGTCACACCCTCCCGAACTGGTGGTCTTGGAGAACGAGTTCCCGGCACCGTCGGAACCGGTCACCTGAACATTTGACAGCAACGAACCACTCGTACTGCCATCGTGGATGTATAGAGTCAGGGTCACGTCCTGAACGGTGGCGGTGAGGTAGGCATGTTTCTCGCAGGCGGCGGTGATACTCTGACTCCACGAATTGAAATTATAGCCACTCTTCGAGGCGGTGAACGACCAGGTACCGGGTTTCCCGGTAATCGTCACATACCCTCCCTGAACTGGTGGTCTTGGAGAACGAGTTCCCGGCACCGTCGGAACCGGTCACCTGAACATTTGACAGCAACGAACCACTCGTACTGCCATCGTGGATGTATAGAGTCAGGGTCACGTCCTGAACGGTGGCGGTGTCGAAGGCATGTAAGTTCTCGCAGGCGGCGGTGATACTCTGACTCACGAATTGGGCATGTTTCTCGCAGGCGGCGGTGATACTCTGACTCCACGAGTTGAAATTATAGCCACTCTTCGAGGCGGTGAACGACCAGGTACCGGGTTTCCCGGTAATCGTCACGATACCCTCCCGAACTGGTGGTCTTGGAGAACGAGTTCCCGGCACCGTCGGAACCGGTCACCTGAACATTTGGCAGCAACGAACCACTCGTACTGCCATCGTGGATGTATAGAGTCAGGGTCACGTCCTGAACGGTGGCGGTGAGGTAGGCATGTTTCTCGCAGGCGGCGGTGATACTCTGACTCCACGAGTTGAAATTATAGCCACTCTTCGAGGCGGTGAACGACCAGGTACCGGGTTTCCCGGTAATCGTCATCGAACTGGTGGTCAGAACATTCCACCGTCGGAACCGGTCACCTGAACTTTGGTGGTCGTGGATGGAGAGGGTCACGTCCTGAACGGTGGCCCGGCACCGGTGGATACGGTCACCTGAACATTTCGAGGCAACGAACGAACCACTCCCTCCTGAACTGGTGGTCTTGCCATCGTGGATGTGGATGTATAGAGTCAGGGTCACGTCCTGAACGGTGGCGGTGAGGTAGGCATGTTTCTCGCAGGCGGCGGTGATACTCTGACTCCACGAATTGAAATTATAGCCACTCTTCGAGGCGGTGAACGACCAGGTACCGGGTTTCCCGGTAATCGTCACATACCCTCCCGAACTGGTGGTCTTGGAGAACGAGTTCCCGGCACCGTCGGAACCGGTCACCTGAACATTTGACAGCAACGAACCACTCGTACTGCCATCGTGCACATAAAGGGTGAGAGTAACATACGCTGACTGAATTTGTGAGGCCTCAACAGATATAACTGTGGGATTAACAAGAGAGGAACCCGTAGTGTTGTCACTCGTACCTATGTCCATCGCCGTTACGGGCAGCGGCAACGCTACCAGTGCAAAAAGCACCACAAGGAAGACTACCTGCTTCATCATCACACATCCTTGATGCCGACCCGTTCTGGAGCTCCTGCTTGCCGGAGAGGAGAGAGTGGATCTTGACGCAGACGGTGTCGAAAATCCCGATCGGTTCCGGGATCGTGCTGATTATCGGTGACGGTCGGTGAATACTTCTCGTTCGGGGAAGTCAGTCTTTCACGATGCCGGATCGGCTATCTGACTATGCACGATACTGATCTCCGGGCAGGGAAAAACGTTTCCCTTTTATCACTGGAGCGACAAACCCGTTTGACCAAAACCGCCCTTATGAAATGACTTTTCGCTCGTAAGGGGGCACCGGGAAACCCCGCCGAACCCCCGGGCCGGCTCCACTCCACCGCCCCGCCTGCGCGCGCTGCCTGCGGGACAGCCTGTCCGGGAACGCACCGCTTCTCGGCATTGCTTGAAAATAGAAGAGATTCCATCGGCGCCAGGTTAAGGCCAGGGCCCCCCTCTTCATCAGTTGAGCCTGTGGCCGAACGCGGCCTCACGGGTGTTTTCCGGGAGATCAGCTTCTTCCCCCCTCACAGCGCTTCAACCTTCCCGACGAAGTAGTAGGCGATCTTTGCCGCATCCCCGATATCGACCTTCCCGTTCCCGTTGAAGTCGGCGGCAAGGTCGACCGCCGTCTTCCCGACGACCATGCAGGCCACCCGGGCGACGTCGCCGATATCGACCTCACCGTCCCCGCCGAAGTCGCCCTTCGGAGCCGTGACGGTGATGTAGTCCGGTCTGAAGAGCGTGGCGGAGCCATCTGTGTTGCTGACCGTGAGGTTCACGGTGTAGGTCCCCGGCGCTCCGTAGGTGTGGACCGGATTCCGCTCACTGGAGGTGTTCCCGTCGCCGAAGGACCAGTTCCATGCCGTCGGGTTGCCGGTCGAAGCGTCGGTAAACCGCACCGCGAGCGGGGCGATGCCATTTTGCGGTTCGGCCGTGAATGCCGTGACAGGCAACCCTGTTCCCCCGATGACCGAGTAGCCGCTCATCGCCTTGTCGGGAGTGAGGGCGTTCGTCCAGGCGACCATATCATCGCCGTTGTTGGAGTTTCTGCAGTATCCGTAGACGCTGAAGGCGGCAAACGACTTCAGGTTCTCGAAGGTATAGTTGATCCTGACCGCACCGCGGTTCTCAAGGGTCTCGTTCGGCCGGAGGACACCGGCATCAAGATCGATGAACACAAGGCGGAAGGTGTTCTCTGTGTCATTCATGTTCTGGCCTGCATAGAGGGGGTACTCCACCTCGTTCCCGGTCGGCTTCCAGATCTGCGGGCCGTAGATGAAGTCTTCTTTCGTGAAGGTCTCGTTGAGGGAGACTGACTGGTAGGTCACATTGTCGAGGGAGGGTGCCTGGTTCCGCAAGGGGTCCGGCGTCCAGGTGTAGCCGTCTGCTGTGACATGGAGCCTGAAATCGTCAGGGATTGTCCCGTTGACGGCGACCATGAGGATGATATCGTCCTCGTAGCCCTTTCCGCCGGAATCAGTGGCATAGATGGTGCCGCTCTGGTCCCCGGATACCGTCACCTGCCCAAAGTTCACCGCCGGGTCGGTGGAGATATGGAGGGCGTTGAGACCACGGTTGATGCCTTCAAACCTGATGTTATAGGTGTTATTGCCAAAAGCGTTGTACTTCGCGCCGGCGTCGTTTGCAACCTTCACAAAGATGTGGTTGTACCCGGGGAGAACGGAAGGCCCGGCCGGCTCGGTTGCGGTGATGAAGTCCGTCTTCACCGCCGAGTCGCTCCCGACGTCATTGGCGACCGTCAGGTTGACGGTGTAGGTACCCGGCGTTCTGTAGGTGTGGACCGGGTTCTGCTCGGTCGAGGTCGCGCCGTCACCGAAGAACCAGTTCCATGAAGTCAGGTTCCCGGTCGAGGCGTCGGTGAACCGCACCGCGAGCGGCGCCGGGCCGGCGGTGGCGTTCGCGGTAAAGCCGGCTGTCGGACCCGGTTCGCCCCTCAGTGTGACAGAGGCAGTTCCATACACGGCATCGGCCAGATCGTCCCTGGCGCCGGGCAGCGCGACGGCATAAACGGTGAAGGTGCCGCCGCCGGGGGGGAGGCCGCAGGCACCGGTATCCCACCGGTATTCCCACGTATCGTCCAGTTCAACCTCCACCCGTGTAAACGTGCCGGCGTCTTCGGTTACGCCGGGTATGGCTACGTCATCGAGTCTCACGCCGTTCGCGGCAAGCCCCGGTCCCGTAACGAAGAGGTATGTCGTCGCACTGTCGGTATTTGTACCCGAGAAGATTATTTCTCCACCGGTAGAGTACACCCCGGTGCCGGCTGCCACGATGGTGACTGCCCCCTGCTCCACGCTCACCGGGAGAGTGGCAGACCGTGAAGCATCGGCCCAGTCGATCACCTCGATGGTGTACGTCCCGGCCCTGGTTGAGGTGTTCGTATCAAACCGGACCGGGCGGCTGCCGAGCGATGTGGTGGTGACGTTTGCACATGACGCAGCGGTCGCGTTCGCCACCACCAGCGGGCCGCAGGTACCGGTGCTGCTCACTCCGGGCTGCCCGGGTGCGATCGAGGGATATTCCGGCGGCGAGGTGCCGTTGACAGCCAGAATGTAGATGAAATACGCATGATCGCTCTCACCGCTGACGGTCACCGTGACGCTGTCGCCGCGCACGACGGCATCCTTATTCGCGGTGAGGGTGAGGGGGACCGTGATGGTAAATCCCTGCTGAAGCACGGCGGTCTGCCCATCGGGATTCTCAACGACCACGTCCCAGGGGCCTGCCGCACATCCGGTGAGATCGAGCGTGCAGGCGATCTGTGACGGGGATACTACGGAAACCCCCGTGGCCGCGATGTCCGGCTGCCCCGTGCGGGTGAGTTTTACAACCGCGCCGTCCCGGAAGCCCGTCCCGGAGAGGTTGGCGACCTGCACGATCCGGTAGCCGTGGTCCGGGGCGATGCCGGTGACGGAGAGAGTTGTAGGAACCGTTGTGAACCCCTTCAGGCACGGACTGTAGTTCTCATACTCATCGGCCAGGTCCTTCCACGCTCCGTTGATATGCACGTAGCCTTCGCCGGGCTCTGCTGCAGCCTTACTCGAGTAGTCGGGCACCGGACGTTCGACCGGGATCGGGTACTCATAACCCGGCGTGGTCAGGTTCATCACAATCGAGAACGTCCGGCCGGCAGAGAGGGCGACCGGGTTCTCAAGCGGGATTGTGCGGTACCCGGCATCGTCGATCATCCCGGTCTGGAACGCGGCCGGGCCTGAGGCGTTGATCGGACCTGCTACAGGATCGAGGTAGACATACAGTTCGTACGGGGAGTCACATTGCCCCGTATAGAGGCTCACCGCACGGAGCTCTTCGTCGGCACCAGCGGTAAAGACGGCGGCAAACCACCCCGCCTTACTCCCGGTGCCGATACTCCCAGCCCACCCGAGCGGATCGTGCTGGTAGACGGCATCGTAGGTGCCGGTATCTTCTGCGATAAAGACTGTGTTGTCAACCCCCATCTTTGAGTCGCAGTAGGAGATGAAGAAATACCCCTCGTCACCGAATTCCGTGCCCCAGCTGTTCTTGATGATCCAGGCGCCTCCTTCCGGGGGAACGGAAGCAAACAGACTCCTGTCGTATGTGTCGTTCCATCCGACGACGGTCACGGCATGGTTCGGCTCCTCCGTGCCGTCATAATAGTAGCCGGCAGTCTCAGGGTTGTAGTAGGGATAACTCTCATTCACATTCACGTACATGCTGGTGTACACCGCCCCATGCTCCATGATGGCCCGTTTGAGCGCTGCAACTTCGTTCGGGCCGATCAGGTCGGGAAGGAAGAGGACGTTCTGGACGTGCTTCTCAGGGACGAGATTGGTCGGGGATACATCCGATGCGTCATCATAAGGGTCGTCTTCCTCGTTCACCGGCCCGGTCCAGCGGGCAAGGTATGCGGTTGCTATAAGGTGGTCCCCGCCATCGGCAGAGTCAAACCCTTCCGGATAACCGGCGGAGCAGAGGTTCTTCATGTGATTCTCCGCAAAATCCCGTGTTTCTCCGGGAAGGAGAGATGATTCGAGCGAAGCGATGGCCGAAAATGCCCAGCACGAGCCGGCGTGACCCTGGTCCTTCACCGGGGTCACTCTCCCCTGCGAGCGAAGGTCGTATGCCGCCGGGAGAGTCTCCTGCGCCGACATAGGAGCAGAGCGTGACTTGCTGGCCCTGATGTGGGAGAGATCAAGGGGCGGGGGAATCAGCCCGGACGGATGCATGCCCCCATCCTCAGATGAGGCCAGCATGGTTTCTCCCGCAGTTTCCTGGTATGCGAGGAAATCCGGATTGATCGGCGCAACTGAGACGGCAATGCTGTTCTGTCCTCCTGTCGCGGCCGCCGGCACGGCAAGCGCTATGCCGGCAATGAGAGCAACGACCACGACGATCTGTATTCGGGTGACCATGCACATAAGGAATCTCCGCTGAGACGGTGCCGCACGACCCTTCCGGACGCCCTGGAAGTGCGGCAACGGCATGAAGCTATTTTAGCATCCTCTATTTACACATTCCGTTCTGGAAAATGCGTTACCAGGCCCATAAACAGATAATTTTGCCCGACCGAAGGTATTCTCTTCATTCCGGGGAAGAGAACCCGGGACGGTTTCCTGAGGAACCCGTCCGGAACATCCGGCTCGTCGCGGCCGGAGACGAGAGCAGCGGCCTGAACGAGCAGCGCGCACCATGCCGGGGCTCCTGTTCCGGTTCGAACGAACCGGAGCGGCTCAAAGGCCTCCGATCTTCTCAAGCGCCATCCTCGGCCGATCGCACCCGGGAGCTCTTTCTGTTTCCTGAATTCCTGTCGGAACGGCAATCGCTCCCCGCAGGGCGATAGCCGGAGAGAAACAGGACGGGAGATGGAGGCTTATCTGCTTCCTGTCCGGCAATAAGACGTGGCCCTGCATACCAAACTATATACGGTGATCTACAAATATACCAGATAATCAGTTCCCCTGCCCCGGGGGGAAGAACCATGCAGTATCCTGAACGAAAACAATTCCTACTGCGATTCATAGCGGTTTTAACGCTGATAGCCTTCTGCATAACTTCTGCATCGGCGGACTCCGGGCAGCACGAACGCATCATTATCGGCTTTCAGGAGGGCTCGGTGCAGACCCTGGACGACGCCGATCTCTCCTCCCCGGACGTCCGGATTATCGACGAGCTGACCGGACTTGACGCGGTGGTCGTATCGGTCTCCGATCCGGATCGATTTATGGAAGAGGTCTCGCAGTGCCCGGGCGTGAAGTTCGTCGAACGCGATATCCCAGTCTATGCCCTTGATGTGCCGGCCTATGTGCCCGACGATCGCCGGTATGCCGAGCAGTGGGCGCCTGGGGGGATCGGGGCGGATTACGCCTGGAGCATCGAGCGGGGGGAGAACAGCGTCATCATCGCCGTCATCGATACCGGGATCGACTATACCCATCCGGATATGGGCAACTACATCGCCGGGGGGTACGACTGGATCAACAACGATGACGACCCGATGGACGACCACGGCCACGGGACGCACTGTGCAGGCATCGCCGCGGCGGTGAGTAACAACGCGCTGGGGGTTGCGGGAATTTCGCAGTCCGGCATTATGGCGGAGAAAGTGCTGGACTCAAAGGGGAGCGGCACCAGTTCCATAACCGCCGCGGCGATCCGCCATGCCGCAGACAGCGGAGCGGACGTCATCAGCATGAGTCTGGGTGCTGCCGAACCATCCCGTATCGTAGAAGAGGCCTGCCGGTACGCATGGGAGAAGGGGTGTATCCTCGTTGCAGCCTCGGGGAACGGCGGAGCGAACCTGATCAACTACCCGGCGGCGTATGATACCGTGATCGCCGTCGGCTCGGTCGGAAAAACCGGGCTCCGCAGCCCGTTCAGCAACTACGGGGCGAACCTGGAACTGGTCGCCCCGGGTGAGTCGATCCTCTCGACAGCACCGGGGAACACCTACAGCCTGAAGAGCGGGACCTCGATGGCCTGCCCGCATGTCTCGGGCGTTGCGGCTCTTGTCCTCTCCCGCTATCCGGGCATGTCGAATCTTGAGGTGCGAAAACGGCTGGCAGACACTGCCGATGACCTCGGTTCACCCGGGAAGGATACCCGGTACGGTTACGGGCTGGTCAATGCGTTCGCTGCCCTGGGTGGTGGGGAAGCTGTCCCGCCAACTATAGAGTCCGATGCCGAAGCCGTCGTCCGCGGGGAGAACATTACCCTCACCCTCACCGGCGAAGGATACCGCGAGTACCGGCTCTCTATCAACGATATCGGGCTCACCGATGCCAGCAGGTATCCTACGGTCGCCCCCGGCCAGCAGGGTATTCTGCCCGGGGAGATAAGCGGGAGTGCCGGTTTTGATGAGACGGCGTGCAGGGTGATTATGCCCGAATCGGGGACTGCCCGGGTCCGGTACGCGACGGGTTTCTCGACCGTTGCACAGCCGTTCACCGTCACGGTTATCGATCCGAAGGATCCGTCGCTCTCTGATACGATCAACGTGTCTGTAAATCCGGGGACGGTCACCATAACTGCCGGAGACCGGGATCGTTTCTTCTTCGGGGTGGAGGTAACTCTCAGCGGCATAAACACCGATAACGAGTCCACATGGCTCTACATGACCGGGCCCGGCCTTGATGCAGGCGGGGTCGGCCTGATCGATCCCGGCATGGTGCAGGTCCCGGTTACCGGGGACGGGAACTGGTCGTTTGTATGGGACACCGGAGCTCTTGAAGGAGTGCTTGAGAACGGGACCTACACCCTGTACGCGGTCTCGGGGCCGAAGGCGGCGGATGAACTCGAAGGGTTCGCGTCTGCAACGGCCTCCCTCGAACTGCTGAACTCCGGGTGGCCCGCCCCCGGCATAACCGGGATCTCGCCGGATACGGTGTTTGTCGGCAACAGTTCTGCAGCCATCCTGATTACCGGCAGCGGGTTTTTCGACGGCGCGACGGTGCTGCTGGAGAGAGAAGGATACCGGGACGTCATCGCAACGGAAGTCCGCGGTAACGATACGAGCACCATCTCCGCAACCCTCGATCTCGCGGCGGCCCGGGCCGGGGCATGGGATGTCGCGGTCCGGAATGCCGACGGTAAGACGGCACTGCTTCCCGGTGCCTTTACGATTCGGGTGAAGGGAGACCTCAACAACAACGATCTTGTGGATATCGGGGACGCGGCCCTCGTCGCGTATATGGTCGTCGGGAATGTGCCGGAAGATCTCCTTGCCGACTTCAACGGCGACGGCGTCGTCGACATCGGGGATGCAGCAAAGGTTGCATATTTTGTTGTGGGGCGGATCAGTGAGTTATAACAGTTGGGTGTCCCGGATAGGGTTTTGTTTCGGGGGCGGATTGATCGCGCGGGCCGATATCTGCCGCGGTCCGGGGGGAGAAGACCCGGGTCCGGCCTTGCGCCCCCCCGCGGATCAGCCTGAACCGTTACCCCTCGGACGTTTTCTGGGAGATCGGCTTCATCCCTCCCTTCACAGCGCTTCAATCTTCCCGACGAAGAAGTAGGCGATCTTTGCCGCATCCCCGATGTCGACTACGCCGTTCCCGTTGAAGTCGGCGGCAAGATCTTCTGGCTCCTTCCCGACGACCATGTAGGCCACCTTCGAGACGTCGCTGATGTCCACGATGCCGTCGCCTGTGACGTCGCCCTTCGGAGCCGTGACGGTGATGTAACCGGGCCGGGAAAGTGCGGCTGAGCCGGTTGCGGTGCTGACGGTCAGGTTCACGGTGTAGGTGCCGGGGGCGGTGTAGGTGTGGATGGGGTGCTGGTCGGAGGAGGTGTTTCCATCCCCGAACGTCCAGAACCACGCCGTCGGATCGCCGGCCGAGGTGTCGGTGAACAGCACCACGAGCGGCACCGGGCCGCCGGTAGTGTTCGTGGTGAAGGCGGCGGGGGTTGCGGCTGCTGGTGCGAACTTCTGGATACGGTGGTTACCATTGTCTACCACGTAAATGTTGCCAGAAACATCAACTACGACGCATGTTGGCCATTCAAACTCTCCGTCCTCTGGGCCGCGTGATCCCCACGCTGTGAGGAAGTTGCCGGAACTATCGAACTTCTGGATGCGATGATTCACATTGTCTGCCACGTAGACATCACCGGAACCATCGATGGCAACGCCCCATGGGTACTGGAACTCCCCATCTCCTGAACCTTCTGACCCCCACGTTGCGAGGAAGTTACCTGACCCATCAAACTTCTGGATACGATGATTGTATGTATCTGCCACATAGACATCCCCGGCAACGTCGACACCAATACCCCATGGGTACTGGAACTCCCCGCTCCTGTTACCTCTTGATCCCCACGTTGTAAGGAGGTTACCGGAACTATCGAACTTCTGGATACGGTGATTATTTGTATCGGCTACGTAGACAATTCCGGAAGCATCAACGGCGAAGCCCTGTGGCCATCCAAATTCGCCATCTCCAGAACCTTCTGATCCCCATTTTGTGAGGAAGTTGCCGAAACCATCAAACTTTTTGATACGAATCCCTTCGAGCACGTAAATATTACCCGAGGCATCAATCCCGATGCCGGGAACCTCATATTGAAACTCTCCATCACCGAGACCCAGTGATCCCAGTGTCGAGAGGTAATTGCCGGAATCATCAAACTTCTGAATGCGATGATTCCAGGTATCCGCCACATAGATGTTGCCTGCGGCATCAATTGCGGCACCAGATGGATACAGGAACTCATCATTCCTGGGAGCCTCGGATTCCCATTTCTCGAGGAAATTGCCAGAACTATCGAACTTCTGGACGCTGTGATTCTCAGAATCTGTTACATAGATATTATTGGATGCATCAACTACGATGCCAACATATATCGAGGATGATATGAACTCGCCATCGCCGGTACCTTGTGATCCCCACATTGCAAGGAGGTTACCTGAATTATCGAACTTCTGGATGCGATCCCCATTATATACATAGATGTTGCCAGGAGTATCAACTGTAATGCTGGTGCATTTAAGATCTTTGTCACCAGGGTTATAACTAGGGTTATCTAATCTCCATTTCATCAGAAAGTTGCCAGAACTATCGAATTTCTGAATGCGGCAGTTATGATGATCCGCCACGTAAACATTGCCGGCAACATCGACGGCAACATCGGTCGGGTATTGGAACTCCCCATCTCTCCATCCCCATGACCCCCACTTCATGAGGAAGTTTCCGGAACTATCAAACTTCTGGATGCGACAATTTACAGGATCGGCCACGTAAACATTGCCGGCGGTGTCAACGGCAATGCCGCTTGGCCACTGAAATTCACCATCCCCGGAACCTTTTGATCCCCACATCGTGAGGTAGTTGCCGGAGCTATCAAATTTCTGGATGCGATGATTAATCTCTTCGACCACATAGATGTTGCCGGCAACATCAATTGCGATATCGACTGGAAGTTCGAAACCACCACTCTCAAGACTCCAGTCCCCCCACTTTGCAAGGAGGTTTCCGTCACTATCAAACTTCTGGATGCGACTATTCCATGTGTCGGTCACATATACATTGCCGGCAGCATCAACCGCAATACCTGATGGTCTATCTAAATCTCCATCTTTCGCGTAGGCCTTCGTGCCCCACTTTGTTACGAGGGTATACTCCGTGGTGCCCGAATTCTGCTGGACGTCCAGGATCGATGAGGTATCAGGGGGCAGGGGAAGCATGAGCGGGTCTGCCCGTTCAACCAGGTACTCGTCCGAGGCAAGCGCCGCCGGCATCATCGCGGCCAGCATAACAACTACAAGATAGACTATCTGCTTCATATCCACCACATCCACGATACTGTCCCGGTTCATGCGCTCCCGCTGACTGGAAAACGAGAGGGTGGTCATTGAGCGGGTGATATCGAAACCTGGAGTACATCAGGCGCGGGTCGGTGAATGCTTCTCGTCTGAGATGATCAGTCTCGCAGGACACCGGATCGGCACCGGGTATCCATGGATAGCATTAACCTCATGGCGATGAAAAACGTTTCCCTTTTACGGCCCGCAGATCCGGGCCGCTTCCCCCGGAGGCTTCGCCGGGAACGGATATTTTCCTGACCCGGCGCGCATGCCCGCCGCCCGTAAAACCGGGAGGTGCTCTGCGCCGGGAGGGCGCAGGCGCGCTCCTTAAAGCGCTTCAATCTTCCCAACGAAGAAGTAGGCGATCTTTGCGGCATCCCCGATGTCGACCACGCCGTTCCCGTTGAAGTCGGCGGCAGGGTCGACCGCCGCCTTCCCGACGACCATGTAGGCCACCTTCGAGACGTCGCCGATATCGACGACGCCGTCCCCGCCGAAGTCGCCCTTCGGAGCCGTGACGGTGATGTAGTCCGGTCGGGAGAGCGTGGCGGAGTTATCGACCGTGAGGTTCACGGTGTAGGTGCCCGGTGTTCTGTAGGTGTACACCGGGTTCTGCTCCGCGGAGGTCCCACCGTCCCCGAACACCCAGGACCACGACTTCGGATCACCACTACTCTCATCGGTGAACCGGACGGTGAGCGGCGCCGGGCCGGCCGTCGCGTCCGCCGTGAAGCCTGCTCCCGACGTGACCGCGAGATCGAGGCGGGTAGAGGTGCCGGACGTATAGACCGCTGTCCCGGCGGCTCTCGCGCCGTCGACAAAGAACGCGATGGTCTTCTCGGCGTCGTCATCCCTGCCGCAGACGAGCAGGCGCTTATCAAACGTGGCGTCCCCGCCGTAGACCCCGGCGCTCTCAAGGGTGAGCGACCCGCAATCGCGGCCGTCGATCCGGGCGGTGATGACGGTCCCGGCCGGCGCCGGGCTCCCGTCGATCGTGACCGAGCCCCGGAACTCCGCAGGGAGGAGGGGGACGGCGGACGCCGTCCCGATGAGGAGAAGGAGAATGCAGATCCAGGCGGCCCGTCTCACCCGCATCACGCTCCGACGGCACAGAGCGTGCCCGGTCCCGTCATATGGAGCCAGTAGCCCTTGCCCTGGTAAACCAGCCTGCTATCTACGTAGTCTTTGCTCCCGCCGCTGACGATCCCTGTCTCGAAAACCTGCCTCCGGGCGTCAAACCCGATCAGGGTCGTCCACTTCCCGCTGACGGAGAAGAGGGCGTCCCGTGCCGTTGCCGGAGTCGTACCGGTGATCCCGATGGCGTTCCAGCCCGTTGCGAGGACGCGTTCGGCCGGCGGGATCAGAGGATCGGTCGAGACGTTGAGCGGGACCGTCGTGGGTCCGGTTGAGTATATCCAGAGCCCTTCGAGGGGGGCGATCTGATCCTCCTCATCGAGCGCCGTCCAGTCCCCTGCGGCGGTGTCATACCGGAAGATCGATCGGCCGCCCGTTTCGACGGGAGTAAAGATCAACGCGGTGTCGTTGCCGGCCGCAAGCGGCCTGGGGACCGAGATGAAGTTCCAGCCGGAGTGGAGGGTGAGGTCGGCAGGCGCAGGTATTTGAGATGGGGTGAAAACTCCTTCCTCGGTCTCGATCAGGTCGATGAGGAAGCCATAGGATGTTCCGCCGTTATCTGTGACTAACGTCACCCGGAGGGTGTCGGTGGTCTGCCACTCGGTCCAGAAATCTGTGTTGTCATATGAGTTATAACCTCCTCCATAACGTACTAACTGTCTACCCAGTTTATCGTAAACCGTGAGGCTGTCGTGACTCCTCAGGCTCAATTTATCAAAATGGAGTCGTGTCTTGTTGGCACCGGGCATGGAGATCTCCCAGGTGTGCGCATAATTGTTGGCATAGGGGTGGTACGACTCTGCGAAATGTTCGGTAGGCGGGAATTTCTCATCCCTGCGCTCGGCCCTGTCAATGAGGAATCCATAGGATGTTCCACCGTTATCTGTAGCTAACGTCACCCGGAGGGTATCAGCGGTCTGCCACTCGGTCCAGAAATCTGTGTCATCATATGAGTTATAACCTGCTCCATAACGTACTAACTGTCTACCCAGTTCATCGTAAACCGTGAGGCTGTCGTGACTCCTCAGGCTCAATTTATCAAAATGGAGTCGTATCTGGTTAGCACCGCGTTCGGAAATGTTCCAGGTGTGCGCATAATTGTTGGCATAGGGGTGGTATGACTCTGCGCGATGTTCGGTATCGGTAGGTGGAGATGTCTCATTCCTGCACTCGACCTTATCGATGAGGAATCCATAGGATGTTCCACCGTTATCTGTAGCTAACGTCACCCGGAGGGTATCAGCGGTCTGCCACTCGGTCCAGAAATCTGTGTCATCAGCCGGACCTTTATAATACACTAACGCTCTACCCAGGTCATCGTAAATCGTGAGGGTGTCATAGTGTGTTAGGCCCAGTTTATCAAAATGAAGTCGTATCTGGTTAGCACCGGGTTTGGAGATCTCCCAGGTGTGCGCATAATTGTTGGCGTAGGGGTGATACGACTCTGCGAGGTGCTCGGTAGGCGGGAATTTCTCATCCCTGCACTCGACCTTGTCGATAAAGAATCCATATGACGTATATTGGCTATCTGTGACTAACTCCACCCGGAGGGTGTCGGTGGTCTGCCATGCGGTCCAGAAATCTGTGTAATCAGCCGGACCTTTATAATACACTAACGCTCTACCCAGGTCATCGTAAATCGTGAGGGTGTCATAGTGTGTTAGGCCCAGTTTATCAAAATGAAGTCGCATCTGGTTGGCACCGGGCTCGGAGATCTCCCAGGTGTAGGTATAGTTATTGGCGTAGGGGTGTTCAGACTCGACGGTGATATTCCGTACCCTGCTGGGCTGGACAGAGGCGTGCAGGGTAACGTCTGTTGTTGTACCATCAGGGACGGTATCCGCATCCAATTCAGGCTGTCCTAAGTACACATGTTCCTCACAGGTGTCGGTGAGGCTTTGATTCCATAGGCTGGAATCATAATCACTCTCTGAGGTGTTGACGGACCACGGTTCCGGGGTACCCGTTACAGTCACCGATCCACCTGACTCCGAGAAATACTCCCCACTTCCGTCGCAACCGACCATGATGTCTGACAGCAACGGGCCGCTGGTACTGCTTTCATTGACACAGAAGGTAGGGGTCACATTCGTCGACTGACTCTCCGAAGGCTCAAAACACGTAACCTCCGGGGCGGGAGGCGATGCGCCTGTAGTGTCAATCGCGATCGGCTCTGCCGCCACGCTCAAAGGCGCCAGCGCAATAAGCAGAGCAATTGCAAGCGAGAATATCTGCTTCATTATCATCACACCATGTTAGCGGATACTAACCAGATCCTGAGTTCCTGCCTGCCGAGAAACGAGAGGTAATTGATGAAGCAGGTGTTGCCAGGAAACCCAGACTACTTGGGGTGGTTCGTGCCGGGCGCGGGTCGGTGAACGCTTCTCGTCTGAGATGATCAGTCTCGCAGGACACCGGATCGGCACCGGGTATCCATGGATATCATTAACCTCGCGGCGATGAAGAACGTTTCCCTTTTACGGCCCGCAGTTCCGGGCCGCTTCCCCCTGATGCGTCTTCGAGAACAGATATTTCCCTGATCCGGCGCATGGCGCCGCCCGTAAAACCGGGAGGTGCCCTGCGCCATCCCGGCGCAGGCGCGCTCCTCACAGCACTTCTATCTTCCCGACGAAGTAGTAGGCGATCTTTGCCGCATCCCCGATGTCGACCTTCCCGTTCTGGTTGAAGTCGGCGGCAAGATCTGCTGGCTCTTTCCCGACGACCATGTAGGCCACCTTCGAGACGTCGCTGATGTCGACCTTACCGTCGCCTGTGACGTCACCCTTCGGGGCCGTGACGGTGATGTAACCGGGCCGGGAGAGCGTGGCAGAGTTATCGACCGTGAGGTTCACGGTGTAGGTGCCCGGCACGCCGTAGGTATGCACCGGGTTCTGCTCCGCGGAGGTGCCGCCGTCCCCGAACATCCATGACCACGACTTCGGATCACCGGTGCTCTCGTCGGTGAACCGGACGGTGAGCGGCGCCGGGCCGGCCGTCACGTCCGCCGTGAAGCCTACCCCGGACGTGACCGCGAGATCGAGGCGGGAAGAGGTGCCGGGATCGTAAACCGCCGTCTCGGCGGCCCTCATCCCATCGACAAAGAACGTGATCATCTTCTTGGCGTCGTCATCCCTGCCGCAGACGAGCAGCCGCTTATCAAACGTGGCGTCCCCGCCGTAGACCCCGGCGGTCTCGAGCGTGAGCGAGCCGCAATCGCGGCCGTCGATCCGGGCGGTTATGACGGTCCCGGCCGGGGCGGAACTCTCGTCGATCGTGACCGAGCCCCGGAACTCCGCGGGGAGGAGGGGGACGGCGGACGCCGTCCCGATAAGGAGAAGGAGAATGCAGAACCAGGCGGCCCGTCTCACCCGCATCACGCTCCGACGGCACAGAGCGTGCCCGGTCCCGTCATATGGAGCCAGTAGCCCTTGCCCTGGTAAACTAACCTGCTATCTACGTAGTCTTTGCTCCCGCCGTTGACGATCCCGGTTTCGAAGGCCTGCGTCCCGGCGTCAAACCCGATCAGGGTCGTCCACTGTGTTTTGACCGAGAGGAGGGCGTCCCGTGCCGTCGCCGGGGCCGTGCCGGTGACCCCGACGGCGTTCCAGCCCGTGAGGAGAGCACGTTCGGCCGGCGGAACCGGGAGGACGGTCGAGAAGTTCAGGGGGACCGCCGCAGGCCTGGTCGAGTAGAGCCAGATCCCTTCGAGAGGGCCGATCCGGTCCTCCTTATCGAGCGCCGTCCAGTCCCCTGCGGCCGTATCATAGCGGAGGATCGAGCGGTTGTCGGTCTTGACACCGGCAAAGATCGCCGCGGTGTCGTTCCCGGCCGCGAGCGGCCGGGGGATGGAGACGAAGTTCCAGCCGGGGGAGAGGGTGAGCGCCGGGCCGGAGGGCGGAGGTTCGTGCCCCTCGAGCACGTTGAAAGCCGCGGTCCGGGACGCGCCGGTCTCGAACGACTCAACCGCGACTTCGTAGCGGTCGGGCCCAAGATCGGTCGCGCCGACCTCGAAGGACCAGATGTTCGCGCCGTCACCCTTCCGGACGATCGCAACACCGGCGACGCCTGCACTGTTGCCCGGATCGAACACAGCGGGAACCACCTGGACCGCGAGCGCATCGCCGACCGCGAGGTTCGTGGTGCCGGAGATCGTAAACGCACTGCCCGCGGTCTGGTTGCCGATCGGGTCGATCCGGACGTAGGGCTCCTCGACGACAACGGTGAATTTTGCATAGATATCATCGATGTTCGGGGAGTCGAGGGCGGTGATCAGCGCGTCTGCTGCCGCGGCAGCCTGCAGGGTGGCGAGGTCGACCGGCGTTATGCCGTTGCCCGTAAGCAGGGTGCCGGAAGCCCAGACGTCAAATACGTCGTCGGCCGGGTGCTGGATGACGATGGAATACTGGCCGGAGGGCAGGTGAGCAGTATCGACGGGCGCAAGCCTGTACTCGAATGCACCATCGGGCCCGATAGGGATGAGTTGCTGAAGTTTACGGTAGTTCTCACCGAAGATCCAGACGCAAACATTGGCCGGGTTGCCTGTTGCGGTCCCGGCGATCGTCAGGCCGTCCCCCTTTGCCAGGGTGGCGCCGCTCACGGTTGCCGTGAGGGAGGGAGCCCTCAGGTTGAAGGAAGCCGTGCTGTAGGGAACACCGCTGAGAGAGTCCTTGCCGCGGGGCGCCGAGACGGCATAGATCGTGTAGCCGCCGGCGTCAAGAGGATTCTTGACGCGGGAGGTATCCCACCGGTAGGTCCAGGTGTCGTCGGCCTCGACGGCTACCCGGGTGAAGGTGCTCTCATTGCCGGTTTGAACCCTTGCGCCGATAACTCCCGTGTTAATGTCTTCAAACCTGAGGCCGTTGCTGTCAATGTTCGGACCGGTCAGGAAGAGGTAGACGGTGTTGCTGTCGCTACAGGTGCCGGAGAGGATGATCACCTCGCCGATGGCGTAGGTGCCGGTGCCGGAGAGGGCGATGGTGACCGCACCCCGCTCGACCCGCACCCTGGCCTCGTCGTAGATCTCCGGGGCTGCCGGATCCTCGACACGGATCATGAACCGCCATTCGCCGGTGCTCTGGCTGGTGTTGAACTGGACGGTCGCGGTGCCGCCGGCGTTGGTCCTAACTGTTCTGTACGTGTCGTTCTCACCAGGGACAGCGTAATTAACCGCGATCTGGCCTGGCGCAATCACCGGATACGTTCCCGGGGCAACGCCGCCGATCTCCCTGACGTAGAGGCGGTAGTCCTTTCTTGCCTCCCCGGTGACGGTCACGGTGAAACTGTTGCCGCGGACGACCGTGTCCTTGTTGGCCGTGATGGCAAGCGTCCTCGTAACGACTTCAAACGTCACGGCCCTGGAATCAAAGCCCTTGCCGTAGAAGTCAGTGCTCCGGTCCCATTTCGCGACAGCGGTGTAGGTCCCGGCCTCGGCATTCTGCCCGAAGAGGACGTTGGACAGGTACTGGGTCTGCCCATTGGCATTAAACGACAGAGATTTGCCGTCGTACGTTCTCACCACACCGCCACCGGGCAGAGTGAGCTCCACGTTTGCCGTGGCGCCCGTGTCCACGTTGCTGTAAAACTTGAAGTTCAGCGACGTGTCCCGGCTGATGGACTTACCGTTCACGGAGTCCTTCGGGGACGAGCTCAGCATTACGTCAAGCGTCGCTTCAGGGTTCTGGACATTGACATAAGTCTGTGTGGGGTTCGCCGAACCTATCGCATAGTAATGTCCGGTCGGTATGCCTTTGACAAGTTCGTCAACTACGCCGCCGGTCACCACGATAGTCTTATCGATCGAACTCTTCCCCACCTCGCCGGTGTAGTGAACGAACTGGGTGGTACCAGCAAAGACACCGCCGGCGAAGTCAAGATTCTCCTCACCCACAAAGACGTTGGTGCCATTCGCCGTAATTGTCCGCGCCGCCGCTGCCGGTGCAACGATCAACGCAGCCACGAGGGCCGCGGCGACAACCATCGAAACTATCGCTCGCTCTGAAATCATGAAACAATCTCCATAGCGCATTACCGGAGGAGGCTGGATATGCGCAGGGTACCGCCTGTGGGTGGTTTGAACGAAGATAAGAACGCTAAACCGGACAAAGCCCACCTTCCTGTGCGCAGACATCCATCTTGTGCGAGCCGATATAAACATGCCGCTCTTATCCGGCCCCGGAGATCGACTGCCGGTGCAATACCGAAATATTCGGCCGTCCGACCGGCCGGGAGAAGCATCGCGACGAGTTCCCGGAGGAGGACCACAACGGAGCATTCACAACATTCTCCACCGTGGAACCGCTGCCGGCCGGTCGACTCCACGACGGTGCGGGCGAAACCGGGTGACGTGAGGGCTTCAGGACCGGACTCCTGCACGAAAACGGGACTGTCCGCTCCACCGGGCCCGGCCCCGGCGGCTTCCCAATCGCAGGGACCGGCACCAACGGCGCAACCTGACGGGTGTCGCGCGGAAACGGAGAACACGACGGGGCCGCGAGCCCCCTCACGCACCTGCTCTTCCCTCTTCCCCGGGCCGCTCCGGCACGCCGTCCGCCTCCCGGAGCAGGAAGGAGAACGCCGCTCCCTCCCCGGGATAGCCCGGTATGCGGTCCTCGACCCAGATCCTGCCGCCGTAACGGTCGATGAGAATCCTGACCAGGTAGAGCCCGAGCCCCTCGCCCACCCCCCGCTGCTTCCTCTCGTAGCGGTGGAAGATCTCCTCTTTCCGGTCGTCCGGGATCCCCCGGCCGGTATCTGCAACCGTCACCCGGAGAAAATCTTTCTCCTCTCCCCCGACACGAATGGTCACGGCGACACCGGGACCCCCGTGTTTTACGGCGTTGCCGATCAGGTTCGTGAAGACCTCACAGAGGAGGCCGTCCGCAAGGACCTGCCGGGGAACGCCCTCGTACCTGATGGGGATATCAGGGAAGTGGGCAACCTCCGCCCTGATGACCGCATCAAGGTCGGTTGGCCGGAGATCGGGCGGTCCCGCGTGGATCCGCCGGATCTTCGAGACCATCCCGAGGATCTCGATGCTCTTTGCTATGCTCCGCTTCAGGTTCGCCACGCACACGGCAGCCTCCCCCTCCACGGAATCGGCGAGCAGTTCGGCATAGAGGTTCGAGACGTTCTCGGTGTTCCCCATATCGTGAGTCAGTATATCGAGGTAGAGGTTCGCCTCCCGGTGAGCAGACTCAAGATCCCGGTGAATCCTGGCAAGCTCCCCGGCGTGGCGCCGGATCGCCTCCTCCGTCCGCCTGCGCTCGGTAATATCACGGACGATACCGCCGCGGAAGAGCGGCGGGCCGGCCGGGTCGGCAATCACCGTGAGGTGGTCCTCGAGCCAGCGGTACCCACCATCTTTCGCCAGGAACCGATAAACAAGGAGCCCCCTGCCCGAGGCGGCAGCGGCGGTAAGCTCCGCTTCAACCTGCGGGCGGTCATCGGGATGAATGCGGTCCATGACCTCGTCATGGTTCATAGCACTCATCTCCTCCGGCGTAAAGCCGAGAATCTCCTCGATCGCCGGGCTCATGTAATCGTAGCGGTCGGCCTGCAGGTTGCGCCGGTAAGCCGCATCCAGGGAGTTCTCCAGGACCGCCCGGAACCGCTCCTCGCTCTCCTGGAGAGCTTCCTCAGCCAGCTTACGCCCCGTGATGTCGGTGAAGAATGCGGTGACATATCCCCGTTGTGACGAGAACGCAGTGACTTCGTACCATCTCGAGAGGGAAGGCAGCTGGTACTGAAAAGTCGCCGGTTCACCTGTCAATGCCACGTTCCCGTAGATCGCGATGAGATCGCTGACCTCTTCCGGGGCGAAGACCTCGGTCACCCGCCGGTTCAGGGCTCCGTCGCGCACAAGCCCCGTAAACTCTTCAAACGTCCTGTTAACCTTTAAATAGACCACATCGACAGGTTTTCCGGTGTCATCGGTGATGATCTCGCAGAAGGCATACGCGGCGAGCGGGTTATCGAGCGCCTGCCGGTACCACTCCGTGCTCTCCCGGAGGGCATCTTCCGCCCGTTTGCGCTCCGAGTCGTCGTAGATGTAGCCCTGGGTCTCGATAAGTTCGCCGTCCGCACCGAAACGCCCGACCACATTCTCGACGACATGGACCCGGGTGCCGTCCCGGCGCTTCCGCGTCCGGCCCTCGTTCTCCACCTTCCCTTCCCTCCGGAGCTGCGCGAGGAGGCGGTCCCGGTCCCCGGGGTCTTCGTAGAGGTCCCCGATATTGGTGCCCAGCGCCTCTTCTACAGAGGAAAAATCGAATATCCTGACAAATGCCGGGTTGCAGGCGAGTATCCGGCCATCCAGGGCGGTGACAAAGTCCCCGGTAAGGTCGTCCTCAAAGAGCCGCCGGTATCGCGTTTCACTCTCCTCCAGAGCACCTTTTACGGACTGCAAGAGAGCGTTCTCCCGCTGGAGCGTCTCGTTCTCGGCCAGGATCGCGGCCATGCACTCATGGGCCGGCCGCTCCCCCGCTGTAGAGGTCTCCTGCCCGCTCTCTCCCGCGCCGGCGCGGGACGAAGTCTCTGTCACATCGGAACCTGCCGTCATCTGACATCCCGGGGCGTTTTATTCTTAATTGGGATTCACCCGAATTGTATTAATACTACCTCCTGCAGGTGAGGGGCCGGGTCCACCGGCCGCAACGGTGCCTGCCGGGCCGGCACCTCTTCTTCGCCGGCCGGTTCCGCCGGGAGTGTGGTTGAGCAGGCGGGGATCGTCCGATCAGCCCCCCCGCACCCGGCCGGCCGCTCCGGGCCCCGGGACCTCGCGGTCGGTACATGCACCGGCCGTGAAACCGGAGAAGTCACAATCTTATTGTCACGCGACCCACGTGGTTATAGGTTGCAGTCCTGCAATCGTCCTGGTGCAGGATCCGGGTGAGACGTATGAGGTCTGAGGAGATCAACGGCAACATCTTCTACAACGGCGACTGCACCTGCGGGGCACGGGAGCATATCCCGGACGGCGCGATCGACCTGATCGTCACCGATCCCCCGTACGGCATCAACGGCGACCGGTTGCACCAGCACTACAACCGTGACGAGACGTTCGTCGTCGAGGGCTACGTCGAGGTTCCCGCAGCCAGATACGGGGAGTTCAGCCAGCGGTGGATCCGGGAGGCCGAACGGATCCTCCGTCCCGGCGGGTCGATCTACATTGTATCGGGGTACACGAACCTCTACCACATACTCCACGCCCTCCGGCAGACGGAGCTTCGCGAGGTCAACCATATCATATGGAAGTACAACTTCGGCGTCTACACCAGCCGGAAGTACGTCTCCTCCCACTACCACATCCTCTTCTATGAAAAGCCGGGCGGCGAGAGGACGTTCAACCTTGAGTCAAGGTACGGGACCGGAGAGAAGGGGCCGGATAACGGATCGCCCAACTACCGCGACCGTGAAGACGTCTGGGTCATCAACCGTGAGTACAAACCCGGAAGGGTGAAGAACAAGAACGAACTGCCGACAGAGCTGCTCATAAAGATGCTGCAGTACAGCAGCAACGAGGGTGACCTCGTCTGCGATATGTTTCTTGGCGGGTTCTCGACCGCCAGGGTGGCCGTCGGCCTCAATCGCCGGGCGACCGGGTTTGAGTTGTCGGAACCTGTCTTCGATCTGAAAGTCGAAGAGTTGCGGGGTATCAGGCAGGGATACCTGCTGCCGTCGTTAAGGACCCCGCTGGCCGCGGGACCGAAGAACCGGGGCCGGCCCTGGACGGAGGATGACATTGAGGTTCTGGTCTCCCGGTTCACCCGGCTTACCGGGTCCGGGGCGACAAAGAAGAAGGCCGTCGATATGCTGGCAGGGGAACTCGGCCGGGGACGGTGGTCCATCGAGAAGATGCTGAAGAAACAGGGGGTCAGGGCTGAAGAACGGGGAGAGCGGCGATGACACTGGCGCGGGAGGAACGGGTCCCGCGGCAACTGTCCCGGAAGGGCGCCGGGGTGGTAGCGGTGCCGGCGGAGCACCGGAAGGGGGCGGGCTCCCGGAACCGGACCGGCAAAGGTCCGGAACGGGAGATACCCTTTAACGTCGCCGCAGGAGACCGGCAACGCTAAAACGTTTCAAAAGCAACGTTTTACAGGTATCCCGAAGCATTAACGCCGGATGACAGAGACCGATGGCAACACCAACCGCGCGGCCGTTCCTCAAGTGGGCAGGCGGAAAGGCGCAACTG
Organism: Methanoculleus sp. 10; assembly: GCF_913757945.1. Taxonomy (NCBI): domain Archaea; kingdom Methanobacteriati; phylum Methanobacteriota; class Methanomicrobia; order Methanomicrobiales; family Methanomicrobiaceae; genus Methanoculleus; species Methanoculleus sp. 10. Next base: position 234,598 of record NZ_CAJYDP010000002.1, on the reverse strand, counting down.
CTCGATGCGTTCACCAGGAGAGTCCCTCAGGGGCTCCACGAGGGAACCCTCCCGATCTTTGTCGAACCGTTCATGGGCGGCGGGGCGGTCTACTTTCATTTCAACAGCATCTTCAGGTTTAAGGAGTGCCACATATTCGACATCAACGAGGAACTGGTCCTTGCCTACAGCGTGGTGAAGAACGACGTCCGCGGCCTCATCGACTACCTTGCCGGAATCTCGGACGGTTATCTCTCAAAGAGCGACGCCGGGCGGAAGGATTTCTATTACGCCATGCGGGATACGTTCAACCGCACGAAAGGAGCCGTCAACTTCAGGCAGTACAGTGAGGACTGGATAGAGCGGGCGGGCCAGTTCATCTTCCTCAACAGGACGTGTTTCAACGGCCTCTACCGGGTCAACTCCCGGGGCGGATTCAACGTTCCGTTCGGCAGGTACCAAAACCCGACGATCCTGCATGAAGACGTGCTCCGGGCCGACGCCGAACTGCTCCGGAACACCACCATCCACCTCGGCGACTTCATGCAGTCGGAACCCTATATATCGGAAGAAACCTTCGTCTATTTCGATCCCCCTTACCGGCCCCTGAACCGGACATCGTCGTTCACGCAGTATGCAAAAGAGGGGTTTACCGACGAGGAGCAGAGGCGCCTCGCGGCATATTACGCGCGATGCAACGCCCGGGGGGCCAGGCTGATGCTGAGCAACTCGGACCCGAAGAACGTCGACCCGGACGACGAGTTCTTTGACGACCTCTATGCCGGATACCACATCGACCGGGTTCCGGCGCGGAGGATGATCAACTGCGACGGGACCGGGCGGGGCGAGATCTACGAGATCATCGTCACGAACTATGACCCGCACGCTCCCAAAGAGCGATAGCACCCGGATACGCGGTCTTTCGAGAACGCAAAACGCCCGGGGTGGGGGCATCCCACAAGTATAAGAACTCTCGAGGATATGGCGGGTTCGCATGACATTCCGGGAGATCGACGACGACACCTGGGAGATCGTCCGAAGGCACCTCCCGCCCCAGAAACCCCACGTCGGCCGGCCGCGCCGGGATCCCCGGCACCTCTTCAACGGGGTTCTGTATGTCCTCTCCACCGGGTGCACCTGGAGCGACGTACCGGCAAAGTACGGGACGAAATCGACGGTGCACCGTTACCACCTCGAACTCTGTGAGCGGGGGGCGTACCAGGCCATCTTCCTCGACCTCCTCCGGTCGGGCTACGAGTTCCGGAAGGGAGAGGCGGACCGGTGTGCCGTGAGGAATCTCAGGGCTCCCGTGCCATAGGCAACAATGCCGGCAACCGCTCTAAAACTCCCCCGCCACCACCACAAAAAGGTCCCCGCGGGGGGCCGGGGGCTCTGCCCCCGTCCCGACGACGATCCTTTCTGCCGGGTAGCCGAGATCCTCGCAGACGGCAAGACGGGTCCCCGGCGGGAGGGCGGCCGCGAGCGCCTTAACATCGAAGGCCGGGTCGGCAATGAGGAAGACCACCCGGCCCAAAAGGACCTCCTCCCGCGCCCCGGCCACGGCGCGGGCATGGTCTTTCCCGTGGGCCGCGACGACCGCCACCCGCACGAGCGGGATCTTCAGGCGGGCGAAGGCGACCTGGAGAGAGGATATTCCCGGGACCACGTCGCCCGGGAGATAGCCGAGGCCTGCAAGCATCGGGTCGCCCGTCGAGAGGACGACCGCGTGATCCGGGAGGGACCGGAGGTTTCGGTAGTCCGTGATCTCATGGACCTCGCACCCCGGCGGGACAACGTCCCGGGCAAGTGCGATCGCCCGGGCCGAGCCGTAGATGAGAGCAGCCCCCCGGAGGACCGCGACCGCCTCCGCGGTCATCATCTCCGGGCCGCAGCCCACGCCGACGATCTTCACGGCGACTCCGCAATGACCCGGCCGCCGCGGTCGACGATCACGACCCGGACGCGGGGGTAGCGAGCGCAAAACGCGCGAAGCTCCCGGCGGGCCACCTCCTCCCACAGCGGGGACCCCGAGAGTTCCTCCACCGTCGCACACCCGGTCCCGGCGAGGACGTCCGGGTTCATGAACTTCAGGATCAGCCCCGGGAGCCCGCAGATCGTCGCATCGCCGTCGACCGCCCCGAGTGCCCCCGGGAGGTTACTCCCGACAAGGATCGCCTCGTGCTCCGGGAAGAGGAGACGGGAGTAGCGCAGGCCAATCCGGCCGGTCGTCAGCACGACTCCCCCAGGAGGAGCCCGGGCGATACGGTCGAGCACCCCCTCCGTGAGGTGGTCGTCCCAGGGCTCCACGAGCCCGGTCGTCCCGAGGACCGATATGCCGGCCTGCACCCCCATCTTCGGGTTCAGCGTCTTCTGCGCCACCTCCGCCCCCCGCGGGACCGTGAGGATGACCGTCGTCCCGTGGAGCCCCGCCTCCGCCACCCCCTCGTCGATCGACCGCCGGATACAGTCGAGCGCCGGAGCGCTGATAGCCGGCGTCCCCTGGCGGTGGCGGGGGGTATCGCGGGCGAAACTCCCGATACCTTCGCCGGGAACGAACTGGACCGACCCCGAGAGCGAGGGGGCCGCGGTCGCGACGAACTCAAGCCCCGCCGTCACGTCCGAGGGGTAGTCGCCGGCGTCCTTCCAGCACGACGCGGTCCCGCGATAGGCGTCCACGGGAACCCGGACCGAGATCCCGCAGGGAAGAGTGATACCTACTCCTTTCACCTCGTCCTCCGCAAGCGAGAGGACCGCCGCCTTGCAGGCCGCGGCCGCCGTCGTCCCGGTCGTGAACCCCCGGCGAAGCACCGAGCCCGACGCCGTCAGGACCGCAAGACCCCGCCGGACATCGGGAAGGAGGGCGGGCGACCGGCACGCCGCCACCCATGCATCGGGATACTCGAAATCAGTAACCGGGTCCCTCATAACCTGCACGCTCGGCAAGGATTGTGATGATCTCGTTTATCGCCGCCACCGCGACCGGCGTACCGCCCCGGGTGCCGACGTTGGATACCGACGGCACGTCGAGGGTGCGGAGCGCCTCCTTGGACTCTGCCGCATTCACAAACCCCACCGGGGTCCCGATGACCAGCGCCGGCCGGAGATTGGCCCGCACCATATCGCAGACGACGAGAAGCGCAGACGGAGCGTTCCCGATGACCACGATCGCACCATCTATCCGGTCCTGCAGGGCAAAAAACCCCGCGGACGTCCGGGTGATCCCACGCTCCCGCGCGATATCCTCCCCGTAATCGAGGGCACAGAGGATCTCGCTTGTGTGCCCGCGTTTCAGGATGCCCGCCTGCACCATCCGGATATCGGTGATGACCGGCGCCTGCTGGCGAAGCGCGGCAAGCCCCGCCGCGACCGGGTCGCCGGCAAAGCGCATCAGGTCCGCCATCGCAAAATCGCCGACCGCGACCGAGCACCGTTGCCGTATCCGGTCCTCGGGGGTGGCGTTCCCCACCCGCTCCCGGGCAAGGTTCCGGCTCGTGCTCGCAATCGCGTAAGCCTCCGGGGTGACCGCCGCAAGGTCAGTATACGTACTTCCGGTGGTATCCCCGGGGCGTGATGATTCCTCTCTCATCCGTCTCACTCCTCCAGATCCTTGTCTCTTCTCCGCCGACAAAGACGATCGAATGCATATCCACAAAGGCGAAGTGGTCTCTAAACTCACCAAGCGTCGTGATCAACCGTTCTTCCCCCTCCCGGTAGGCGTTCCGGACCACCCCGACCGGTGTCACGTCGGGGAGGTGGCGGCGGGCGATCGCGACCGCCGTATCAAGGTTGTGCGGCCTCCCCCGAGAGCGGGGGTTGTAGAGGACAACCGGCACCCGCATCCGGAACGCGAGGTCGAGCCTCCGCTCGATCTCCTCCCAGGGCGTCAGGAGGTCCGAGAGGCTCATCGTGACGTAGTCCCCCGAGAGCGGCGAGCCGAGGAGCGCCCCCGCCGAGACCGCGGCCGTGATGCCGGGGATGACCTCGACCTCGACCTTCGTGCCGGATCGTTCCGCCACCTCGAGCACAATGCTCGCCATCCCGTAGACCCCGGCATCACCGCCGCTCACCATCGCGACAACCCGGTCCTCCGCGAGGGCGAGCGCGCGTGAAGCCCGATCGACCTCCCGGCCCATGCTGCTCCGGATAACTTCTTTCCCGGCGAGCATCGGTTGAACGAGGTCGAGGTAGAACCCGTTGCCGATGATACAGTCGGCCTCCACGAGGGCTTTTGACGCCCGGGGCGTCATCTGCAACAGGTTGCCGGGGCCGGTCCCGACGATGTACAGTTTTCCTCCATTATCGTGCGATTGCAACGGTAACACTCCCATAGGTCTGCTTGGTAAGAACCAGTTCTTTCCGCTTCGAGACCGCGAGGGCCGCAGGTTCCGCGACCCCGGCAAGCCCGATCAGGGAGGCCCTTGAGGGTGATGGGGCCTCCTCTGCGTTCAACGTTTCGTCGTCCAGGAAGACAAGGTTGCCGCCGAGGTCCGCAATGGCGGCAAGGAGACCGGCCTCCCCGCGCTTCTTCGCGGTCGTCGCGTAGACGAGGACCTCGGCGGGGGCGATCCCTGCCTCCCGGAGGGCCTCTCCGACGGCTTGTGCCACATCGGGTGCCGGGACACCCTTCCGGCACCCAACGCCGACGATATACTCGCCCCTCCGGACGAGGAAGGAGACTCCCGGACCCGCGACGACGATACCGGGGCCGGTGATCGCGTAGAGGGATACGCCGCCGTCGAGCACCGCGGCGTTCACCGCCCGGGTGGAGTCGCGGTTCACGACGGCGCACCCCGACCGGGCGGCGATCCCTTCGACCGACTCCAGACCAAAGGTCTCGGTCGCGGTCGTGATCACCGGTTCGATCCCGAGGCGGGCAAGTTCCCGCGCGAGGTCGTTTGCGCCGTGGTGGCCGCCGATGACCGGGACGGCGTAGCGGAGGTCCGGGCCGACCACCACCACCGCCGGGTCCCGCCACTTGTCGACGAGGAGGGGTGCGATCCCGCGGACGGCGATCCCGGCCGACATCAGGGCGACGATCCGGCCGTAACGGAGAAATGCCGCCGCGAAAGCCTCCGGCCCGTAGGGGACGACATCGGCACCGAGCGCGCCCGCTATCCGGCGGGCGTCGGGGAGGAACCGCTCGAGCGCTATCACAACCGTCCCGGTCATGAGTAGAGGACCGACCTCCCGAACCCGGACGTTGCCGGGTCCACCACCTTCCCGATGATGATCAGCGCCGTCCGCTCGATCCCGGCCGCCCGGGCCTTTGCCGCGATATCAGCGACCGTCCCGAGGACGACCTTCTGGTCGGGCCACGAGGCGTGGTAGACAACCGCCGCCGGGGTTTCGGGTGGGCACTCCGCCCGGGCGAGGACCTCCTCCATCCGCTCGGTCCCGAGGAAGACCACCATCGTCTGCCCGAGCCTTGATAACTCGGCGATCCGGTCCTCGGCGAGCGTCGCCCCCGCCGGGCGGGTGACGATCAGGCTCTCGGAGACGTCACGGAGCGTGAACTGGGTCTTCAAGGCCGCCGCCGCCGCAAAGAGCGACGAGACCCCGGGGACGATCTCGGCCCCGATCCCGCGCCGCCCAAACTCCGCCATCTGTTCGACAATCGCCCCGTAGAGTGACGGGTCACCCGAATGGAGCCGGACGACGAGTTCTCCAGCACGGACGTGCTCCTCGACGGTGTCGGCGATCCCTTCGAGTGTCATCCCCCAGCTGTCAAGTTTCAGCCTCGCGCCGGACTCTTCCACGAGTGCCGGGTTCACGAGCGACCCCGTGTAGATGAGGACGTCCGCCCGCCGGAGGAGATCCATGCCCCGGACGGTGATGAGATCGGGGGCTCCCGGCCCCGCACCCACGATATAGACCTTATGCATCCGACCGCCTCGCATAGAGGATCGAGAAGTAGTCGCTCTCCTCGGGGAGGTCGTCCCCCCGGTAGACCTGCTGTCCGGGGAGGAACATCCGTTCCACGAGGACGAACTCCGTGTAGCCCTCTGTCTTCAGGTCGGCCGCGAGCGCCGCCGGACGGCGGACTTTCATGAAGATCCGGGACTCCGGCCCGTTCCCGTCCGAGACGAAGAACCCGCCGGCCACCGGGACGTTCGCCACGGAGGCGAACGCGGTGATCGAGCTGATCCCGGGCTCGGTCGAGAACGCGATCTCCGGGTAGTGCTCGCTGATCACCTCGCAGAGGCGGGAGAAGGTCGAGTAGAAGTTCGGGTCCCCGATGATCCCAAAGACCGCGAGGCCGTCGAGAGCCTGCGGCGCTATCCGGCCGGCGTTCTCCTCGAGGCACTGGCGGATGTAAGCCTCATCGCTCGTCATAGGGAAGTTGAGGATGACGGCGTCGGGGCGGTAGGGCCGCACCAGGTCGTAGGCAAGTTTCCCGGGGACAAAGACCGCCGATGCCTCACGGAGGAGCCGGACCGCCCGCAGGGTCAGGAGTTCCGGGTCGCCGGGCCCGAGCCCCACACCTACGAGCATCCGGCACCCCCGACGATGATGTAGACGGGGTTGACGGGCTTGAACATCACCCCGCCGGCGATACCGGCGGACCGGGAAACCTGGAGGTGGACGGCCTCCACGAAGATCCCGAGGCGCTGCATGCTCCGGATTGCCGTATAAAGCGTCCCGACCATCACCGCGTTCACGACGATCCTCCCCTGCACCTTCCCGGCGAGGATATCGAGGACCTCCGGCAGGCGGCGTGACCCCCCGACGAAGGCGGCGTCGAGCCGGCCGAACCCCGGGAGGACGTCCACCGCGTCGCCCTCGAAGAACTCGATGTTCCCGGCGCCGGCGGCGGCCGCCTCCCGCCGGGCATAGGCGATCGCCTCCGGCCGCTGGTCGATCGCGTAGACCTGACCCGCCACTCTCGACGCGGCGACGGCGACCTTTCCGGTCCCGCACCCGACATCGGCCACCCGGTCGCCCGGGCGGATGCCGAGTTTCGCGAGCGAGACCGCCATGACCTCGTCCTGCGTAGGTCCACCCTTCAGTCCCATAGCATCCCCATATCCCAGATAATTTTGTGCTAACATCTATTAGTATATACGTAGCCTTGTGCTATTTCGGGTGGTTCTCTCTTCTATACCCTATCGTTTCGGAAATGGGAGAGGCTTATACCTTCGCCGGCACCGGGGCGCCCCGGTGCGGGTAACCGTCCGGGGCCGAAACGTCCGTTAGACGCCCGGTGGGCCGGTCGGCGTTCCACTCGTATAGTGTCCAAGGCCGCAGAAGGGAACCAAAGGAGCAACCCACAAAGATATTTGGCCCAATTACAGAACCGGACGCATTTCGCGCAAATTAGGGGCTCCAAGGCCGCCGGCGTATGCTCACCCCGTCAGGTATTCTTCCTCAAGCAGTCTATGATAGTCCATATACATCGGGACAGGATCAGAACGTCGGCTCTTCGCCCGCTTGAACCCGAACCTCTCGTAGAAGCCCACGGATTCCGGTTTTGCGTCCACGGTAATGATCCTGCATCCGACATATTCAGATACCATTATCGTGAGCGTCAGGACCTCACGGAGCATCAGAGAACCAATGCCGTTTCTCTGATGTTTTTTTGATGTTGCCAGCCGGGCAACTTTGATTGCAGGATACTTTCGGTAAGGATACCCCCGCCTCCCGTCCTCCGGGGCTACCTGTTTTGCATCGATGCAATCGGTCACCAGGGTGAAAAACCCTACAATTTCAGAGTTGATATACGCAAGGCGGGTTACGGATAGGCGCTGCTGCTGATACTCCATCGAATCCTCGATCAGGAATTCGTCCAGATCGTCATGGCCACAGCTGAAGGTCGATACGTCCGAGTCCCTGGAAAGCGGTAAAAAACGGAGCGCCCGGAGAGGCATGTTATGTTCACAGACGCCGGTTTTTCGCTTCTCGCGCTGCAAATCGGATCAGTTCCCGTGCATCGTCGGTATAGGTGGGCCTCTCCATATACTCATGAAAACGCCGGGCATCTTCGCCCTCAAGGGTAAGCCCAAGTTCGATTGGTTTTGCCATCGTCACTTCACCTCGGGATATGATATAATGCCCGCGGATACCTCAAATAGGTTTCTCCTGGTCAACATTCACCACACACCCCACCAGCGCCCTGATCCGTTTTGTCGACCAGCCGGTGCAGGGCCTCCGGACCGGTGAATGTCCCCAAATAGGGTTGTGCCCGGGCCTTCACGCCGCCGGCTTCTGTGCGTCCTGTTGCATCAGCCTGATCGCTTCCAGCGCCTTCGCCGGGTCCGCTACAAGAATGCTCCGGAGTTCGTCCAGAATCATATCCAGCTGGTTTTGCATTGCAGTCGTCCCCGCAACCTGCCGCTGGACATCGGTGTACCTGTCCTGGAGGATGGGCAAGTCGGGCGTCGCCGGAAGCAGGGAACATAAAGGTATTTGCGAGACCAGCAACAACATGAGTACAATGCTCAGGATAAACCGAGACAAGTGCGGATACTGCGGCACCTGCGTCGCAGTCTGCCCGGAGGATGCGCTCGAGCTGATCGACGCCTACCTCAGCCTTGAGCGGGAGTGCATTGCCTGCGGCATCTGCGCACGGGCGTGCCCGTTCGGGGCACTGGAGGTCGTCCATGAAGAGTAACTACGATATCCTCATCGTCGGTGGCGGACCCGCTGGCGCTCTTGCGGCGAAGACGGCGGCCGAAGCAGGGAACTCGGTCTGCCTCATCGAGAAGCGTCCTGCCATCGGCACACCGGTCCGGTGCGCGGAGGGGATCGGCAAAGAACTCTTACGAGAGTTCATCAAGCCCGACCCCTGCTGGATCTCCGCGGAGATCGAGCGTGCCCGGCTCATCGCCCCGAATGGCACCACCATCAGCCTCGAACAGGACCGGGCGGGAAACGAGGTCGGCTACGTCCTCGACCGGAAGGTCTTTGACCGGGAACTCGTCTGGCAGGCGGCCGAGGCAGGGGCGGACGTGGTCGTCAAGACCCGGGCGACCGCACCGATCCTGGATAACGGGGCGGTCCGGGGCGCGAAGGTGCTCTCGGTCGGGACGCCGGCCGAGATCCGGGCAGACGTGGTTATCGCTGCGGACGGCACGGAGGCGCAGTTCGCCCGCCGGGCCGGGCTCGACACCACCGTGCCCCTCCGGGAGATGATGAGCTGTGCGCAGTACCTGATCACCGACATCGATATCGACGCGGGTTCGACGGACTTCTACCTGGGTAACGAGGTCGCGCCCGAAGGCTACCTCTGGGTCTTCCCGAAGGGCGAGCGGACGGCAAACGTCGGGATCGGCATCTCCGGCAGGAAGAGCCGGGACGGTACGCGGGCGAAGGATTATCTTGATCGGTTCGTCGCGAAGAACTTCCCCGGCGGGAAGACGATCGAGTGTATCGCAGGCGGTGTCCCGGTCTGCCGGCCGCTCCCCTGCACGGTCGGCGACGGCCTTATGGTCGTCGGCGACGCGGCGAGGGTCGTCGACCCCCTCACTGGCGGCGGGATCGGGAACGCCATGTTCACCGGGAGGCTGGCCGCCCGGGTGGCCTCCGAATGCATATCGGCGGGCAACTGCTCGAAAGAGGCGCTGATGCCGTACGACGCCGGGTGGCGGGCATCGCGGATGGGCAAGTTCCTCGAACGGAACTACAAGGTCAAGGAGTATTTCATAACCCTCGACGATAAGAAACTCAACACCCTCGCGGATTCGATCGCAAACATCAGCCTCAAGGAGTTCTCGGTCTCGGCGCTCATCAAGGAACTGATCAAGCGGAACCCAAAGATGCTCTTTGAACTAAAATCACTCAAAGACGCTCTATCCTGACCGCTTCAGCTGCTTGCTGAGGGTCTTTATCGTCTCCCCTTCCGCTTCCTTTTTTGTAAATACCGTGATGACGTCCCCCGGCCGGATACGGACGGTGCCGCTCGGTATGATGAGGTCGCCCCCGGCACGCCGGATGGCGATGAAGACGAAGTCGCGGACATCGAGGTCCCGGATCTCGTGGTCGGTGATGGGCGCGCCTTCTTCGGCGACGATCTCGAAGATGGTGCCCCCGGGGATCGAGGCGACCTGCTGGAGGTTCGGGCTCTTCGCCCAGTAATAGAGCCGGCTCGCCACCAGCTCGTCGGGGTTCTCGCTGATCTTCACCCCAACCTCGTTGAAGAGGTCGGAGTGCTCCTTCTGGTTGACGATCGAGACGACGTTCCTCACGTTGTAGCGTTTGGCGAGCCAGCAGGTCATCAGGTTTACGGCGTCATCGCTCGTGGTGGCGACCAGGGCATCGGCCCGGTCGATCCCGGCATCCTGCAGCACCGATTTATCGGTCGCGTTCCCGGTGATGGCGAGGACGTCGTAGTGCTCCAGAATATCGCTCGCACGCGCCTCGTCCTGGTCGATCACCACCACGGAATCGCCGGCGTTCACGGCGATCGCAGTCAGGTTCCGGCCGATCCCCCCCAGGCCGACGATGATGGTGTACATTCCATCTGGATTCAACCGTTGCCATTGAAATACCTTGCGAATAAACCAGAGTGTGTGATCTGCGGGGTGGATGAAGCGGGGAAGGGTTCGGTCATCGGCCCGATGGTGGTTGCCGCCGTCGGTTGCCGGGCGGTCGAGGATCTTGCGGCCCTCCCCATCCGGGACTCGAAAGCCCTCCGGCCGAAGCAGCGCGAGGAGCTCTACGGAGTCATCTTTCGCGACTTCGCGATCGCTATCGTCACCATCGACGCCGCCGGTATCGACGATGCCCGGAGCAGGATGAGCATGAACGCGTGCGTGGCCGAACTCCATGCCGAAGCGCTCATGGGGCTCCGCCCGGAGTATGCCTACGTGGATGCCTGCGACGTGAACGCAGAACGCTACGGCCGGACGGTCGCATCTCACCTCGACTTCCCCTGTGCGGTCGTCGCCGAGCACCGGGCGGATGCCCGCTACAAGATCGTCGGCGCGGCAAGCGTCGTCGCAAAGGTCACCCGGGACCGGGCGATCCGGGAACTCGAGCAACAGTACGGGAAGATCGGGAGCGGCTACCCGTCAGACCCGACAACCATCGGGTTTCTCCGCGACTACATCCGTGAGTACGGGAACCCGCCGCCCTGCGCCCGCCGGAGCTGGAAGACGGTGGCGAACCTCTACCAGACGACGATGCAGGACTTCCCGTAACCCGGAAGAATTTATGCTTTCTGCGCACTAACCGTGAGTGATGATCTGGATCCGGATACTCCTCCTTCTTGTCGCGGCTTATCTCCTGATCGCTTATTATATCCGCGACCGGGGATTGTTTCGCGATCGCATCATGTTCTTCGGCCCCATCATGGCGATCAAGACCGAACGGGTCGGTTTCTTCGACTGGTTCCAGAAGTTTAAGGCGCCGCTGCGGGCCTACGCGACGCTCGGGGTCATCATGGTCGTGGCAGTCTCGGCCTTCATGACGCTCGCCCTGGTCCTTGCGGTCCCCCAGCTTGTGGTGCATACCCCGGAGCCGACCGGGATCTACGATCCAAGAAATATCCTCGCCATACCGGGGGTCAACCAGGCGATACCGGTCACCGCGGCCGTCATCGTCGGCCTTCTGCTCACGATCGTCATCCACGAGTTCGGCCACGCGATCCTCGCCCGGGTCGAGGATATGCGGGTACGGAGCATGGGTCTCCTCATCGCCGTCATCCCGATAGGGGCATTCGTCGAGCCCGACGAAGCGGACGTCGACGCGGCAAAAGGGATGCCCAAGATCCGGATGTTCGGCGCCGGGATCACGAACAACATTGTCATCGGCCTCGCCTGCTTCGCCGCGATGTTCCTCCTCATCGGGATGGCGACGCCTCTCTCCGTCCCGCTCGTCCAGGGAGTCTACAAGGATTTTCCGGCGGCAGAAGCGGGCCTCCCCGGCTACTCGGTCATCACAGGCATAAACGGTGTGCCCGTGGCGAGCCAGGAGGAGGTATCGGCGATCATGGACGGGACGCGGCCCGGGGAGACGGTCACGCTGACGGCGGAGAAGGATGGGATCGAGAGCACCTACACCCTCACCCTCTCCGGGTGGCCGGAGGTGCTCGGCCGTGACCGTGACTCCGGGTTCATGGGAGTCTACTACTACAACGCGCCCGCGGTGAAGGAGCACATCGGGAACGTCGCGAACCTCGGGCTGCTTGCCCCGCTCTACCTGACGATAGCCCCGATCGACGCGTTCATCCAGGGCAACACCCAGCAACTTGCAATCCTGCTCGCCGATACCCCCGAGCAGGTAGCGTGGGAGGAGCCGTTCCCCTTCTTCTGGGGCACGGTCCACCTCGCCTTCTGGACCGGGTGGTTCAACCTGCTGGTCGGCATGTTCAACGCCATCCCGATCGTTCCCCTCGACGGCGGCTATATGATGAAGGAAGGGGTGGAGCGGTTCTTCGAGCGGCGGGGCTGGTCCCGGTACGCGCCGCGGGTCGTCGCCTCGATCAGCGGGTTTGTGACGATGATGCTGATCCTCCTCATCACAATGCCGATGCTCGTCGCGGCGGTGCGGTTTGTGTTGACGATGGGGTGAGCGACCCCGCTTTGCCCAGACCGGGGCCACATCTCGGATTTTCGCATGCCGCTCCCATCATCAGATTTCAGCGGCGGCATCATTGTGGTTACTCCGCCGCTGACGGGGAACGGAGTTATGCTATTTCATAAAAGTTGTTCAGATGCGAACACAAGGACCGCAGGAACCGGTATCCCGACAGAATCTCATCCGGTTCGGAATAGTTCCGGGGTTGCATCTTATCCTCTTCCTTCGCAAGCAGATAGCAGACCTCGGAATAGACTCTTTCCCGTACCAGCTTGAGGCAGGTCTGGTGATAGCGTTCGACATATGAGGCTTCCTTAAACTCGGGAAAGACCTCAAAGTGTGGTTCGTTGTTCCGCACGCTCCTTCGGGATCTCTCGCAATCCTCCAGCAGGAGCAGGTATCCAAGCCAGGGAGACGGGGACGTTTTGAAGGCCCCCTCCCGGTAGGCCGTCCAGAGATCGTACGCACTCCCAAGAACCTCCTCGGTCCGATTATTGATGTTATTCCCAAATGACGGCCCCTTCTGGGATTTTAATTCAAGGACGGCAACCAGTTCCTTCTTCCCCTCAGGATGGTGTTTGATAACGATAAGATCCCACTGCTTCTCCGCGCGGAAGTACCCCGGAAGGTCGAGGGATCTCTTTCGTATGCAGATATCACCCTCTGGCACCCCGATATCCACCAGCAGATCCCGGATGAGCGAGAAAAACCGGTCCATATGCTTCCCGCCTGTCGCTTCCGAGCGAAAGCCCTGATCTTTCACACCCCGGTTGTTCTGATCTTTTGCCTGCGAAGCCCTCTTATCCCAGAAATACCGCACCGCGCAAGAAAAATAATCGTCACGGGAGATTTCCCCGAGTATCCTGTCACTCACCATGAATCCGCCTCTATCAGAACAATCGAGACTGTTTCGCCTGATGAGCAAACCGTTCAATCTGCATGAGGAAATATTTTTCTTCAACCTCGACGCTGATGCTGTTTCGGCCCCACCGCGCGGCAGCGAGGCCGGTCGTCCCCGTGCCGCCGAAGGGATCGAGGACGGTATCGCCCACGAACGAGAACATCCGTACAAGCCTCTCGGCCAGTTCCAGAGGGTAGGGTGCGGGATGCTCCCGGGTCGATGCTCCCTTGAGGTCCCAGATCTGGCGGAACCACGCCTTCTGGTTCTCCTCCGATATGACCGAGAGCAGCCGCGCCGCGAGTGTGGGCTTCCTGTAACCGCCGGGTTTCCTCTGGAAGAGGATATACTCGATGTCGTTCTTGACGATCCCGTTGGGTTCATACGGTTTGCCCAGGAATGATCCCGGCGAGTCTGCCTCAAAGCAGGCGTTGGCGATCTTGTACCAGATGATCGGAGCCAGGTTGTCAAACCCTATCTTCCGGCAGTGCTCCTGAATGCTGGCATGGAGGGGCATGACGACGTGGCGCCCGGCCTCCCGCCGGGGCAGGCAGACGTCGCCGACGACGATGACCAGACGACCTCCCGGGACAAGGACCCGGTAGACGTGTCTCCAGACGTTATCGAGTTCCTCTAAGAAACGTTCATAATCTTCAATCTGCCCGAGCTGTTCGTCTTTCTCGGGGTACTTCTTCAGGGTCCAGTAGGGAGGCGACGTCACGACCAGGTGAACGCTCTCATCAGGAAGAAACGCAAGATTGCGGCTGTCCGCATTCACGAAACGATGGTGTGACGGCAGATTGCCGGATATGGCTTCGATCTCTTTCATAAAGGAGAGGTTTTTCGCTATCATCGGGATGGCACGCTGCCCCTCGGCCTCCGCCACCTCAAGGATCTCTGCCGGTACAAAGTTTTCCAGCGGTAGCTCCCGTCCGGTTTCATTGATGAAAAAAGATCTTTCGGCAAAAACAGGAGTTATTTCCGTCATACGAAATGGTTTTGAGATCATGCCACCGTTTCTATGATTGATACTTCTGATGACATAACTGTACCGGAGATTTCTCCCTTACGGACCCGGAGACTTCCTGCCCCCTAAAATTCCGAGGGGCCGGGAAAGGGCTCTACAGTCCCTCTCTCCGTTCCAGTTCCCCGGGTTTCTTCTGCATCTCCGCATCGATATCGGTCTCGATGCTCTTTGCCGCCTCCTCTACGGCCCGGAGCGCCTCCGGGCCCGGGATCTCCCCGAGGATATCTTCCGGCGGCAGTTCCGTGCCTTCGGGAACCTCCGGGGCCTCGACGGTGGCGCCGAGGTATTCGGCAGCCTGTTTGACGACGCTCGATAACTCGAACGGGAATATGATCTTTGTCGCCTGGCCTTCAGCCATCTTCTTTAAGGCGTCAAGCGAGAGGACCGTGATCGCCCGCCGGTCCAGCGGCCGGGCGCCGACCGAGAGGATGCGCAGTCCCTGCGCCTCGCCCTGCGCCTGCAGGATGCGGGACATCCGCTCGCCCTCGGCCCGCAGGATCTTGCTCTGCCGTTCCCCTTCGGCCTCGAGGATGATGCTCTGCCGGCTCCCCTCCGCCCGGAGGATCGCCGCCCGCTTCTCGCCGTCGGCCCGGAGGATCGCAGCACGCCGCTCCCGTTCGGCCGCGGTCTGCTCGGTCATCGCCTGCTTGACCGCACCGGCCGGGTCGACCTCCTTGATCTCCACCCGCTCGACCTTCACGCCCCAGGCGTCGGTCTCCCGGTCCAGGATGTCCCGGAGACGGGCGTTGATGATGTCCCGGTTGTAGAGGACCTCGTCGAGCTCCATGTCGCCGATGATCCCCCGCAGGCTCGTCTGGGCGAGCGCCACCGTCGCCGATCGGTAGTTCATCACCTCAAAGTAGGCCTTCTCCGGGTCGATCACCCGGACGTAGACGATCGCGTCGACGTTCGTCGGGGAGTTATCCTTCGTGATCACCTCCTGCCGCGGGACGTCCATCACTTCCGTCCGGAGATCGAGTTTCACGACCCTCGTGATCAGCGGGACCACCCACCGGAACCCCGGGTTCATCCTCCCCATGTACTGCCCGAGACGTATCTGGAGCCCCTGCTCGTATGGCTGCACGATCACCACGCCACTGGCGAAGATGATGACGATCACGATGATGAGAAAGATCGTGATCAACCCGGTCCACGGGATCTGTCCGATTAAAGCCATTTAAACAACCTCTTTCACAACAACATGCACTCCCTCGGAGTGGACGACGACAACCCTTCTTCCGGCCGGGATGATCTCCCCGGGCCCGGAACGGGCGCTCCATTCCATACTCCCGATCCGCACCTTCCCCGCGAGCGTCACCGCATCGACCGGCGCGACTACCGTCCCCTCGAGACCGACGAGCGAATCCCGGGAGAGGGTCGTGGGGGGTTTCTTTCCGGACGTGAGACGGCTGTATACCCAGACGGTGACGGAGGCCGCAGCGATTGCCGCCAGAACCCCGACGATGAGGCCGGTGGGAGAACTGAGGATATCGACGCCGAGGAGGAGAAGGACGCCGAGGATGATCAGGACCGTAGCGGGGACGGCGATGAAGAACCCGGGCTGGTAAACCTCGACCAGGAACAGCACCGCCCCGAGTACGATCAGCATCCAGCCAAGAGCGATCCCCTCTGCAAGCATAAGAGAGAAATGGACCCGGCGGGATAAAAGAGTATGGAAAGAGGGCTCCGTCAGGAGCGATCCGCCAGGTTCAGGCAGGCAAAGACCGCCGGGGCGCCGAACGAGACCCAGGCACCGGCGGCGGCAGCCCGGAGGTACTGGAGAGTGCAGAAGACGAAACCCGGGTCCTGGGGGATGAAGAGCCCGATCCCGAACCAGATCGCCCCCGTCACCGATATCCCGAAGATGTAACGGAGCAGGTGGACGGACCCCTTCCCGACGGCGCACATGCCCCCCCGTGCCGGCCACGCAGCCGCCGCACCGGCCGCGAACCCGAAGAAGAGCCCTGACGCCGTGACGGCATCCCGGAGGTCGAGCGGGTGGATCGGCTGCCCCGACCGCTCGAGCGCCCCCGCCGCCCAGGACGCAGGAACCTGCCAATCCCCGAGAGCCGCGAGGGCGGATACGGAGACCAGCGCCAGGGCGAGGGACCCGGCAAACGCGACGAGCACCTGCCGGGAGAGGGGGAGGGCGGCGACCCGGCGGCCCACCGGTCCTTCGAGGGCGAGGAACCCAAGAAGGATGCCGGCGCCGACTGCAAACCCCGCAATAACGTCGGTCGGGAAGTGTACCGCCAAAAAGACACGGGACGTGCCGATGAGGAAGATAGTCGCAGCCGCAACTATCCAGAACCACCAGCGCCGGACCTGGACGGCGATCAGCCCCCAGAACGCCACCGCCCCCTGGGCGTGCGCCGACGGCAGCCCGAACGACGGGTGACTCCCGAGCGCCCGGACCTCAGGGCTGACCCAGTAGGGGCGGGGAAGGTGAAACGCGACTTTGAGAGCCTCATTGAGCCCGCCCGATATCCCCATAAGGAGGCCGAGACGGAGCCCGAGGCACGGGTCCCGGAACCAGTAAAAGGCCGGGATGATGAGCAGGTAGAACTCCGGCTGCCCGAGGAACGAGAAGAACTGCATCGGGATCAAAAGCCATGCCGCCTGAGCCTGGAGCGCCTGGATACATGCGATCTGGATATCGGTCATACAAGCCCGATGAGGTCAAGGTTTGCCAGCAGCTGGGGCAGCGCCGCAGCAGTCCCGTTGATGATGAACTGGATGGCTATCGCAAGGACGATGATCGCCATCAGTTTCGGAACGACCCGGAGCCCCCCTTCCCCGATCAGGGAGAAGATCCGCGGCCCGTAGAGCATCCCGATGTAGGAGAGGGCGAGAGCCACGATGATCCCGAGAAAGACGGCGACAATGCTCCAGATACCCTCCGGACCCGATGCGAGCAGGATCACCGTCGTGATCGTCCCCGGGCCGCACGAGAGCGGGAAGGCCAACGGGACGACGGCGATGTTCTCAAGGTCCGCAGTCGAGTAGGCCTCGCCTTTCGAGGTGAGCATCCCGGTCGCCACGCTGATTAAGAGGATGCCGCCGGCGATCTGGAACGCCGGGACGGTGATGTTGAAGATCGTAAAGATCAACTGCCCCGTGAGGGCAAAGAAGGCGAGCACGATGAAGGCTATCTTCATGGAGGTCCTGATGACCTTCGTGCGCTCGCTCCCGCTCATCCCCTCGGTGAGCGCCGTGTAGACGGCGATCGTGGAGGCCGGGTTCATCACCGCGGTGATCGACGCGACCGCGACCAGGCTGAACCCCAAAAACCCGACAAATTCGGTGATCAGGTCCATACCGGATCACCATACCCCATGATCATGGAGACATATGCGTCCCGGCCCCATAGGTACCTTACGGTTCCCCGGCCGCCGGAGCCGGGGGAACGTGGACCGCAGGGAACGCGTCGAGGAGTTCCCGCGTCAGTTCCGCCCCGAGCGACGGCCGGACGGACTCGAGCCAGAGGAAGAATCCGGCCATGTGAGGCGTCCGCCGGCTCTCGAACTTGAACCCGCCCGCCCGGCTTGGCACCATCTTGAGGTACTCCTTCTTGTCCCGGGTCCGGAGGTAGATGATCGGCCGGTACTCGGGGATATTCACCGCGAGGACGACCTTCGAGAACTGCTTCTGGATCGCATCCGGGTCGTAGGTCTTCCCCTTGATGCGGATAGGGTACCGGGCGTCAAGCATCCGGACGGCGGAAGGGTAGAGGCCGCCGAAGAGAACTTTCTTTACGATCGGCGGGATCTCGTCCGGGGTGCCGAGTTCCCCGACGCCCTTGCTGGAGGTGACGGCGGCGATGATGCTCTGCAGCCGTTCGTCGTGCAGTTTCTTGTAGTCGAACGGCCGCCGCGGGGCGATCTCCGGGATCGAGATCAGCTTCTCGTGCCGGATCCTGCGTGGCGGGCTTCGTTTCAGGTCCCGGGGACGGATCAGGGCCTTCAGGTCCTCGCAGGCCGGGGTGGTGAGGAGGACGTTGTCGGGCTCCCTGAGGAGGCGGCGGACGACGGCCGTCCGCGAGATGTCGACCGAGGAGATGAGGAGGAACGGCACGGTGGGCTGCCCGTAGAGGTAGCCGAGAAGCTGTTTTTTGTAGTGGATCTCCGCTTCAAACTCTTTTAAGTCGGCAGGAGACGTGATGATCTCGCCAAACGTCAGCGCCCCCGTATGGTCGACGAGCATCAGGTCGACCTCGGCGAGATCCTGCCCGTTGCCCCGGACCTTGATATCCCCGATGTTCGAGTAGAAGAGGCCGTTCTGACCGAGCTGCGCACGCCGGACCTTCTCCGGGCCGTCGGCACCCCGGGCCACAACGGAGAGGATGAGATCGGTCTGGAGAGAGAGGTCGAGGATCATCTCGTAGACGATCGCTTCAAACCACCTCCCCTCCGCGGTCCTCATCTCGGGAATATCCTCGGAGAAGAGCTTTTTTCGATCCGCAGGGCGCAGGTGGCGCAGCGCTCTCATGATGATCGCCCGCGTCGGCTGGAGCGAGCTGAAGTTCTTGTTGAGCCACGTAATCATCTGCAACATTCGTTTCACGCAACTTGAGTATTGGTATCGTATTGTGGACCGGAGAGGGTCGGAGCGCTTCCCGACAGGAGAGTCTATCATCCTGCAAGTGCTCATAGAGTTTCCGGTCTCCTGGACCATGAAATTACGCATGGACTCATTGCCCCGGCCACCCTGCAACCGGCCCGGGGGGGACGGCAGCGTTCCGGGAAAACCCCGGCGGGAGCCACGTGGGGACCCCGCCGGGCGGAAAAAAGTAGAGTGTCGACGTCGTGCAGCGCTCCCGGTCAGACCGCCTTGATCGCCTCTTCGAGCGGCATCGCCGGCGCGACGTGGGCAACGCCGTAGGAGCTGAACGGCGCGGTGATCTTCAGGATGGATCGCTCGTCAGGCGCCTCAAAGATGGCAACCGACATGTGCCGCCCGATGAGGAGGTAGCGGTGGTGGATCTTCACATCCGAGGGATACTGGAAGTGCTTCCAGAGTTCCAGGACCTGGTGGGTGTGCTCCGGTTCGAACTTATACCACAGGACAAAGAGCATTTGTTCTTCACCTGACTTCCCCATACCGCCCCGGATATATAAACCCTGCACCCGGGGATCCAGGGGCGGCCTCGGACCCTCAGGAAACGTTCCAGGAGTTCCTTACTCGTAGCGGAGCGCCTCGATTGGGTTTAACTGCGCCGCCTTCCACGCCGGGTAGAGCCCGGCGACGAGGCTTGCGGCAATGCCGAAGACCATCCCGAAGGCGATGTAGCCGGCGACCGCCGGGCCCGTGGCCGCCGCCCCGCCCGGGGCGACAAAGCCTCCGAGGAGCCCTGAAGCGGCGGCGCTCGCGTAGTAGCCTACGAGAGCGCTCAGGACCCCTCCGGCGATGCTCCCCAGAACCCCGAGGACCAGGGCCTCGAAGAGGAACATGACAAGCACACGGCGTCTCTCAGCCCCGATGCTCCGCATCAGCCCGATCTCGCGCGTTCGCTCAGTGACAGAGATGACCATGACGTTGAGGATCGAGACACTCGCGACGAAGAGCGATACCGCCCCGATCCCGAGCAGGAAGAGGGAGATGGCGTCCATCGTCTCGTAGTAGAGCTCCAGCACCTCGCGCGAGTCGAGGACATCCACCTTCTCCTTCCTGCGGTTGACCTGCGCGTCGATGGCAGCCTTCACCTCCCCGATATCGGCGGGGTCTCCAACCTTCACCACCACCATCCCCGGGTCCTCGCCCGGGTAGCGGGCATCGGTGACGATGACGGCGTAATCGGGGTTGATGTCGATCCCCATGCCCCGCTCGGCAGCGATCCCGGTGACCCGGACGCTCTCGTTCGCAAACCCGATGCGGCTCCCCACGGAGAGATCGAGATCTTCGGCAAGGAGCGACCCCACCATCACCCCGGGCGACGCGGACGCCGGGTAGCGGCCCGCCTCAGCATCAAGCAGAAACGGTATATCGTCGGGGTGGAGCGCGTAGACCGTCACGTAACCGGAAGTATCCCCCACAACAAGCCGCTCGGCCGTCCGGAACATAGGGATGACGCGGTTCTGCCCGGCTGCCTTCTCGATGAGCGCCACGTCCCGGTCTGATAGCCGTGAAGCGAGGATGTTCCTCGGGTCGAAGGGGTCGCCGCTGGATACCGCAACGTGGGGGGTGACGATGATGGTGTCGCTCACGTCCGAGACCAGGCCCCCGACGAGCGCCGAGAGGCTGGCGCCGAGGATCCCAAGCGACGCTATGGCAAGGACCCCGATGACGATCCCAACCATCGCAAGGACCGACCTGACCGCGTGCCGCCTGAGATTCCGGACCGCAAGGTTGACCAGAATCCTATCACGCATGCCGCATCGCCTCCACCGGGCGGAGGCGGGCCGCCTTCCAGGCCGGGTAGAACCCGGCGAGGGCGCTTGTCCCGATGCCGAACGCCATCCCGAAGACGATGTACCCGACGGCGGTCGTGTTGAAGACGGCGAAGCCTTCACCGAACGTGGTCCCCGCCGTGAAGACCCCGATGGCGGCGACGCTCGCGGCGTAGCCGACAGCCGCGCTCAAGACCCCCCCGACGGCGCTCCCGGCAACCCCGAGGATCAGGGCCTCGTAGAGGAAGATCCGCAAGACCTCGCTCCGCATGACCCCGATGCTCCGCATGACCCCGATCTCTGAGACCCGCTCGGTCACCGCGATGTACATGACGTTGAGGATGTTGACGGCCGCAACGAGGAGGGAGATCCCCCCGATCCCGAGGAGGAAGACCGTGATCTGATCGTAGATATCCTGGTACTGCCCGAGCATCTCCCGGGAATCGACGATGTCGACCACGTCCTCACGCCGGTTGAGCCGGTTGTCCACCGCGTCCTTCACCTCGTCGATCGCGGCGATATCCCCGACCCGGACGATGACCATCGCGTAGCCGTCCCGGGTGCCGAAATGACCGGTGTACCAGCCCTCCGGGACGACGATGGCGTAGTCGGGGTTGATATCGACGGCAAACCCCCGCTCCGCAAGCACGCCCGCCACCCGCAGGTCCTCCCCGCCGACGGTGATCCTTGAGCCGGGGGAGAGGCCGTACTCCCGGGCAAGGTAGGTCCCGACAAGCGCACCCGGCTGGTTCTGCCGGGGGTAGCGCCCGTCCTCGAGCCTGAGCAGGACGGGGATATCCTCCGGGTCGAGCCCGATGACCCGGGTATACCCGGTCTCGCCGCGGCCGAACTCCACCTCGTCTGCCCCCTGCAGCACGGGGATCGCCCGGTACGGGCCTGCCGCCCGCCTGATATCGTCCACCTCCCGGGAGGAGAGGGTCGCGTCCACGGCAGTCCGGGGGTCCCCGGCGAACGTCCCGCCGATGGCGGTGTGCGGGGTGATCACAATGGTGTCCCCCACGTCGCTGATGAGGTTTGCGACGAGGAGGTTGATGCTCCCCCCGAGGATCCCGAGCGACGCGATGGCCGCGACGCCGACGACGATCCCGATGACCGAGAGGAGCGACCGGAACCAGTGGCGCCGGAGGTTCCGGAGAGCGAAGGAGAGGAAGATCATACCAGCCTTCCGTCCACGATCCGGATCGTGCGCCGGGCGTATGCGGCGATCCGGGGGTCGTGGGTGACCATGACGACCGTCTTGCCCCGGCGGTTCTCCGCCGCGAGGAGGTCCATGATCGCGGTCCCGGTCTTCGTATCCAGGTTGCCGGTCGGCTCGTCGCAGAGGATGAGGTCGGGATCGTTTGCGAGCGCCCGGGCGATCGCCACACGCTGCTGTTCGCCCCCGGAGAGTTCGCCCGGCCTGTGGGAGAAGAGAGCGTCGTCGAGGTGCACCGCCGCGAGGACCTCGGTCGCCCGCTGCCGGCTCTCCTCCCGGCCGCGGGCGAGGACGATGGGAAACTCGACGTTCTCAAGCGCCGACAGCAGCGGGATGAGGTTGAACTGCTGGAAGACAAACCCGATGTGGTCACGCCTGAGCCGGGTGAGGTCGTCGTCGCTCATCCCGGAGATCTCCTGCCCGGAGAGGTAGATCTTCCCGGTGGTCGGGACGTCGAGACAGCCCATCATGTTCAAGAGCGTCGACTTCCCGGAGCCAGAGGGCCCCATAACGGCGATGAACTCGCCTGGCTCGACGGTGAGGGAGACGTGGTCGAGCGCAACGACGTCGCCTGCCGGGAGAGAGTAGACCTTGCTGACGTCCTCGAACCGGAGGATGGGCTCGCCGCTCATCGCCGCCGTCTCCGGATGTACCAGAGAGCCGCCAGTGCGGCGGCGAGGGCCAGCACGCCGGTAGTTACGGCCGGGACCACGATTGCGGGCACCGCTCCACCCGCGGCCGTCCGGTTCTCGATCGAGACGGGCACGGTCACCGAGAAGGGGTTCCCGTCGCTGTCGCGGTAGTCGATGATGAGCGGCACCTCGGTAACGCCCGTCCCGGCCCGGAACGTCACCTCGAACGGGGCGACGTCATCGGGGTCGAGGGTGCCGACAACGTAGACCCGGTAGGGGTCAGCAGGGACCGCGGGCGGACCGGTGGTGACGAGGACCGACCGCGCGGACTCGAGGCCCGCGTTCGCGACATCCCCGGTCGCCCGATAGATCCCCCCCTCCGTGGCGACCTCGACGTTGGTGATGACGGGGTCGGCCCGCCGCTTATCCTCGCTGAAGATGACCGGCAGGGTGAGGTTTGCGGCATGACTATTGAGCCCGTTCCGCCAGGCCACCTCAAACGTGACGTTCATCTCGCTTGCCGGGGTCAGGTTGAAGACGACGGCCGCGGACCCGTCGGGCGCGAGGCTGCCGATGAACGCCCGCGCCGGGGTGACGGTAAACCCCGTCCCCTGCGGGGTCACCTGGACGCCGGAGGCGGCGTTCGGGCGGGGGTTCGCCACCCGGACGGTGACAGCGGCCTCCCTCCCGGGGGAGAAGGTTTCAGGTTTCCCGGCCACCGTCGCACTGAGCGGGGTGTCATCGACCCGGACCGGGACCGGGTAGCGGAGGGTTCCGTTCTCCCGGAAGTCCAGGTGGAACACAGGGTAGTAGATCCCGTCGGGTGCGTCCGCCCGGACGGCGAAGGTGAACGTCCGGTTGAGGCCCGCGCCGATAACCCCGACCGAGGGGTAGGGCTCGCTTGCCGGGACGACGCCGTCGCCGTAGAGGCGGGCCCCGCCGGCCGGGACGGCCGTGGGCCCGTTGTTCTGGACGAAAACCGTGATGGTGCCTGAGTCACCCTGCATCAGGACCGGAGGGTCGACCGCGGCGGACGTCACCGTCACGTCCTCCGGGCCGGCAACGGCAGGAGAGGCCAGGAGGCATATCAGAATGAGCAGGGCCGGGATGGACCCGGCATGATCGGTTCCCACGCCGGAGAATGGAGAGAACTCCTACTTCAACATTCCTCCCGACGGTACGGAGGGGCGGCATAAAACCTTTGACGGCAGAGGGCGATACCTCTTGAGACAACCGCAGCCCCGCGGGGAACCGAGGAGAGTATGGGACACAACAAGATCGTCATCATCGGCCACAGGCAGCCCGACACCGACAGCATCTGCAGCGTCATCGGCTACGCAGAACTCCGCAATCACGCCGAACCGGGGAAGTACGTCCCCGCCCGGTGCGGGGAGGTGAGCGCGGAGACCCGGTTTGCGCTTGAGACGTTCAACGCCGAGCCTCCGGTCTACATAGCGAGCGTCGAGCCCACCGTATCCGACATACCGCTCGATACCCGAAGCGCCCGGCAGGACGTCCCGACAGTCGACGTCGCCGCCCTGATGGACACCTACGACATGCGGAACATGCCGATCACGGACGAAGAGGCAACCCTGGTCGGGCTCGTCAGCGAGTACGGGCTTGCGCGGGCCTACGTCCGGAAGAACCCCCGGGAGCAGCTCTCGCTCGTCCCGATGCCGCTTGCGACCCTTGCGCGCATCCTCGATGCCCGGACGGTCGTGCCGGCGCACGAGACGCTCGGGGAAGGCCGGGTCTACACCGTCATCGACGCCCTGCACGTCACCCTCTCCCGGATGACGCCGGACGATATCGCGATCGTCGGAGACAACGAACCGGCCCAGCTCGCCCTGATATCGGCGGGGGTCGCCGCGCTCATCATCGCCGAAGGCGCGCCGGTGGGCGAACGGGTGATCGCCGCCGCCCGGACGCGGGGAGCCTCGGTGCTCGCGACGACGCTTGACGCCTTCAGCGTCGGCAAGATGATCAGCCTCTCTCTCCCCGCGCGGATGATCATGGAGACCGATGTCCCCACGGTGCGGATGGAAGACTCGCTTGAGTACGCAAAAAGCGTCGTCTCGAACTCCAAGTTCAGGACCGCCTGCGTCGTCGGGGAAGGGCGGCAGCACATCGGGCTCGTATCCCGGACGACGCTGATGCAGGACGTCCAGAAATCGGTGATCCTGCTCGACCACAACGAGTACTCCCAGGCCGTGGACGGGATCGAGCAGGCGGATATCCTTGAGATCATCGACCACCACCGCCTCGGCGCGATCTCCACCTTAAAGCCGGTGAAGTTCCTCAACGATCCCCTGGGATCGACCTCGACGATCGTCACGAACAAGTTCATCGAGGCCTGTGTCGAGCCCACGCCGTCGACCGCCGGGCTCCTCCTTGCGGGGATCCTCTCGGACACGATGGTGATGAAACTCTCGACGACCACGCCCGTTGATATCCGGGCTGCAGACTACCTTGCGGAGATCACCGGGGTTGACCCGGCCGAGTTCGGGCCGGAACTGATCCAGAAGGGCATGGACCTTGACGCCCTCCCGAAGGACGAACTCCTCACCCGGGACATGAAGCGCTACAACCTCTTCGGGCGGAGCATCATGGTCTCGCAGGTGATGACGTCGTCGTTTGATTTCGCAGAGAACAACGCGGGCGAGATCCGTGCCGAAATCGACCGCCTGCGTACGACGATGGGGGTCGACTGCTTCTTTGCCCTCTTCACGAACGTCTTTGGGAACGCAAGCGACCTCTTCGCCGCCGGGGACGAGGCCTGTATCGCCAAACTGGAACTGCGGGACCAGCCCGTCCGGCTCGAGGGTGTCATGTCCCGGAAGAAAGATTTCATCCCGAAGTTCGGGCAGATGTTCCGACAGATTTAGTGCATCGATTCTCAATTACCGGAACTCTCACCGGAGGAGATCATCGATCGTGTTTCGCACCGTCCGGGGGTTTGCATCCCCGGGCACGGATTTTCCCGGGTATCCCCACGTACCACCCCCCCTCCGGGGGCGGGGGCTTCGAGGAGGAACGTACTGGTACCCGGTCTCCTCCCCGATGACGATATCCCCGCGGTCCAGCGCACGCGGGGGGATCCCGGAGAAGAACCAGGTCCGGGATCGCTCTCCTCTTCTCCCCGGGAAATCAGCGCGATAGCCGCTCCCTGGCACGGCTTCCCACCGGCTATCGCCATGACTGCCCCCGCCCCCGTGGTGATATCCACCACGGTCCACTACATGGGGAGATCCCGGGGGAGAACCGGGCACGGCTTTCCACTGGATATCGCAAGCACTGCCCCCGCCCCCGGGTGGGGGGGAGGAGGCGGAAGGCGCGGGCGGGGAGGGGGTTGCCGGAGAGGATGGGTACCCCTGCAGGGATGCCGGAGAGCGACATACGAGTATCCACCTGTGTGAAGCGCGGGCGGTGTGGGGGAGACGAAGGGCAGATATGGCCTGTTCATTTGGAATCGAATGGGGGCAAATATGCCCACCAACCGCACGCGAAGGCGCGAAGGCCGTGGAGTTCTTACCTGCCGTCACCCTTTGCGTGAGGCAACATTGCCTCCGAACTATGAGATGAGATGCCCCACCATCCGGGGCAACTCACCCGTTTTTCTTCCGGAGCATATCGGCAGCGTAGCGGGCGAGCCCGTAAACACCGTCGGTCGAGGGGTGGACCTCGACGATATCGTCAAAGTCGCTGACGGTGATGCCGCGCTTCATCAGGTAGCCGAGGTAGGAGAGAAGGGTCGACGCCCCCGGGACGCCGGCCGCGGCCCCGACAAGCCGGCCGGTCTCCGGCTCGATCCGGACCTGCGCAAGTCCCGCCCAGCCGCCCGCAACGTCCCAGAACGAACCGGGGCCGGCGGGAGCCGGGGCAGAGAGGGTGACACATCCCTCGTCGGCGCCGGCCGTGGCGAAGGCGTAGTCGTAACGGAGGCTCATCGCCTGCGGGATGCCCGTATAGTCCATGACGGCAGGGTGGCCGAGGATGTTCTCGGCGGCCACCACCCATTCTCCCGGCGGGCGGCGGGGTGAGGTAGGGCGGGCCGATGACGTCGCCTGCGGCGTAGACTCCCTCCACGCTCGTGCGCATCTGCCGGTCGACGATCACCGCGCCGTCCGGGCTCTTGCGGAGCCCCTGCAGCGACTCCGACCGGGGGAGGAGCCCGGTGGCGAGGAGAACGACATCGGCCTCGATCTCGTCGCCGCCGGCGAGCAGGACCGACCGGACCCGGCTGTCGCCCTCGATGCCCAGAACAGCGGTCTCTTCGCGGATGCCGACCCCAGCGAGGTCGCGCATCGCGGCGGAGCGGACCTTCCCGTCGAGACCGCGGAGCAGCCCGTGCCGGGCAACGATATCGACCCCGGACCCGAATGCCCTGAATACGTGGGCGAACTCCGCCGCCACCACTCCGCCGCCGATGATGATCATGCGGCGCGGGAGTTCTTCCATCGCGGGGAGGGTCTGGTAGGTGTAGACGCCGAAAAGATCGGTGCCGGGGATATCGGGGATTGCGGCCCGCGACCCTGTAGCCGCAAGGACCGCGTCGGCCCGGACCTCCTCGTCGTCGATATAGACCCGGTCTCCCTCCAGCCGGCCTTCGGCGCCGTAGACGATCTCGACTCCCGCCCGGCGGGTCTCGGCGTCGAGGACCGTGGAGAGTTTCTCCTGGATCTCGCGCATCCTCCGTTTGACCGCGGGGTAGGAGACAGCCGGGACCGAGTCGAGGATACCGAGGTCCTTCTGGGTCCGGGCGTACTCGACGAGCCGGGCGACATCGTTTAAGGCGCAGAGCGTCATGCACCGGTCGTGCAGGCATTGCCCGCCGATCTTGCGCTTCTCGATGAGCCGGACCTCCTTACCCGCCTGCGCGAGGCGCATCGCCCCGATTCTTCCTGCGGGCCCGCCGCCGATGACGACGATCATGATTACCTACAGGAGTTCGACGCCCTCGTCCATCGGCATCGAGAGGATCTCGCCCGTGAACGCGTTGACTTCAACAATCCTGCTCCCGCCCCGCACCTGCCAGACCGGCACGTAGACGATCTCGAGGTCGACGTTGATGTTGCTCCGGTCGGGTTTGAGGGTCTTCTCCTCGTAGAAGATGGCATCACCCTTCTCGTAACGGAACCGGAGCCGCTGGGTGAGCCGGTCGATAACCTCCCGCACGACCTGCCCCTCGACGTCCTCCCGCACGAGCCGGGCGGGCACGATCTCGGAGCCGAACGGGACCGGCCCCCGCTCGATGGATTTTTGGTCAATCTCCATCTTCATGCCGTTGATGGCGTTGACGGCTCCTGCTCCTTCGGCGTCGAAGGAGACCAGCCGGTCTTTCACCTCGCGTTCGCCGGTGCTCACGTAGCGGTAGTTCCAGTAGGGGATGAACCGGCACTTCGCTGAACCGTGCAGCCCGGCGATGCCGCAGGCCCGCTTCTCGGTGATCCGGACGGGAAGGTGGGGCAACTCCGGCCCCGCTTCCGGCTCTTCCTCCCCGGCCGCGGAGGCTGCCTCTGCCGGCTCACTACGGATGGCCGGGGCCGGTCGGCCGAGATCCAGGACCAGGGTCTGCCCGAGCACCTTCGCAAGCGCAGCCCTGCCTGCGTAGAGGACAAACTCATCGGCGCCCCACCGGATGCAGTCCTCCGTCTGCACCGTCGGATCGAGGGTAAAGAGCAGTTTCCTGCAGACCAGGTCGTCATCGCCGGTGCGCAGGCGGTAGTTCATCGAATCAAACTTCCTGATCGTCTCCGGGTCGTCAGAGCAGAGCACCAACAGGGCGGTTCCGTCTCTGATTCCGGAGAGGACCTGCGGGTCGTCGACCTCCGCCACGGTGTAGGAGGCCGCTTCGAGTATCCGCTTCAGCACGTTCCGGGCTTTCTCCCGAGTCCCACTCTCCATTCACCGTACAATACCACAGGTAGGTAGAACAAGTTTTCCCTCCGGGGGCGGGATGCATGAGGGATACACACCGGCCGGGAGATGAGGTGGGGCCGGGACGCGGGGGTGAAGGGACGGCAACTCCTTGAGAGCAGCACCTATCAGCGAGACGGCCACAGGTGGCTACGAACGTTGTCGACGCCTCGCGCGTGGTTGCACCGGGCATAGACCACCCGACCCATGCAGGCATGATGCGAACGGGAGTTACCATGCCGGTGCCACCATCGGCTTCTTCTCTTCCTCCTCCGCAGCCTCGACCACCTCCTCGAGTGCCGCTCCGGCCATCACGAGGGCTTCTGGTGTGACTATGCCCTCGGCGATGAGGTATGCGTTGGCATCCCGGAGTGTCTCCATGAGTTCCTTCGCCCAGAGGTGCTCGATGAGGAAAACCGCGGCAGCGCTGTTGTTCGGGATAGCATCGGAGATTCTCTGGACGTTCTCCTCGGTCATGCCGAAGGTCCGATGGGCAGCCGCCATCGTGCCGGCCTCAGCGCCTCTCCGTGCTCCTCCCTCCCCGCCGGCGCCGAGGCCGATGAGCGCTCCGACGGCGGCGCCGAAACACTGCCGCTCATCGTCGCTCAGTTGCGTGGCCTCCATGCCCTCGACGTTTCCATCCGCATCCTGTACACGAACCGGAGATCAATCAGCCTGACGGTGCCCGCCTCCATCGCTGACCCGAGCGCTCGCTGGATCTGGCCGTGGAAGTCCGGATTCTTGAATCCGACAACCAGGAGATGCATCGGTCCATACAATACTTCGGCCATTTCCATACCCCCTTACAGAACCTGGTATCATCCGACCCGCCCCAGCCATACACACGGTTCATGCTGCCGGCCTGAAACCGCGGCATCAGGAGCCCCGAAGGCGCGGATCGGTCTTCTTCCGCTGGCATCTTTGGGCGTGTTCACGGTGGGGGCAGGTCCAACCTGAAGGAGGGTACATGCTACAAAATGTTTTTTATATTCTTAACATTACAGAAAAATTGAGGAAACGCCCCGCTACCCGTGCCTTTCATGCATCAGGCAGTTCTGGCGTATCTTCCTCCTCTTCAGTCTCTTTCCCGGGAGTGCTCATGCGGCCGTCCGGCGGAGATCGTTACAGGTTTCGGTTCAGCGCTCCTTCAGGGCTCCTCCCAGCACTCCTCCCAGATAGCCGATGAAACCGAGGACCGGGAAGAGTATCAAAGTGATGTAAAACGTCGATCCGAGGAAGCGAAGAAGAGCGAGATCGCCCGGAGCAGCTTCGACGCCCAGCACCGCAAGGATCATTGCCAGGACAAGTGCGTTTAAGAGGCCGGTGTATACACCTGCTTTTCCTCCGGTTTTCTTTCCTCCGGCGATCCAACCCGCAAAGATGCCGCCGATAAACGCACCGCCGATCGTTATCAGGTAATTAATGATGAGTGCAACAACGAGCCCGACAATTACCCCGGTCCAGAAGGTCCGCTGGTCTACTTTCCGCATGTACCGTTCCTCCCTGCCCTGCATGTCGCTGTGGGTACAGGGCGCAAATGTTCGCGTTGACGCATAAAGATTGTCCCAATACTTCACGGCCTGCTGGTATGGACGCTAACGCCCGCCATCCTGATGGCGACCTGCGGTTGAAGCAAAGGGAAACAGGTGGGGTTACCCGGGTGGAGGGCCGGCACGATCACCCCTTCGCCGTGGTGTTCCCCCGCATTCCCCTCCACGCTGGTCGCCGGTTCCCTCAAACTCTATCCGACCCGATTCGGGGTTCCCACCCAGATTTCACTGTTGCGGACAATTCAGCTCAGCTGTGAGGTTCTGGCGTGCATCCACTACGCCCTGCACCTTTGGACGGATGGTCTGTAAGGCCTCAGGGACGGACGCATCGTCAGGAACACTCTGCACAGTCCGGTCGAGATCATCGTACGCAGCGTTGAGATCGTCGATCCGTATGTTCGAGACCTGGTCTGCAGAACTCCTGACATCCTCCATGGCAGACTGCACCTGGTCCCGTGCATCCCGGATGTCTCCCACAGATGAGGTTGCATTGAGGCCCTGCATATTCTCAAGCGCTACTCCGAGTTTCCCGAGATCCTGGCAGAGCTGCGCCTGCGCCTCTTCCTGGCTCGGCTGGACGCAACCGGCGGCAGCACAGGCGAGGATGAGGACCACAGAGACGAAAAGTACCCATGTTTTCATACCTATCTCCTGAGCAGAATGGGAACGACTGCTCGGGCCCGGGTAATGGTGAAGGTTATATAAAATTATCGTGATGCTTAACGTCGATCCAAGGGGCCGGCGCTCCGGGCTGCCTGGGAAAGGCACGCCAATGCTCTCCGATATGCCACTCCACCGGCAATGGAGCGCCGTAAGCTCCGGCGCTCGTCGTGCGGGTCATCCTCAGGGTCGGGCTCAATGCCGGCCGTCCCGTCGAAGTTCGCGACCTCGCTTCACCGTACTATAATAGAGGAAGGACCACCTCCACGAGCTCGTCAACGCGACGGCCCGGGCCCGCGGCGGGGTCTACGACCACGAGGTCCAGCCCCTCATCTGGGGGATCCTCGAGGACTACCCCATGGAGCAATCCCGGGCTGGAATGTTCAGGGGGCCGGAGATGAAAGAGATCGTGTCGACCTGGATCGATGAGCGTCTGGCAGAGGTAGGAGGAGGATGACCTCACTCCTCGCTATTGATGAGACCCTGCACCATGCACATGAGGATCACGCCGGAGAGCGGCACGACGTGGGACCGGTCTTCAACGCGGATAGTCAGGTGAACGTTGTCAAGGCCGGTGTAATACTCAGTCCTCTGTTTGCCGTCGCGGTTGACGGCAATACCGTCCCTGTAGGGCTCCATGCCGACGATCTTTCCAAGCGGGAAGTTGATCGTGCGCTTCCCGCCGGTAAAGACCATCCGCCGGTTCGTCAGCGTGAGCGTGCCTGAATCGATCACCTTGATCTCTTCGTGCGACTCGCTCCTGGCCGCAAATCCCCCCGTCCTGAAGTAGACGCCCTTTGCTATCCTGAAACTCGGGCCCGCACCGCCACCGTATGTCGTCCGCACAGAACGCGGTTCTTTGAGCGTAACCCCGGGGATGACCGCAACCGCACGTTCACCCCGCTTCAGGAGGACAGCGTTTGTGTCTACCCTGAGTTCCGGGACGAACCCTCTCTGGAACTCATCAAGCGCGTACTCAAGGTCGAGCTCCCGCTGCCTGGCATCAGAGACGCCGCCGTATGCGATCCGCCCCCACTCATCACCCGTCAGGGTCTGGTTGCCGTAGTTCTTCCAGACCGGGTTTGACCGGTCGGTCACCCCTGAGAACCTGAACGTGCCGTTGCCTGCGGGGGTGAACGTTGCCCCGCAGCCCGGGCACGAGTGGACCTCCCGGGATGTCAGCCCGAGAAAACCCCTGCTCACGGTTTCCGCCAGGGGATTTGCCCGGCATACAGGGCATCTGTCGGACCACGACCCCTTTGCCGGGGCGGTCTTTGCCTCCCCGGCGAGCAGCCCCCCGCAATTGCTGCAGTATCTGCCTTCATCCTCAAAACCACAGGCTGGACATCGCATACCTCATCACCTCGCGCCCCGTTTCCGCCGGAGATGCCCGGGCATACGATCGATTGAGGATTTGCCTCCTTAAGACTTCCGGAATCCCCCCGGCGAAGAGGGGAGACTCTTCTCGCTTCTACCTTACCTGGAGGGGTTCCGGCAGGGAGCACCACCCCGGAGGAGGCCGGATGGGGATCCCACAGAGCATCCCTGACCGGATGGCCGGCCGGGAGTCGTTCCTCTCGCCCCCGGGCGACCCGGACCTCCGGAGATCCCGACCACAGGCCCGAGGAGCCGGTGATCCCGGGCCGCTCCCTCACCTCTTCACCGCGTACACCAGGTGCACCGTGCCCTGCTCCATCGGCGCGGCCTCCCGAAGTTCCAGCGCCACCCGTCCCCCGGCCTTATCAAACAGCTTCTTCTCCCCCTCGCCGGCGATGGTCGGGTGGACGATCAGGCTGATCGTATCCGCGATCCCTTCCCGGATCAGGACGTCGTTCAACTCCGGGCCTGAATCAGAGACCACCCGCGTGATGCCGAACCGCTCGCTGAGCTCCCGTATGGCCCCTCGAAGATCCACCCGGCTCTTGCCGCAGCGGATGAACGGGTACTCCCGCTCGCGGAGATAGTCGAGGTAGTCCATCGGCGTCGCCTCCGCGACGAGGACGACGACGTCTTTCGTGTGCTCCATATTCCGGTAGAAGTGGAGCAGGTTTTGGAGCACGCCCCTGCTGTCGACGATGACAAAGATGGGGCGTGGGTCGTCCGGCCGCACGTCGCGCCGATGCCGGTCGGGTTCCGCCTCGGGTTCGCTGATATCATGAAACATCTCGAGTCCGGACTTTGCGGTGGCCGAACCCACGAGTACCGCTTCCGGCTCGAGGGCGAGCAGTGCGCCGTAGTGCTGGCCGAGATCGACGTCAAAGCCCCGCACCGCATGATCCAGGCTCACGCTGTTATGGATGATGACTTCCGGGTGCATGCGGGATAGATACGCACATCAGGAAGATAGCCAGTGCGGATCCGCTTGTCTCCGGCTGATACAGAAAGCCCTATCTCTTCTCCCGGCCGAGAACTCCTCATCTGGGGGTACCTGATGGAGATCCCGCACAGCATTGCAGACCGGATGGCCCGGAGGACGGCCGACCGGGAATCGCTCCTTTCGCCCCGGGCGACCCGGAACGCCGACTACCTGCGGAGGTCCGGCCACAAACCCGAGGAGCCGGTGATCCGGCCGCCGTTCTCCCGGGACGCCGACCGGATCGTCCATTCGAAGGCCTACTCGCGTTACATCGACAAGACCCAGGTCTTCTACCTCGTCGAGAACGACCACATCACCCACCGCGTCCTCCATGTCCAGCTCGCATCAAGGATCGGGAGGACGATCGGGAGGGCTCTCGGCCTGAACGACGACCTGATCGAGGCGATAGCCCTCGGCCACGACATCGGCCACGTGCCTTTCGGCCATCTCGGGGAGGAGATCCTCGACGAACTCTGCAGGGAGCACGGGATCGGGGGGTTCAGGCATAACGTCCAGAGCGTCCGGTTCCTCGATACCGTCGAGGACTGCGACCTCACGGTGCAGGTGCTCGACGGGATCCTCTGCCACAACGGCGAAGCTCACGATCAAAGCCTCACAATCGAGGGCGAGGCCGGCTGGGACTCGTTTGAGGAGAAACAGAAGAAGATCGAGGAAGGAGGCGACGCGCTCCCCTGCACCGCCGAGGGATGCGTCGTCAGGTGTGCCGACAGTATCTCCTACCTCGGCCGCGACCTCGCGGACGCCCTCGAGGTCGAGGTCATCGATGAGCGGGACCTTGAGGAATTCCCGGAGATCTGCATGGACCTCTTCGGCATCACCGGGAAGGAGGCATTCTGCGACATCAACCGGCGAGTGCTTGATGTCCTCATCAGGGACATCATCGCGACGAGTTATGACGCCGACTGCATCGCCTTCTCGGGCAGGGCTTCAGCGTCTGTCGCGGCCTTCAGGGACTTCAACATGCAGCACATCTACGAAAACCCGGAGCTCCGGAAGAACCGGGAGAAGATCCGGTCCATGTTCTGCTACCTCTTCGACCGCACCCTTGAGGATATCGGGGAGGAACGCGAGGTTTCGCCGGTCTATGAAGAACTGATCAATGCACCGTGGGCGTCCCGGCGGTATATCAATGCCGCCGCACCGGCGGAACTTGCGCGGGACTTCATCGCCGGGATGACGGACCGCTACTTCGAGCGGGTCTTCCGGCAGTACATCCTCCCTGAGCGGGTGCAGTCAAGATACCGCGGGTAAACCCCCCGCAGTCGGCGGTTGAAGGGGGTTCATCCCCCATTATCTTCTGGATCCATCCGGCAATTCTGCTTTGGGCCTTTGAATGTAACCCGATGGTTCCTATACATTCATATGCCGCTATAGGGCAATGCATACTGATGAACAGACACATCCTCATTCTCGGCCTGGCTGCGGTTCTTGTCCTGACAACCGGGTGTATGGGGCTTGGTGGCCCGAACGCTAAGATTGTGGAGGACTCTGCAACCAAAGATATCAGCCTCTCCAAAGGGCTTGTGTATAATGTGAACGCGGTGATACAGAACGACGGGCGTGACGGTGACATCACCGTGACGGCGAAACTGATCGATGAGGAGAAGGGGTTTGTCCGGGATCAGGTCTCGACGGTGGTCTTCATCCCCTCAGGGGAGACAAAGAAGGTCAGCCTCACGCTTGATGGAGATGTTGCCCGGACGTATAGGTACAGCATTGAAGTGAGCTGACCCAACGTATATGGCAGGAGGGGATCTCTTCTCCGGAGAGAACCCCCAGCCTCGGGGAGCAGGAGATCAAACCGTCCCTCCTCGCTACGATGAGACTGAGGCATATCATAGCCATTTTTAACACCTCGCCCAAATGGAGAGTATGGAACTGCTCCCCGGGATCTACGAACAGATTATCAGCGAATACCTCGCATCCAAGCTCACCGGCCCCGAGAAAGAAGGGCGGGTCCTGAAAGATCCACTCAAGCATTTTGACCCTCAGATAGTCCTCTCACGATATTTCTCTCGGATCCTCAGAGTGGCCCTCCAGTCTGCCGATGAGCAGCGCGTCCCGCTGGAAGAGCAGGTCCAGACCTGCAACCGCCTCATCGAGCACCTTGCCAATGATCTCAAGGATCCGACCCTTGAGTTGTGTACGATCACGCCCGGCGCAGAGGTTCTGCTCGAACTTGTGGAGCGTGGCAACCTTTCCCCAGTAAAGAGTACTATATCCGCCCGCCCTGAGACCTCTATCGCACAGAGCAGCCTCTTCACCGGATCCCCAAAAGAGCCCGGGCTCATGGATGAACTCAGGAGGGAGATCAGAACCGCCGACCGTGTCGACCTCCTCATCTCATTCATCAAGTGGAGCGGGCTTCGGCTGATATTCAATGACCTGAAAGAGTTTATCAAGCGAGGCCAGCTCCGGGTGATCACGACCTCCTACACCGGTGCGACCGACATAAAGGCTGTCGAGGCCCTTGCAGACCTCCCGAACACCACTGTCAAGATATCCTACGACACCGATAGGACCCGGCTCCACGCGAAGACCTATACGTTCCACAGGAGCACCGGCTTCTCCACCTCCTACATCGGGTCGTCAAACCTCTCGAACCCCGCGATAACGAGCGGCCTTGAGTGGAACGTCAAGATCACCGAGCAGGATTCATACGACATCATCAGAAAGATCAACGAGACGTTTGAGACCTACTGGAACGACCCTGAGTTTGTCGCGTACCAACCCGAGAGCCGGGAAAGATTACAGCGTGCTCTCTCTAAGGAGAGGAGGAGCGAGATAGACATTCGCCCGGTCTTCGATATCAGGCCTTACTATTACCAGAAGGAGATCCTCGATCAACTAAAAGTAGAGCGGGAGGTGCACAACAACTACAAAAACCTCATTGTCGCCGCCACCGGGACCGGGAAGACGGTCATATCAGCGTTTGACTACAAAAGCCTCATCAAGAGACCAGGGGAGTACCCCCGGCTGCTCTTCGTCGCTCACCGTGAGGAGATCCTGAAACAGAGCATCCAGGTCTTCCGGGGGATCCTCAGGGACCCAAACTTCGGGGACCTCATGGTCGGAGGGAGCGAGCCTGCGCAGGTTGAGCATCTCTTCACCTCAATTCAGAGCCTGAACAGCAAGAATCTCCCAGATATCACGCCCGCAGACTACTACCATATGATCATCGTCGACGAGTTCCACCACGCCGCTGCGCCCTCATACCAGAGGCTTCTTGCGCACTACAACCCAAAGATCCTGCTTGGCCTCACCGCGACACCGGAACGGATGGACGGACTTAATATTCTCGAGTATTTTAACGACAAGGTCACCGCCGAGATACGGCTTCCTGAGGCGATTAATAGGAAACTGCTCGCACCGTTCCACTACTTTGGTGTCACTGATGTCGTGGACCTTGATTCTGTGGCGTGGAGGCGGGGAGCCTACGACCCTATTGAGCTCTCCAGGGTTTATACCGGAAACAGAGAGCGGGTTGACCGGATCGTCCGTGCCGTGCGGGACTACACTACTGATATCCGTGATATCATTGGGCTTGGGTTTTGTGTATCCGTGGAGCATGCAGAGTATATGGCCGCATCGTTTCAGGAAGCAGGCATTCCGGCGGCCTGCCTTCATGCCGAAAGTTCCCGGGAAGAGCGTTCCACTATCCAGAGGCGGCTGGTTACACGGGAGATCCACTTCATCTTCGTCGTCGACCTCTACAACGAAGGCGTTGATATTCCGGAGGCGAACACCATCCTCTTCCTGCGCCCCACCGAGAGTCTCACGGTCTTTCTCCAGCAGCTTGGGCGGGGGCTCCGCCTCTCAGAAGGGAAAGAGTGCCTGACTGTCCTCGATTTCGTCGGGAGTCACAACAAAAACTTCCAGTTCGGCGAGAGGATTGCAGCGCTCCTCTCACCGGGCAGGAGGAGCCTGGTCGAGCAGGTCATGAATGATTCCTACTCGCTCCCAAAGGGTTGTCATATCCACTTTGAGAAAGTGGCGCAGGAGAAGGTCCTTGCGAACATCAAGGCAAACCTCATGAACCGATCCACCCTCATCCAGAAGATGCGCTCGTTCCAGGCCGAGACCGGGGAACCCCTGAGTTTTAGGGAGTTCCTTCACCGATACAGACTTCGGCCCCTTGATATCTATCGGAGAGGGACGTTCTGTCAACTTGCCGCTCTCGCAGGTGCATACCCCGAGATCTATGCAGACGACCGTCTCTTCCCTAAAATCGCGGCACTCAGACTGGCAACCCTGGACTCGCCGGGAATAATCGAGTTCATCCAGAGGTTGCTCTCCGATCCCAACCATTGCTCCCGAAAAACCCTTTCTCCCCGCGAAGAATGCATACTTGCGCTCTTCTACTACACACTGAGGGATGAGCCCTTTCCCCGGGAGGATGCAGATGTTCGGGAAATTTTCTCAGAGGTCTTTGAGCACGATGAGATCCGGTGCGAGATCTGCGACCTCCTTGAGTACAACAGAGAACATATCGAATACCCGAAAAAACCCATTGACCTGGGTTTCGCAAACGCCCTTGAACTCCACGCTACTTACACTCGGGCGCAGGCGTTTGCAGCCCTCGGCCACTATACCCTGACCAAGAAACCGGCAGCGGGCAGCCAGGAAGGGGTTCTGCACCTCGAGGATAAGAAGGCTGATGTACTCCTGGTTACCCTGAATAAGACCGAGGAGCACTATTCGCCCACTACGCTGTACAAAGACTACGCCGTCAACGAGAGCCTCTTTCACTGGCAATCCCAGAGCACCACATCGGCGTCGTCACCGACCGGCCGACGCTACATCGAGCATGAAAGCCGGGGGAACCGGATCCTCCTCTTCGTCCGCGAGTTCAACAAGATCAACAGCGTCACGCAACCTTTCATCTTCCTCGGGCCCGCCCGGTACCGCTCCCACGAGGGGAGCCGGCCGATGAGTATCATATGGGAGCTCGATCACCCAATGCCGGCGGGCTTCTTCCTGAAGGCAAACAAGATGGTGGCAGGGTGATGCCGCCGAAACCTACATCGTATCCAACACCAGATCATGCATGAATGAACCGTTGCTTCCGCAGAGGGGGCGTGCTGCCATCCTGACGAACCAGAGATACCCCGTCGTCCTTGTCCACGGTTGGCGGAGCCATCCCGGCATCTGGAACCGCCTCACCCCCGTGCTCTCGGACTCCGCGGTGCCCTTCTGGAGGTTTGACCATACCGCGATGCAGGGCGCCGGGACGGAGGCGATCGCCCTTGCCCTCCGGGACTACATCCATGAGAAGCGGGAGGAGGCCGGGTACGGCGGCCCGGTCGACATCATCTGCCACTCGATGGGGACATGCATCGCCCGCTACCTCCTCGAGGTCCTCGACGGCGGCGCGCGGGAGGAGGAGGTCCGGTTGCTCGTCGGGATCGGCCCCCCGAACAACGGCTCGGCCATGGCCGAACTCTTCAACGACCCCGAACGGGGCCCGGAAGTGATCCGGAGTCTTGCAGGCGTCTTTGTGCCGCAGGGCTACGACCCCGGCGACGATACCATCGTCCAGGAGTTCCGCCCGGGCAGCAGGACCGTCACGGCGCTCCGGGCTGCAGGCACCCGCGACGATATCGCC
The DNA here is from genome assembly GCF_913757945.1 of Methanoculleus sp. 10. NCBI lineage: Archaea > Methanobacteriati > Methanobacteriota > Methanomicrobia > Methanomicrobiales > Methanomicrobiaceae > Methanoculleus > Methanoculleus sp. 10. The sequence goes on along the minus strand of NZ_CAJYDP010000002.1, from coordinate 195,839 downwards.
TACCGGATCCTCCTCGCCGCGAACCTCACCGGGACCCCGGCGTTCTTCCCGGCCTTCGGCGGCCAGACCTGGGAGATTGCCCCGGACGGGGAGTGGCGGGCGACCTACGCCGGCGACGGCATCGTCCCCCACACCGACTCGTACCTGCCCGGGGCGTGGATGGACGTCCTCCCGGCGGACCCTGCGAACCTCGCCCGGCACCCGGAGCAGTACTGCCACACCATGCTGCCGAGGAACCCCGAAGTGGTCGCGCGGATCATGGAGTACCTCTGCAGCCCGGATGCCGGGCCTGATGGGGTCTCTCCTGTACCGTGAGCTCTCCTGAAACTGCCCTTATGGGCGCCCCGGAACCGCTCACCGCTTCTGCCAGGCCTTTCGCGCGGATTCCGCCCAGGCGTTGATCGCCCGTTCGAGGTCCTCCCCGGCCTTCCGTGCTGCCTGTTCGATCTGCTCGTGCGCATCAGGTGTCCCGGGCGGGTGGCGGCCCGCGCTCCCGGTGGTTGGAGCGACCGGTGCGGGTTCGGGGTCCTCGACCCACCGCCCCCGCTCAAAGTGGCCTTTCGTCTCACTCATATGCGGTGATAGATCCGCCCGGGATAAAAACCTGGCTTTTTGCACCGGCCGTGGGGGATGCGTTCGGTTGAAGAGGGGATAAAAAGCCCCGGATCGGCGGCTAACCCCTGATGGTATCGGTATACCCGGTGCCGCCACATGCCGGGATCCGTTCTATGCGCAGGTTCATCTACTCCGGCGATATAAAAGTGAACCGATGATCCGGATTGCCGCTATCGAGGAATGCGAGCGCAGGATCTCCCCGGGAGCCTGCCGGATGCGGATCGCACGGTCCATCGGGTCGGTGGTCTTCTTTCTCATGGTGGTCCCGCTCCTCCTCGGCCTCGCCTTCGGGGTGCCCCCGGCTGAGGTCTTCACCCTTATCGTATCGGCTTTCCTCCTCCAGGCAGCCGCGGCCGTCGTCGGCCTCTCGCTCGGGCAGCACCCGGCGGTCGTCCTCGTCTTCCTGACGTCGGTTGCGGTCGCCGTCATGATCGGTGTCCTCGAGGTCTGCGACCTCTTCGCCGAACGGTCCCGGCTGATCCAGCGGCTCCTCAGAAAAGTCGATGCAAAGACAGGGCAGATCGATTACCTGGAGCGTTACGGCGCCCTGATGCTCATCCCGGTCATATGGATCCCGGGGATCGCCCTCTACGGTGCCCCTGTCGTCGCGTGGCTCTTCCAGTACCCGCGGAGCACCTCCCTCCTCTGCATGACCGCCGGCTGGGCGATCGCGGTCATCGCGGTCATGGCGGCGGCGATGGGACTCGTCAGCCTGGCCTTCTGATGGAGGGCGGCCCGATTAGCGGCGCCGGGCATCGACTCTCCTATCCTCTCGTATACCTCTCCTTCGAAAGAAACCCTACCCGCTCCTCTGTCACCGTCAGCAGATGACCCGATCCAAATATATAAGTATTCACAATTGTTAACTATGTTGGGCGTGATTAACAATTGTTAATCACGAACTGTGCCGAGGTGGCGGAACGGCTACGCGGTTGACTGCAGATCAACTCCATCCCGGTTCAAATCCGGGCCTCGGCTTTTTGTGAGGTTTCCTTCATGAAAGAACAAGTCCAGAAGACGTTCGAAGCACTTTTCGCGCTCGAAGATATCCGGGAGGTGCTCCGAGAGGCGCTCCCGATCGGCCCCGATCCCGGCGAAGAGCAGGCTATCCGGGAGGGCGTCGCCCGGGTCCGTGCCATCCTCGACGACCTGGAGGCAGGGACAGGCTCACCGGAGGTCACGAAGATTGTCGGCAGCCTCGACATCAGGAACAGGGAGGAAGCATGTATCAATATCCAGCCGATCCAGGCCGCCGGCCGCCTAACCCTCGAGGCCCGGAAGGCCCTCATCGCCTACGGCGACGGTTACTCCACCTGTGATGCCTGCCGGAAACCCTTCCGCCTCGATAAGATTACAAAACCCCCCATTGCGGCGTTTCACGAGGACCTGGCCCGGTTCCTGAACATGGATACGGTCCGGGCCGTCCCCGGCGCCCGCCGGGGGTTTCAGGCGGTCACCTCCACGCTCGTGAAGCCGGGCGACCCGGTCATCGTCTCATCCCTCGCCCACTACACGGAGTTCCTAGCCGTCGAAGGGGCGGGAGGCGTGGTGAAGGAGGTCCCGGTCTCGAGGCAGAACCTCATCACTCCCGATGCCGTTGCCGAGAAGATCGAGGACGTTCGGCGGGAGACCGGGAAAAACCCGGCACTCGCCATGATCGACCACGTCGATTATCAGTTCGGGAACGTTCACGACGTCGCCGGCATCGCAAAGATCGCTCGCCAGTATGACATCCCCTTCCTTCTCAACGGAGCCTACACCGTCGGTGTCATGCCGGTGGACGGGAAGGCGATCGGGGCCGATTTCGTCGTTGGCTCTGGGCACAAGAGCATGGCATCGGTCGCGCCATCCGGAGTGCTGGCGATGACCGATGAATGGGCATCAAAGGTCCTGCGCACCACGGCGATGGTCGGCGACATGACCTCGCGGAAGTTCGGGATCAAAGAGGTGGAGATGCTCGGGTGCACCCTCATGGGGGGGACGCTGCTCTCGATGATGGCCTCGTTCCCCACGGTGAAGGAGCGCACGCTCCGGTGGGATGAGGAGGTGAAGAAGTCGAACTACTGCATCGACACCCTCCTCTCGATCTCCGGAAGCAGAGTCCTCTCCGAGTATCCCCGGAAGCACACGCTCACCAAAGTTGACACCACCGGGAGTTTCGACACGGTCGCCCGGACCCACAAACGGCGGGGGTTCTATTTCAGCGACGAACTCTCGCAGCGGGGGATCGTAGGGGAGTTTGCAGGGGCGACGCGCACCTGGAAACTCAACACCTACGGTCTGTCCAGGAAGCAGATCCGTTACCTCGCGGATGCGTTCACCGAGATTGCTGAAAAATACGACCTCCCCATCACCAAGTAACAAGAGAGACTACCATGACTGAGAAAGCATTTCGTTTAGGAACCGCTGCAATCCATGCAGGGCAGGAGCCCGACCCCACGACCAGGTCGAGGACGGTACCGATCTATCAGACCTCGTCCTACGTCTTCAAGGACACAAACCACGCTGCGAACCTCTTTGCCCTCAAAGAGCTCGGGAACATCTACACGCGGATGATGAATCCCACCACCGACGTCTTTGAGCAGCGGATGGCGGCCATTGAAGGGGGAACCGGAGCGCTGGGGGTTGCCTCAGGCATGGCGGCGATCACCTATGCGCTGCTTGCGGTCACTCGCCCTGGGGACGATATCGTCTCCGGGGATAACCTCTACGGCGGGACCTACGAGCTCTTCAACTACACGTTCCCGAAGCTGGGACGAAAAGTAGTCTTCGTCGATTCCACGGACCCGGAGGCATTCAGAGCAGCGATCAACCAAAAGACGCGGGCCGTGTACGTTGAATCGATTGGTAACCCGAAACTCGACGTCCCGGACTTCGCAGCAATCGCACGGGTTGCCCACGATGCTGGGATACCCTTTGTCGTGGACAACACGACCGCGGTGGGGCTTGTCCGGCCGATCGAGCACGGTGTGGATATCGTCGTCCATTCGGCGACGAAGTACATCGGCGGCCACGGGAATTCGATCGGTGGCGTCATCGTCGACTCGGGCAACTTCGCCTGGAACAACGGGAACTTCCCCGAGTTCACCGAGCCCGATCCAGGTTACCATGGGCTGAAATACTGGGAGACATTCGGAAACTTCCCGGGGCTTGGCAATGTCGCGTTGGTCTTCAAGATCCGCGTTCAGCTCCTCAGGGACACCGGGGCGGTGCTCTCTCCCTTCAACGCCTGGCTCTTCCTCATCGGGCTCGAGACGCTTCATCTTCGGGTACAGCGCCATGGAGAGAATGCCCGAGCGGTCGCTGAGTTTCTGGAAGGTCACCCGAAGGTCGCATGGGTGAACTACCCCGGCCTTTCCGGACACCCAAGCCACGAACTTGCAGAGAGGTACTTGTCCGGGAACTTCGGCCCCATCGTCGGGTTTGGGGTCAAAGGCGGGGAGGCTGCTGGCAGAAAGTTCATCGAGGGCCTCAACCTCTTCTCGCACCTTGCAAACATCGGGGACTCAAAGAGCCTTGCCATCCACCCGTCGACGACCACGCACCAGCAGCTCACGGCAGAAGAGCAGCAGGCAACCGGTGTCACTCCCGATTACATCCGGCTCGCCATTGGCACCGAGGATATCAGGGATATCATCGAGGACCTCGATCAGGCGCTCAGGGGTGTGTAATATGCCCGGCTCAGTCGGCATCGTGAAGGCCGAGTACGTCACCTTCTTCGACCCGCTCCCCCTTGAGAGCGGTGCGATCCTCGCCCCGGTGACGATCGCTTATGAGACCTACGGACGGCTGAACCGGGAGAAGAGCAACGCGATCCTGATCTGCCATGCTCTCTCCGGGGACGCCCACGTAGCGGGCTATCACGAGGAGGCCGGCCGCCCGGGGTGGTGGGACGGCGTCGTCGGTCCCGGAAAAGCCTTCGATACCGATCGCTACTTCATCGTCTGCTCAAACGTCATCGGGGGGTGCAGTGGTTCAACCGGCCCCGCCTCGGTGAACCCTGGTACCGGGCAGCCCTACGGCACCACCTTCCCGGTCATCACCATCCGGGACATAGTTCAGGCACAGAGGCGGCTGGTTGGAAACCTCGGGATCGAGCGACTCTTTGCCGTTGTGGGTGGTTCGATGGGTGGGATGCAGGCGCTCCAGTGGGCGGTTTCCTACCCAAATGATCTCTGCAAAGTCATCGTCATCGCCGCCACCGCCCGCTCGTCGCCCCAGCAGATCGCCTTCAATGAGGTAGGGAGGCGGGCGATCATGGCCGATCCCGCCTGGTTGGCCGGGAACTACCTACTGACTGAGCCGCCGGTACGGGGGCTGGCGCTCGCCCGGATGATCGGGCACATCACCTACCTCTCCGATGGGGCGATGCACGATCGGTTCGGGCGGAACCTACAAAACCGGGAGTCCATCGGCTACGGGTTCGCTACTGAGTTCCAGGTGGAGAGTTACCTCCACCACCAGGGTGACTCGTTCACCCGGCGGTTCGACGCCAACTCCTACCTCTACATTACCCGGGCGATCGACTACTTCGACCTTGCCGTGAACGGTTCGCTCGCCGCAGGGTTTGCCGGGGTGAAGGCCTCGTTCCTGGTCGTCTCAGTCTCGTCGGACTGGCTCTACCCGCCCTACCAGTCGGAGGAGATTGTCGACGCCCTGGCGGCAAACGGGGTCAACGTCGAGTACTGCGAGATCCGATCGAACTACGGACACGACGCCTTCCTGCTTGAGAGTGGCCAGTTGAACTACCTGATCGGGAAGTTCCTTGATAACCTCAGGGTCCGGGATGTGATGGAGACGGGCATCCCCACTATCGGGGAGCAAGCCTCCATCCACGACGCCGCCCGGGTGATGATTGAGGACGGCGTGAACCACCTCCCGGTCCTGGCAGGGACCGGGAAACTCGCAGGGATCGTCACCTCCTGGGATATTGCCAGGGCCGTCGCCTGCGGCTACAGGCACCTGGACGAGATCATGACTCGCTCGATCGTCACCGCCCTGCCGGATGAGCCGGTGAGCAAAGCCGCACGCCAGATGGAGGAACGGGCGATCTCTGCTCTCCCGGTAGTGGACGGTGATGACCGGTTGATCGGGCTCATCTCCAGCGAGGCGATCAGCACCCTCATAGGGCGATGTGCATGACTCCCCATGCGATAGAGAAGAATGAGCAGGCTCTCCTGATCTTCGGGTGCCCGGAGGTGCCGGTGCAGGCGGCGATTGGCCTCTACCTCGCAGGCAGGCTTGCCGAGGACGGTTACGATGTGGTCACTGTCGGAAACCCCTCGGTTATCGGGCTCTTCCGCATCTCCGACCGGAAGAAGCACTACATCAGAAAGACCGTCGACCTTGATCGTTGCATCGGGGAGGTCGCGGAGAAGAAGCGGGATGCCATCCTCTGCGTCGCCTTCGCCCATAACGATGCCGGCATCTCGTATGCCGCCTCGATGCGCTACCTCCTCCAGGATGCGCGTCTCCTTGTCGTCGTCTTCGGTCGGAACGCCGAGGAACTCGCAGCGCAGGTCGACTTCCCCTGTGAAAAGGTCGTGGAGAAGGCGGTCCACAACCCGGGGAAACTGAAGAAAGGCATCGACGAGGTCTTCGGATGGCGTGCATAGACGAACTGAGTCCGGAGGTTCTCCTCCGGGGAGCCTCTTTTGCAGAGAGCAGGGCTGCGGTGGAGAAGCGTTGCCATGAGGTCTACTATGTCGACCCTGGATACGCGATCTTTGATACGCATATCATCGGGGTCCCGCCGATCGCAGTCGGGGTGGAGGATACCTTCCTCCTCCTCCCCTACACCAAGCCCTGCTACGGGACGTACCTGATCCGGGTTGCGGGGGGCGAGGAGATCGAACGGCTCAGGCGGAAGGGGAGATCCGGAAGGAGACCATGAACGATATGGAACAGGTCTGGCTGGTGCGCTACTCCGAGGTCTTCCTCAAGTCGGAGCCGGTCCGCCGGGAATGGGAGAGGACTCTTCTTTCGAATATCAGGAGAGTGCTCCCGGACGCAGAACCCCGGCGGGAGCGCGGGAGGATCTGGCTCAAGGGGGCGGTCGACCCGGAGAAACTCAAGAACGTCTTCGGGATCGTCTCGCTCTCTCTTTGCGACGTCGTACCGCTCGACGGGCTCTCCGGAGGCGTCCTCGCGTTCTGCGAGCGTCGCGGCATTGCGGAGGCGGCGACCTTCGCCCTCCGTGTCAGGCGCGTTGGAAAGCACTCTTTCTCCTCCAGGGACGTCGCCGGGAGGCTCGGCGACCTGATCCGGGCGGATTACCCGCACCTCCGCGTCGATCTCGACGACCCTGAACGGGAGATCTTCATCGAGATCCGGGACGGGACCTGCTACCTCTTCGACCGGAAGATCCCGGCTGTCGGCGGTATCCCCCTCGGTGTCGAGGGGACGCTCGTCGCACTCGTCTCCGGCGGCATCGATTCCCCGGCCGCCGCCTTCCTGATGATGAAGCGTGGGTGCCGGATCGTTCCGCTCTACATCGGGCTCGAGGGCTATCTCGACGGGACGAACCTTGCCCGGGCGGAGGCGACGGTCGCGGCCCTCCGTCGGTACCAGCCCGACATCGAACTTACAGTCGTCGAAGACGGCTACCTCGTTCGGGCGCGGCGGGCACTCGAAGAGCGGGGGCAGGAGCGCTACACCTGCCTCCTCTGCAAGCGGCGGATGTACCGGATCGCCGCCGAAATCGCCCGGAGAGAAGGAGCGAAGGGGTTCGTCACCGGGGAGTCGATGGGGCAGGTCGCGTCGCAGACCCTCGACAACCTGGCAGTGCTCACCGATGCGGCGACGATCCCGGTCTACCGGCCGCTGATAGGGTTCGACAAGGAGGACGTCGTCCGGCTCGCTCGCGAGATCGGGACATTCGATGCATCGATAGCCCCGGTTGGCGGGTGCGGAGCAGTGCCGGCGCGACCTGCCACTACCGCCACGGTCGAGACGGTTCGCGCCTTGGAGGATGCGGTAGGGGATGCCGGAGACGTGGGAACGCCTGCAGGTAACGTCTATTCAAGCATATGAATGATCGAAGGAGGCTGACGTGGATGGGACGGATATATCATGATATCACCTGGACGATCGGGAACACCCCGCTTGTCCGGCTGAACCGGGTGACGGAAGGCTCCCGGGCGACGGTCCTCGCCAAGGTGGAGTCGTTCAACCCGATGGGTAGCGTAAAAGACAGGGTCGGGGTCGCGATGATCGACGAGGCTGAGCGGACCGGCGAGATCCGGGAGGGCACGACGATTGTCGAGGCGACGAGCGGCAACACCGGGATTGCACTCGCGTTCGTCTGTGCAGCCCGCGGCTACCCGCTCGTGCTCGTGATGCCCGAGACGATGAGCGTGGAGCGGCGAAAACTCCTCGCAGCGCTTGGCGCCGAGGTGGTCCTCACGCCCGGATCCGGGGGGATGGGGGGAGCGGTCAGCCGTGCGGCCCGGATCGCCGCCGAAAAGCCGAACGCCTACTTCGTTCCCCGGCAGTTTGAGAACCCGGCAAACCCGGAAGTCCACCGCCGGACGACGGCCGAGGAGATCTGGCGGGACACCGACGGGACCGTCGATGCCGTCGTCGCCGGTGTCGGGACGGGTGGTACGATCACCGGGATCGCCGAGGTCATCAAATCGCGGAAGCCCTCCTCCCGGGCAATCGCCGTCGAACCGGCGGAATCTCCCGTCCTCTCCGGCGGAACGGCCGGGCCGCACCGTATCCAGGGGATCGGGGCCGGTTTTGTGCCGCGGGTGCTTAAGACAGATCTCGTCGACGAGATCCTCCGGGTCGCCTCCGCGGACGCCTTTGCGATGAGCCGCCGCCTCGCCCGCAAGGAGGGGATCCTCGCCGGCATCTCGTCGGGCGCGGCGGTCCACGCCGCCTGCGAGGTCGCCGCCCGCAAGGAGTATGAAGGGAAGGTGATCGTCGTGATCCTCCCGGATACCGGCGAGCGCTACCTCTCGACGGATCTCTTTGAAGTATGAAAAAGAGGAGCGAGACACGGTGAGCATCAGGGAAGATATCCGGACGGTCTTTGCAAAAGATCCAGCGGCCCGGTCGACGCTTGAGGTGATCTTCTGTTACCCGGGCCTCCACGCGATCTGGGCGCACCGGATCGCACATATTTTCTACCACCGCCGGTTCTACTTTCCGGCCAGGCTGATTTCCCATATCGCCCGGGCGCTGACCGGGGTCGAGATCCACCCCGGCGCAACGATCGGCCGCCGGGTCTTCATCGATCACGGCTCGGGCGTCGTGATCGGGGAGACGGCGGAGGTCGGCGACGATGTCCTGATCTACATGGGAGCGGTGCTCGGTGGCACTGCACTTGAACGGACAAAACGGCACCCGACTATCGAAGATAACGTCATCATCGGGTCGGGGGCGAGCGTCCTCGGCCCCGTCACCGTCGGGCGCGGGGCAAAGATTGGGGCAGGCTCGGTCGTCGTCCGCTCCGTTCCCGCCGGCGCGACGGTCGTGGGCGTTCCAGGCAGGATCGCCGGCCCGAAATGCCCGAAAGGGAGCGAAGGGCTCGACCATGGCGACCTCCCCGACCCGATGCTCCGGGTGGTCAGCCGCATGCTCGACCGGCAGAACCGGATCGAGGAGCAACTCCGGGCGATGGAACGGTCGGGAGCGTTTGCCGGTGCCGGAAAACGGCAGGAAGAGATCGCGCTTGAGGAGACGATCCGGACGGCCCTCAAGGAGGTGATCGACCCGGAGGTCGGGATCGACGTCGTTGACCTCGGGCTAATCAAAGGGATCACTGTCCAGGACTCCTCGGTGCTCGTGGAGATGGTCCTGACCACCACCGCCTGCCCGCTCGTCGACTACCTCACCGATCAGGTCAGGCGTCGGGTGCTCGACGTAAACGGCGTCCGGAACGTCGAGGTCCGGGTGCTCGACGAACCCTGGGACTGGGACCGGTTTGTCGGGCAGAGGGATCTCCTCAAGGAACTCTGAAGTCCTGGAACCGGCGGTTCCCCCGGCCTACCGGGGAAGGTCCAGCATCCGCTCGATCGCCGTCCGCGCCCGGGCGGCAGTATCCCCGGGGACCGTCACCCGCGGTTCGAACCGTTCAAGGGCCGCGAGCACCGCCGATAGATCGGTCTTCTTCATGTTGACGCAGACCGCCCGGCTCGAAAGGGGGAAGAAGGCCTTCCCCGGACACTTTTTTTCGAGTTGGTGCAGGAGCCCGACCTCGGTGCCGATGATGAACTCCCGCCCGGGGCTCGCGCAGGCGTGCCGTACCATCCCCGAGGTCGAGCAGACGTGGTCGGCGAGGTCGATCACATCGGGCCGGCACTCGGGGTGGACGAGCACCTCGGCGTCCGGGTGGGCGCGGCGGGCTGCCGCCACCTCGTCGGCCGTCATCCGGTCGTGAACAATGCAGTAGCCATCCCAGGGGAGGATCTCCTTCTTGGTGAACCGGGCAACGTAGCGTGCGAGGTTTCGGTCAGGGAGGAAGATCACCTGTTCCGCGTCGAGCGACTCGACAACGGCGACGGCGTTTGCGGAGGTGCAGCAGATGTCGCTCTCTGCTTTTACCCCGGCGGATGTGTTGACGTAGGCGACCACGGCGGCGTCCGGGAAGCGCTCGTGGAGCACCAGGACCTCACCCGGGGTGATCATCTCCGCCATTGGGCAGCAGGCGTCGGCGGCAGGGAGAAGGACGGTCTTTGCCGGCGAGAGAATCGCGGCCGTCTCGGCCATGAAGTCGACGCCGCAGAAGACGATGGCGCTGGCATCGACCATCGCTGCCGCCCGTGCGAGTTCGAACGAGTCTCCGACAAGGTCGGCGACCTCCTGCACCGCCGGGATCTGGTAGTTGTGGGCGAGGATGACGGCGTTGCGCTTCTCTTTCAACCCGGCGATCGCTTCGGCAAGAAACTGATCGAAATTGGAAGCCAAGATAGTATCACAACCCCTTTTTGTGGCCAAAGACACAGCCTTGTTCACAAGTATTATCCCCACGTGTAATTAACAATTGTGAATATGTGCGGCCCGTGTCCGGCCCCATGGAGACGAACCCATGCCACGAGTTCTGAATGAGTGGGATATAACGATCCTGAAGAAATCTGCCCCGGAATACCTGGGGCTGGTGTGTGCGGGTTCGGGAGGGCCTTACCGGTCCGTCCTCCCGCCACTTGCGAATCATTATACGGCCGATCCCGCTGATTTTCGGAGACGGCTGGAACGGCTGAATGGCAATGACCTTCAATACATTGTTGGACTGATACTGGACGGGAGCGAGAGCCTCGGTTGCGTCCCTCCCGAATACCTTGAGTTTTTCCTGATTTTCATCGAGGAACGGCTTGGCCGGGATATCGCGCTCTCGATCCTGCAGTGCTACGAGAACGAGGATGGGTGCGCCCGGTGAGCGTCCGCCTTATACGTCACAAAAGGCGCGAGAATGCACTGGTGCAGGCACTTAAGGGGCGGTGGGCCCTACACCCGAGGTGACATATGCAAATCATCCTCCCAGACAGAAGTGTGCGGACGATCCCTCATGCTTCCGCGCCGATAGAAGAGATCCTCCTCGAACTCGGGATCAACCCGATGACCGTGATCGTCGTGAAGAACGGCACGATCGTCCCCGAGGACGTGACGGCGGACGAGGGCGACGAGATCCGGATCCTCCGGTTCTCGCACGGCGGGTGAGCCGGTGCCCGGAGAGAACCTCTGCTCCCTCTGTCGCGAACCTGCGGTCGTCCGCCTCGTCGAGCCGGAACGACGGTTATGCGCCGCCCACTTCATCGACGACGTCGAGGCACGCGTCCTCGCCGCCATGACGCGCGAGCGGATGGTCTCGCCAGGCGATCGGGTCGCCGTCGGCCTGAGCGGGGGGAAAGACAGTACCGCCCTGCTTCTGCTGCTCCACCGCTTCCTCCCGGCGCTCAACGCAAGCCTCGTCGCGGTCACCGTCGACGAGGGTATCGCGGGTTACCGGGAGGGAACGAGCGCGGCCGCAAGAGACCTGACGAGCGAACTCGGCGTCGAGCATTCGATCGTCACGTTCGCCGACCTCTTCGGGGACGACCTCGACAGGCTCCTCGTCGGGCGGGAGGCGCAGGGTTGCACCGTCTGCGGCGTGCTGCGCAGGCGTGCGCTCGCCGAAGCGGTGAAGCAGGTCGGCGTGACGAAACTTGCCACCGGCCATAACCTCGACGACGAAGCGCAGTCGGCCCTGATGAACGTGCTCCGCGGTGACCTGTCCCGCCTTCTCCAGGATACTTCAACCGGGCAGCCCGGGCACTTCATCCCGCGGATAAAACCGCTCGCCGTCCTCTCCGAGAAAGAAATCGTGACCTACCTTCTCCTCCGCGGTTACTTCCGCGACCTGCCCGAGTGCCCGTATGCCAGCACAGCGCTCCGGTCGGAGGTGCGAACGATGCTTGCAGGGCTCGAGCACCGCCATCCGGGTACAATGCTCCGCCTGATGCAGTTCCGTGAGGGGGTCAGGCAGTCGGCCCGCTCCGCGGAGCCGAAAGGCTCCCCCGGCAGCTGCCGCATCTGCGGCGAGCTCTCGACCGGCGAGGTCTGCCAGGCCTGCAGGCTGCTTGAGCGTGACAAGAGCCCCCGTTCATCCGCTGGGGGGCGGCGTTGAAGCCCCGCGGACCCGCTCCCACCCGGTATAGATATTCATCTTCCTGCTCCGCACGAACCCGATGATGGTGAGCCCGCCCGCCTCCGCGGCCTCGACAGCGGCGGTGGTTGTCGCCCCGCGCGAGACGATCACCGGGATGTTCGCCAGCAGACACTTCCTGACCATCTCGGAGGATATTCGGCCGGAGCTGACCGCAAACGTCCGTGAAAAGTCGATCCCCTCAAGAAGGCCGTGGCCGACGACCCGGTCAAGTGCATTGTGCCGCCCGATATCCTCGGCGATCCGTATCGCCCTCCCCTCTCCGTCGAAGAGCCCGACAAGGTGGATGCCGCCGGTGATCCGGTGGGGTTCCGAGTCAAGGGTCTCTTTCGTCGCCGCCCGGATCACCTCGCGCGAGAGCGTAAGGTCCGATACGATCCCGGGGAGGCGTCCGGCATCGAGGAACGAGGTGCTCCCCCCGCACCCGGAGAGGACGGTCTTGTGGGAGGTCAGGATCGCGAGTGGGTTTTTTGTGAGGACACTCACGGTGTTTCCCTCGATCCGGATCGACTCGACCTCATGAAACCCCGTGACGATCCGTTCCGTGTAGAGAAATCCCACGACGAACTCCCGGAGCATCGTCGGGCTCGTCATGGCGGTGAGGGCGTGGCGCCCGTTGACGGTCACGGAGAGCGGCATCTCCTCGACGACGGGGTGGGTCGATGGGACGAACGAGTCCCCGTCGACCTTGACAATCGGCAGTTCGCGGTAGAGCATCAGATCATCCTCCGGGAGATCTCTTCGACGGTGGCTATCAGCGTATCAATCTCCTCCTTTGTGGTGTAGATGTAGGTGCTCGCCCGCACCGTCCCTTCCGGGAGGCCGAGGTGCTCCATGAGCGGCTGACAGCAGTGGTGCCCGGACCTGACGAGGACGGCGGCGGCCTCGTCGAGGATCTGCGCCACCTCGTGTGGATGCATCCCCTCGACCGTGAACGAGACGACGCCGATCCGCTCAGTGTCTGCATCCGGCCCTGCAACTGTGACGCCGTCGAGCACGGCGAGCCCGTCGATCAGCCGGGCGCACAATCGCTCCTCGTGCCGCCGCACCGTGTCCATCCCGATATCCCGGAGGTATGCCGCCGCCCGTGCAAGCCCGATGGTGCCGGCGATCGGCGGCGTTCCCGCCTCGTAGCGCTGCTCGCCGGGAGCGAGGGTGTAGCCTCCGTCTGTCACGCTCTCGACCGCCCCGCCCCCGACGAAGAGCGGTTCGAGGTCCGAACCAAGCATCCAGAGCCCGCCCGTCCCGGTCGGGCCGAGCATCTTATGGCCCGAGAAGCAGAAGTAGTCGCACCCCATGGCTGCAACGTCGACCGGGAGGTGCGGCACCGACTGGGCGCCGTCGACGAGGAGCCGGGCACCCCGGTCGCGGCAGATCCCGGCGATCTCCCCGACCGGGAGGACGGTGCCGAGAACGTTCGAGGCGTGGGTAACGGCGACGAGCCGGGTGTCGTCGCGGACGGCCGCCTCCAGGTCGGCAAGGTCGAGGTTGCCCGCGGCGTCCGGCCGGATGATATCCACCGCGACCCCCCGCTCGCGGAGCCGGAGCCAGGGAAGGAGGTTTGAGTGGTGTTCGAGCATGGTCGTCACCACCCGGTCGCCCCGTTGCCAGGGCAGACCGGCGGCGACCGCCCCGATCGCCTCGGTGGTGTTCCGGGCGACGGCAAGGGTGCCCACCTCTCCCCCGATGAACGACCTTATGGCGTCGCGAGCGTCCCGGTAGCGGTGAGTGGCGACGGCGGCGAGCCGGTGCATGCCCCTCCCGACGTTTGCCCGGTACCGGAGGTCGTATTCGACCATTGCCTGGACCACCGGCTTTGGGGTGAGCGATGTGGCGGCGCTGTCCAGGTAGATAAGGTCCCGGGTGATCGGGAAATCCACCCTGCAGTCCCCGATCGTCATAGGACCTCGTCCATGCTCCCGCTCCGGTATCCGGCGAGGTCCAGGGCGACGTAGGTAAAGCCAATCCCCCGGAGCGCGGCCGTGACCACGTCCCGTATGCGAAAGAGCTGTTCCAGTGCGTCGGGAGGCACCTCGATCCGGGCGACGTCGCCATGTACGCGGACCCGCACCTGGCAGAACCCCCGGTCCTGCAACGCTTTCTCGGCCGCCTCGATCCGGGCGAGCACCTCTTCCGTGACCACGTCCCCGTAGGGGATGCGGGTGGCAAGACAGGCTGCCGAAGGCCTGTTCCAGAACGGAAACCCACACTCGCGGGCGATCCTGCGGATGTCGTCCTTCGTTGCACCCGCCTCGGCGAGGGGGTGACAGATTCCCTCCTCGTCGCTTGCGGCAAGTCCCGGGCGGTACGCTTCGAAGTCGGAGGTGTTCGTCCCGTCTGCGACCGCGTCGATCCCTTCCCGCCGTGCCAGTTCCTTCAGCAGGCGGGACGATGCTTTCTTACAGATGTAGCACCGATCTCGCGGGTTTGCCCGGAATGCGTCGTCCCGGAGGATCGGGAACGCCACGACCTCCAGGGGGAGGTCCAGCCGGGCGGCAGTCTCCTGCGCCTCATCTACTGCCCGCCGGGGCACAAGCGGCGAGTCCAGGAGGACGCACCTGACCTGCTCCTTGCCGTGCGCCCGGACGGCCAGCGCAGCCAGAAGCGAACTGTCGATGCCCCCGGAGTAGGCGACCAGCACCGGTCCTTTTGCCTTGAGAGCCGCAAAGACCGATTCTCTGCTACCTCTGGATTCCACTGGTGAGCCTCTCTTATGTACCCTCATCGCATGAACCGCTCAGCCGGTTCTCTTCGCGGATCTGCGCACAGATCTCGCATATCCGGGCGGCAAGATCGTCTACCTGACCGGTATGGAGATCCCGTGCGAGTTGGTTGAGCGATTCTTTCACCTCACCCTCAAAGACGATCCGGTATCCCCGCTTCCCGGTGAGATACTGTGATATCGCCGACGGTGTCATATCAAGGAGACGGGCGGCCTCCAACTGGGAGACACCCATATTACTCAGTTCTTCCGCGATCGCAGCACGGATTGCGGGCAGTACATTCCATACAATCAACTGGCAGGGGAGTTTCATGATACCACAGCTTTTAATTGTCCCGGAACAAATCTAACGTTGATGTTAACAATTGTTAACTTTGATCTCGAAGAACAAATACCTTTGCACATGACCGGGATGGGGTGCAAGCGCCATGGCTAACGGGAGATCGCGGTCGGTCTACATGGACCACGCGGCGACGACGCCGACGCGGCCTGAGGTCGTCGAAGCGATGCTCCCCTGCTTCACGGAACGGTTCGGGAACCCCTCCTCGCTCTATGCCCTCGCCCGGGAGGCGAAGGAGGCGGTGGGGGAGGCACGAGGACGGGTGACGGCGGCCATCGGGGCCCGGCCGGAGGAGGTCTGCTTCACCTCGGGCGGCACGGAGTCCGACAACTGGGCGATCAAAGGGGTGGCGGCGGCGAACCGGAAGCGCGGCAACCACATCATCACCTCCGCGATCGAGCACCACGCCGTCCTCCACCCGTGCCGCACCCTGGAGAAGCAGGGGTTCTCGGTCACCTACCTGCCTGTCGACGAGCTCGGCCGCGTGGATCCGGGCGATGTCGAGGAGGCGATCACTGACCGGACCATCCTCATCTCGGTGATGATCGCGAACAATGAGATTGGAACGATCCAGCCGGTCAGGGCTATCGCTGAGGTCGCGCACGATCACGGCATCCCCTTCCATACCGACGCCGTCCAGGCGATCGGGGCGATACCGATCGACGTGGACGAGATGGGGATCGATCTCCTCTCGCTTTCGGCCCATAAATTCGGCGGCCCGAAGGGGGCGGGAGCGCTCTACGTCCGGCGGGGGATCCGGATCGGGGCACTCATGGACGGCGGCGGGCAGGAGCGGGGGCGACGCGCTGGAACCGAGAATGTACCCGGAATCGTCGGGCTTGGAAAGGCTATCGAACTCGCGGTTGCCGAGGCACCCCGGAGTTCCACCAGGATCGCCGCGATGCGGGACCGGCTGATCCGGGGGATCCTCGACGCGATCCCGGAGACCCGACTCAACGGCCACCCGACGGAACGGCTCCCGAACAACGTCAACGTCGCCTTCCGCTACGTCGAGGGCGAGTCGATCCTCCTCATGCTCGATGCCCTCGGGATCTCCGCCTCCACGGGAAGCGCCTGCACCTCGGCATCGCTTGAGCCCTCGCACGTCCTCACCGCTTGCGGCCTCCCACCTGAGCATGCCCACGGTTCGCTCCGGCTCACCCTCGGCTCTCGGAACACCGAAGAGGACGTCGACTACGTCCTCTCGGTCCTCCCCCGGGTGATCGAGCGCCTGCGGAAGATGTCCCCGATCAGCCCAGTACGATAACGCGTGATTTCTATGTACAGCGAACGAGTTATGGACCATTTCATGAACCCCCGAAACATGGGGGAGATCCCGGATGCCGATGGTGTCGGTGAGGTCGGAAACCCGGCCTGCGGCGATATTATGCGGATAACCCTCCGGATCGAAGAGAACAGGATCGTGGATGCGAAATTCAAGACCTTCGGGTGCGCCGCTGCCATCGCGTCGAGTTCGATGGCCACCGAGTTGATCAAGGGAAAGACCCTTGAAGAGGCGTGGGCGGTCACCAACAAAGCAGTTGCCGGGGCGCTGGAGGGGTTGCCTCCCCAGAAACTCCACTGCTCGGTTCTCGCTGAGGAGGGGATCCATCAGGCGATCGACGACTACCGGGCACGGCACAGGACGCCGACGGCGAATGGAGGATAGCGGTATGCTTCTTGAACGGGAACGGGAGCGCTACGCCCGGCAGATCCTCCTCTTCGGCGAGGACGGGCAGGAACGGCTGAAGAAAGCGAAGGTCTTCATCGCCGGGGCAGGGGGTCTCGGCTGCCCGATCGCTCTCTATCTTGCCGTTGCCGGTGTCGGGGAGATCCTTCTTGCGGATCGGGATATCGTGGACCTGACCAACCTGAACCGGCAGGTCCTCCATTGGGAGAGGGATATCGGCAGGCTGAAGGCCGGATCAGCGGAAGCGAAACTCCGGGAGGCAAACCCCGATATCCGGGTCGAGGCCTTTGCAACGACTATCAATGAAGCAAATGTCCGCGACCTGGTGGGCGATGCCGACCTGATCGTGGATGCGATGGACAATTTCCCGACCCGTTACCTCCTGAACCGGGAGGCGCTCCGGTCAGGTATTCCCCTGTTGCACGGTGCAATTCGGGGATTCGACGGCCAGGTGACGACTATCATTCCCGGCCGGACCGCCTGCCTCGAGTGCCTCTTCCCGGAGGCCCCGCCCGCCGAGGTCTTCCCGGTCGTCGGGACGACCCCGGGGATCATCGGCCTCATTCAGGCGAATGAAGCGATCAAGTATATCACCGGCATCGGCGACCTCCTGTTAAATCGGCTCCTCCTCTGGGACGGGCTCGCGACGACGCTTGAGACGTATGCCGTAGAGCGGCGGTCCGGATGCCCTGCCTGCGGGGGTGAGGTGCGACCATGAAGGTCCGTGTGAGGGTGTTCGCCCGGTTCAGGGAGATTCTCGGGAGCGACCTCATGATCGAGGTTCCGGACGGAGCGGCGATGGCAACGGTTCTTGCTGCACTCCGGGAGCGTGCCGGGGACGAGGGCGACGCAATCTTTGATGGGACGGGGGCGCTCCGGTCCCATGTTATCCTGATGCGAAACGGGAGACGAATGAACAGGAATGATATCGGGACTCTCGCCCTTGCGGATGGGGATGAGGTAGCCCTTTTCCCGCCGGTCGCGGGGGGATGAGGCACATGATTGGTATCACTAGGGATATCATCGACGCAGGCGCGATGATCGAGGCGGCGAAGAGGCCAGGCATGGGAGCCCTGGTCACCTTCTGCGGCGTCGTCAGGGACGACGGCGGGATTGAGCGGATGGAACTAGAGGTCTACGAGGAGGTTGCAGTCCGTGAACTGGGGTTGATCCGTGACGAGACGATGCGCGAATACCCGATCGAGTCGGTGAATATCGTCCATCGCGTCGGGTCCCTCCAGGTCGGCGAGACCATCCTCCTCATCATCGTCGGAGCCGGGCACCGGAAGGAGGCATTTGCCGCCTGTGAATATATTATCGACAGGATCAAGCAGACTGTGCCGATCTGGAAGAAGGAGATCGGCAGGGAAGGGGATCGGTGGGTGCCGGGGGAATACGGGGAGGCCGAGTAGGCGTGCCTGCCTGCCGCTTCACCCCGCATGATAGAAGATATCGCATCCGGTTCGTGCCCGGGATGTGAATGTTTTTCCCCTGCCCGGCGCAAGAGATCTCAATAGTTATGAACCACGACCTGAAGGCGGCCGTCCTTCGACGGTGCCGGAGGATGGAGATCCCGCTCGTCGGGGTCGCGGGCACGGACCGGTGGGAGCACCCGCCGTTTGAACCCTGGATGCCGGAGGAGTTCTACCCGCAGTCGATCTTTCCCGAAGCCCGGTCGGTGATCGTCGTCGGCCTCCCGGTCCACCTCCCGGTGCTCGGGACCGCCCCCTCGATCTACTACCACGAGCTCTACAGGACCGTCAACACCCTGCTCGACCAGTACACCTACCGGCTCGCGTCGTTCCTCAACGACCACGGCTACCCCTCGGTCTTCGTCCCCCGGGATGGTTATGGGGGCATCGAGGTGCTCCTGAAGAATCCGGTCGCCTTCTTCTCGCACCGGCACGCCGCCTTCCTCGCCGGGCTCGGGACGTTCGGCGTGAACAACGCCCTTCTCACCCCGGAATACGGCCCCCGTGTCAGGTTCGGTTCGGTCCTCACCGCCGCAAAACTCCCTCCCGATCCCCTGCGGGAAGAAGACCTCTGCACCCGGTGCATGCGATGCGTCGAGGCCTGCCCCGCGGGCGCGCTCGACGGGCGGGACTACCCCGAGGGGCTCACCGATAAGGCTTCCTGCGCCAAAAACAGCGCCGAACTCGCCCGGCGCCACATCTCCCCCTGCGGCGTCTGCATCACGGTCTGCCCGGTGGGAGAGGACCGGCGGCACTACGGCGCTGCCGGTGGGGAGGATCCCCGGTACCGCCGGGCCCGGGAACACGTACAGAAGTATGGCGGGCTGTAGGAAACCCGCCCGGAAAAAGGTTACTCCCGTTTCACCCTGCCCGTCAACCGGTCCATCATCTCCGGCGCCCGGTCCCGGAGGCCAAGCCCGACGATGATGGCGATCGCCGCACCGAGCCCGAGCGCAAGTCCCCAGGCGAGCGGGATGACGAAGACATAGATGATCGAGAGGTCGATCAGGAGCTGCTGGAGCGCGAGGATGACGACGACGAAGTAGAGGAACGCCCGCAGTGCCATCGCGATCACCCCGAAGCCCTCGATCCTCTGCGCCTCCCCCATGCCCTGGAGGAGATCCATGAGCCAGTCGATCAGGATGATCCCGATGACCAGGATCAGGATGAAGGCGATGACGTTCGGGATGTAGGCCACGATGGCCGCGACCGCCGCCGTCAGGGATGCGATCTGGAGGACGCTGACGGCCGCGAGGATCGCGATGAGGTAGATGAGCCAGCGGACGATGAGATCGAATAACCGGACGATACTTATCCCCGACCGCTCGATATGTGTCCCGACTGCCGTCTTCCTGAGGGCGTCGTCGACGCCGATCCGGTCGATAATCTCTG
Source organism: Methanoculleus sp. 10 (assembly GCF_913757945.1). Lineage (NCBI taxonomy): Archaea > Methanobacteriati > Methanobacteriota > Methanomicrobia > Methanomicrobiales > Methanomicrobiaceae > Methanoculleus > Methanoculleus sp. 10. The sequence continues at coordinate 175,961 of NZ_CAJYDP010000002.1, read as the reverse complement.
CAACGACCCTCCCAAGAATCCGCCCCAGAATCCAGCCGATGATAAGAATGATGATTGCTGCGATGATGTTTGGCAGAAACAGAATGATGTTGCGGGTCAACTCCTCAAGAGGTGCAAATGGCGCAAATACCTGCGCCGCGAGGTCTCCATTTGCCACGGTATACCACCGGGAAAGGATATGATAGGTACTATATAAGCCTGATGTACCTCCAGCCAGCCGTGGTGCTGGTGGAGGCAACAGGCGGAGAGCGTTCCCGAGGTCGCCCCCGGATCCCGATCAGAGGCCGGTCACGTGCGAGCCCCGGCCGGGACCCGCGGCCGCCCGGTGTAGCGGTACATCAACGCGAGGATCGCCGGCATCACGACGATCGCTCCCACGAGCGAGAACCCAACCGATATGACCGTCACGATCCCGAAGTTAGCGATGATATTGAACGTCGAGAGCGTGAGTGCCGCGAACCCGAAGACCGTCGTCAGCCCTGAGACAGTCACGGCGGTCCCGATCTTCTGCACGGCGGTCTGGATGGCATCGAGGAACTCCATGCCCCGGGCAAGTTCCTCCTCGCACCGCTCCATGATCAGGATGGTGTACTCGGAGGCCACGCCGATCGTCATCGACCCGAGGACGGCGGTCAGCGGCGTGTAGTCGAGGCCAAGCAGGTACATGATCGCCCCGTTCCAGCCCACGATGAAGACGATCGGGATGACCGGCGAGACGGCCCCGAACCTCCGGTAGACGAGGACCAGGAACCCGAGGATGAAGGCGAACCCGAGCACGGTCATCAGCGTCCTGGACTCGTTGATATCATCCATGACGGCAGCGAACATCTCCATGCTGCCGGTGATCTTCACCGTCACGCCGGCCGGCGGGTTATTCCACACTGCGTCGCTCTGCATCCTCTTGACGAGATCGCGGGCGACGCTCATCTCCATATCGACCGTCGAGAACTCGAGCACCGCCTCCATGTTCCCGTTGAGGTAACGTTTCAGGGTCGACTCCGGGATCCGGGCGACGACCTCGTCGGTCTCCCTCCGGGTCGAGGGCAGCACCCCGTCGTTATGCTCCCGGATCAGGGTTGCGATGCTCGCAACACCGGTGATCTTATCGTTGTGCTCCTGTTCGTAGATCCCGAACTGTTCGATCCAGGTGAGCGTCTCCGGGCTCCGGACGTCGTCTGCAATCACGATGATCGGGATGGTGCTCGTCGATCCCATGGTCCGGGTGATCTTCTCGAGGTCCTGGAGGGCCGGCATATCGCGGGGGACGAAGGTCTTTTCGTCTGCGCTGATGGGGACGCTCTGGTCGAGATGATAGCCCCCTGCCGCGACCACGGCAAAGAGCAGGATGACGGGGAGCGGGTGCTTGGCGACGGTATACGCCAGTCGGCCGAGGAGGCGGTCATACCGGTCGAGGAGAGAGTTCCCGGGCTCCGGGACGGGAGCGGAGGCTGCGGCCTCCTTTTTCGGCCGGTACCTCATGATGATTGCAAAGACCGGGACGATGATGAGCGCCGCGACGTAGCAGGACGCGACCCCGATGGTGCAGACCATCCCGAAGTCGGCCACCATCGGCACCGGCGCAAAGAACATCGCGATGAACCCGAGCGCCGTCGCCGACATCGCGATCAGGACCGAGGGGCCGAGGCTCACTACCGTGGTCCATACTGCCTCCGGGATAGTACTGTGCCGGATCTCCTCGTCAAACCGGGCATGGAACTGGATGGCGTAGTCGATCCCGATCCCGATGAGCACCGGGAACGCCCCGACCACCGTCATGCTGACCGGGATCCCGAAGAGGCCCATGAACCCGAAGGTCATGATGAGCCCGACGGCGACGACCGCGACCGGGAGGAGGCGGTAGCGGACGTGAGAGAAGAGGAGCGTCACCGCGAGGACCATGAGGAGCATGGCCGCGAGGATCAGCGTGCCCATCTCGGTCCCCATCGCCTCGCCCATCTCCTTCGAGAACGCCGGGTTGCCGGAGACCGTGACTGAGAGACCTGGCGGGGGCTCCGATATACGGATGGTAGACTCGATGTTCCCGAGGACCTGCTGCTGGGCGTCCATGGAGACGCCCGGGTCAAGGGTGATGACGCTGATCGTCATGAGGTCCGAGGGCAGCATCCTCTCGACGAGTTCCGGGGGAGCCTGAGCGATGATCGCGTCGATCTCCGCTTTGGACGACGGCAGGGTGCCGCCGTTCGCCCGTTTGAGGAGATCGACGACGCCGGAGACCTCGTCGACGTAGCGCTCGTTCCTGAGGTCTTCCTGGAGGCGGTCGATATACCTGAGGACATCGGGGCTCCTCACGCTGTCCGCCTCGTAGATGAGCATGATCGCGTCTGAGCCGTAGGTATCCTTGTAGTGGGCGAGGAGCGCGCCGCGGGGGGTGGTTTTGTCGATGTAGGTGTCGTCGCCGGTCTCCATCGTGACCATCGAGAGCCCGAAGAACGCGAGGATGAAGATGGCTCCGGCAACCCCGGCGACGGCCCAGGTGTGGTCGTTGACGGTGGCGGCGAGCCACTCGTAGGGGTTCCTCATCCGCGCTCCTCCCGGGCGATCGCCGGGGCTGCCGCGTGGGCAATCCCGGCATCGTTCTTTCCGGCGGGCCCGGTGCCGTACTCCCCTGCGAACCTCCGGCGCATCGCGGGGTCGGGAACCCGGTATCGCCGGCCCCCCTCATCGGGTTGCCCCGCCGTGAGAACACGTGAGAACGGATTTTCTACGGGCTTCCCGCCCGCGGGGCGGTGAAGCAGGGCTACGGCGCGCCGGTAGTCTGCCGGCGGGAGGAGTCCGGTCCCGGTCCGGACCCGGCCGGTCTCCCGGGGATGTGGCTCCTTGCAGGATGTTCTGCGATGTGCAGGTCTCCGGCACGGGGGTTCACCAGGGTTCCGGTGAGGTCCGGCGTTGCAGGCGGGTGCGCAGATCACGTCTCTCCTCATGATAAACAGCTCATTTGCTGGAAGTAGTAATTTCGAGGGGATAGATATGAATCTACTGAAACCCGGGCGATGCAGGCCTCAGGTTACCGTGCCGGAGCCTCTACGGAATGGGTTGTTGAGCCCGGTCTTTGAGAACGGAGAGGTCCCCGGGGCATGTCTGCGGTTGATGTCAGGATAGGAAGGACGTTTTCGCCGTAGAAACCTTGCCGGGCGGGCAACGGTTCGGGCGGCGGCCCGGGCCGCTGCCTCGAGCCCGCCGCCGCTGCCTCCGGATACGCTCCAGGGTATGTTGATGACGGATCTTCCCGGTTTCGGCGATGATACACCGGGGGATTAGTTCAGGTGGTATCGTTCTTCGCGTGCTGCTCTCGTCCGTCCTCACCAGGGCAGCCCTCTTCGAAGGTGGGTATCCTCCGCCCGGCGTTCCGGCTCGTTCTCCGTGGAGTGCCTGTTTTCCGGGTGAAGTCATGGACTACAGGGTTTCTGACGGGCGGCTGCTCCGGGGGACGGTCTTGCGAGAGATGGCTGCTCTCTCGCCGATCTATCTGTCTCTCTCCGGAAACCATAAGTCTGGTGCAACTCAATAGAGGTGCAATGACTCCTGAGATCATCCCCGGGCTCCGGGCCCTCGGGATGAACGAGTACGAGGCGAGCGTCTACTCCACACTCGTCGGGTTGCAGAAGGCGACCGCACGGGATATTCACGAGGTGAGCGGGGTTCCCCGGGGGCGGATCTACGAGATCTTGAACGATCTGGCCCGGCGGGGGTTCATCGGGGTGGAGGAGGGTTCTCCGGCCTCCTACTACATCCTTGACATCGATGTGGTCTTCGACCGGCTCAAGGACGACTACGTCCGGTCCCTTGATGAGACACGCGAGGCTTTAAAGAGCCTCTCGGTCAAACCGCGCCTTGCCCCGGACTCGTTCTTCATCCTCCGGAGCGGCTGGGCGATCGAGAATCATATCACCTCGCTCTTCCGCCGGGTGAAGAGGAGCATGGTGATCCTCTGCTACAACCCGGGGTTTCTCCAGAGGTACTACACGATCATCAAGCCGCTTGAACGCAAGATCGACCTCTACGTTGTCGTTCGGAGGAGGGAGGAGTATGCCGGGATCAGGCTCCCGATCTACGAGGCCCGGAGAACCGTCGTCGATCTCCTGGATTCCCGGCCGGTGAACGGGCCCATGATGGACGGCCTCCGGCGGGAGGAATGCGCGATCCTGGTCGACGGCCGGGATTTTCTCGCGATCGCCACCGCAGGGTCCGGACGGCACGCGGTGATCGGCTCGGATATGCCGATCATCGGGTACCTGCAGAAGACAATCGTCGAGCGGCTCCGGGAGGTGTGAGGGGGCCCCGATCCTGCCTCACCCCGTGCCCTATTCGCAGCTCTAAACTCTCGATGTTACCGTTGAAGTCTCCCGCATGGAGCCCATACGGGAGGCGGGACGACAGCCCCGCCCCCTGCCCTTTATGAGTTTTCCGGATTGGTGACCCGTCCCATAAAGAGGATCGTGCCGGAGTCCTTCTCCGTGATGAGGAAGACGAACGGGTGGTCCGCCCGGAAGACGGGCGTAGTGTCTGGACGTGCACTTGTAATGCCTATGACGACCCCGGTCGCGGCCGCGGCCTCGGTGCCCTCTTCGTTCACGTCCACAAACGCCTTATGGACGACGCCGCTGATGACGAGGTCCTTTGTGCCGTCCATCCCCGAAAGGTCGGCATCGCTGGTGAACGCCGTCGGCATCCCCATCGCTGCAAGCGTCCCCGGGAGACTGTACTCCGTCTCAAGCGTGAACTTCGGGAAGAAGACGTTGACACGCTCGCGCACCAGCGAATCCCACAGGGCCGCGATCTTCTCTGTATCAAGGGCTTCCTCAGCAGCCGTCAGGTTGTCTTCTTTCGGGAGCAGGACGAGCATCGAGAGTTCTGTTCCGCTTCCGTGCGCATACGGCAGTTCGAGCACCTGGAGGGTCGCAGTCTCTGCGTACCCGTAGATCGCGTCCTCATCCGTCCGTTGCATCATCGGGACGTGCACGGTCTCGTTTGGTGCAACCCGGAACTCCTCCTCCCGCGTCTCGTTCGCATCGAACTGCATGACCCAGGAACCCTTGAAGTAGATCGCGTTCGTGATCACGAGCCGGGTCATGGAGTCGATCGAACCGGGCGGCAGAAGGTCGCGGATCTTCTCTTCGGTCTCTCCCTCCACCCAGCGGTTGATGGTCGCGCGCGACCCTTCGGGGTTCTTCGCGAAGTCAAGGTTCGTCGTGTTTGCCCCGTACCAACGTTCGGCCACGTCGATGTACTCCGGGAGGAACGGATATTTCTCCTCCGCCCAGAGGGCGTTTGCGGTGCGCAGGGTGTAGTTCTCGTCACCACGGGCAAGATCGGCATCGATCCCGGCAAACCCCTCCCGCCGGAGGGTGTCGTTCGCCGGGAGGTGCAGCACCGACCGGATCTCGTCGGCGGTCGTGCCGCGGGCGCCCTCGTAGGTGATCGCGAGGGCCGAGGAGATGCTGTAGGGCGAGAAGAAGAGGTTTTGACCCGTGGACTCCGGGGCGCTCGCGATCTGCCGGTAGAGGTCGAATGCAAACCGGGTGTTCCCGGCCGTCACGTTGCCGGGGTCGTCCGGCGTCTCCTCTCCGGCGGGTGGAGCAGAATCCGCCGACGTCGCATCCGGCGTATCGGTGCACCCGGCGGCGATACTGCCGAGCGCGATGAGGGATGCCAGAAGCAGCATACTGATCGTTCTTCGGTTCATGGCCTCCAGTATGGTCCGTCGGGTAGTTATATCCAGCGCTGGTGGCGAATTTTTTCCGAAGTCTCGCGCTCCCCATATGGCCCGTCGTACAGCAGTTTCCTCTCAGATAGGCATCTCTCCGAGCCCTGCACAGCGTTTCGGCATCCCTATCGATGCGTTCCCCGGGATGGGCTTCCCGAGAACGTTAGCGGAGTACTGCACCGGAATGCCTATGAGCATGCCCGGTAGTCCTAACGTTGTTAGGATGCGGTCCTTTCTGAGGCGATGATCCATGGTAATAATGCCCGATGACCTTATTGCGCTCCTGAAAGACTGGCATTCGGTGCCCGTCGCGACCACCGGAGTTGATGGGATGCCCAATGTTGCAGCCAAGTCGGTCATGGTCAGGGATCCCGAGACCATCATCTGGGGCGAGCTCTATTTCATGCAAACCTACGAGAACCTCACGCGGCACCCTGTTGCTTCGCTCTGTGCCTGGGAATGGACCCCACCGTTTACAGCATATAAGGTGAAGGGGAGGGTGATGATCCACGAACATGACGAAGTAACAGCGATGCTTGACAAGAGAGTCTGGGCGGGACACAGTGAGGAGTTCGCGGCTCGCACAGAAGGAATGGCAGCGGTTGTCCTCACGGTTGAAGAGATTTACGACCAGACTCCCCGGCTTGAGGCAGCAGGAAAGCGGATCGCGTAGGCCATCTAGGCGAACTACCCGCGCTCCCGGGCGAGGCTTCCTGCTCCCGCCTCCCTCTGCTGAGACAAGTTAACCGGCTTCCCGGCGCGTTCTATACCTGAGACTCCGGCCTGTTATCACAGCACTGGTGCCGGACATCGCCCGCAGGACGTGCCGCACCTCCGCACACGTCCGCCCCGCACCCGCTCAGGATCTTTAGGATGTGGTAATGCAAGGAGAGGAACACGAACGCATCTTCAGCCGGCTGCCATGCGGGGGACCCGGGCGCGCCGGTACGGGCTATACGGATCTGGTGGCGCGGATTGCCCGGCAGGGGCCGGTCAACCACCCTCACCTGCCGAAGGGGTTTGCAATGGATGTCTGGAGACCACAGGGTCGTGATTTAATGGCTTGAGAAGAGATTTGAACCTGAAAACGGAAGGCCAGGGCCGAGATTCGAACCCGGGTCGAGGGATCCACAGTCCCTTAGGATAACCGACTACCCCACCCTGGCAGTTGTACTCATTCTAGTTGGCAGTCGGATTTGATTAAGGTATCTCTTCATCACCCCCGCGCCCTCTACCGCTCCCGGCGATCACGGGTGCACGTCGGGCCGGGATCGCCGACGACCCGGGTCTGCCGCGCATCCAGGTGCCGGGTTGCCGGGTCCGGCCATCCCGGCTCCGGCCAGGTGCATGTCCGGGAGAATCATTAATAGACCTCATGCTCTATAACGTACCAGTGTTCCGGGCGCCGGAGGACGCCCCGGGGGTAGGGGAATCATCCGGGCTACGGCATGATTCAGGAAAAACGGTCAATATTCCAGGTTTTTTGGGGATTATCCGCCCATAACTCACATATACCGGAAGGTGATAACCATGGCAAAGCAATCAACGATCAGGACTCCCATCGTCTGCGTGATGGGTCACGTGGACCACGGCAAGACGTCGCTCCTCGACAGGATCCGGGGCTCGTCCGTGGTCTCGACCGAGGAGGGCGCGATCACGCAGCACATCGGCGCCACGCTCGTCCCCATCGACGCGATAACCCGGATGAGCGGCGCTCTGAGCAAGGTCAGCGTCAACGTCCCGGGCCTCCTCTTCATCGACACCCCCGGGCACCATGCCTTCACCACCCTCCGTGCGCGGGGGGGAGCGCTCGCTGATATGGCGATCGTCGTGGTGGACATCAACGAGGGTTTCCGTCCGCAGACGATCGAGGCGCTCCAGATCCTGCGAAATTACAGGACACCGTTCGTCATCGCGGCAAACAAGATCGACCGCATCCACGGCTGGCGCGTCCACGAAGGCCAGCCGTTCACAAAGACGTTCTCGCAGCAGAACGAGCGCGTCCAGGGGGCTCTCGAGACGAAAGTCTACGAACTTGTCGGCAAACTCGCCGACCTCGGGTTCAACTCCGAGCGGTTCGACCGGGTCTCCGACTTTGCGCGGAACATCTGCATCGTGCCGACGAGCGCCCTCACCGGCGAAGGTGTCCCAGACATCCTCATGGTGCTGATCGGGCTCGCCCAGCGCTATATGACCGAGAACCTCAAGGTCAGCACCGACGGACCCGGAGCCGGCACGGTGCTCGAGGTGAAGGAGGAGCGGGGGCTTGGGATGACGCTTGACGTGATCCTCTACGACGGGACCCTCAAGGTCGGGGACGAGATCGTCGTCGCAGGAAACGACCAGATCATCGAGACCAAGGTGCGCTCCCTCCTAAAACCCCGCCCCATGAGCGAGATCCTCCTCGAAGAGCGGTTCGAGCGGGTCAAGTCCGTCACCGCCGCAGCGGGGATCAAGGTCGCCGCCCCGAGGCTCGACGGGGTCATCGCGGGCTCCCCCCTCCGGGCCATCCGGGGAGGGAACCGGGACGAGGTGATCGAGCGGGTCCGCCACGAGGTCCAGGACATCCAGGTGAACCTCTCCGACGTCGGGGTCATCATCCGGGCGGATACCATCGGCGCCCTCGAAGCGCTCTCGAAGGAGCTCGAGGGGCACCAGATCCAGGTGATGCGGGCCGCTGTCGGGCCGGTCACCCGCCACGACGTCATCGAGGCGGGGACGATCAAAGACCCCCTCTACAGCGCGATCATTGCCTTCAACACCCCGGTCCTGCCGGATGCGGTCGACACCCTGGCGGACGCCTCGATGTCCCACGTCAGCATATTCGAGGGCGGGGTCATCTACCAGCTCCTCGACGACTACGTCGAGTGGCGGGATGAGAAGAAGCAGGAACTCGAACGGCAGCAGTTCGAGAAACTGATCATGCCGGCAAAGATCCGGATCCTCCCAAACTGCGTCTTCCGGCAGAGCAACCCGGCGGTGGTCGGCGTCCGTGTCCTTGGGGGGAAGCTCCAGAGCGGCGTCGATCTCGCGCTCCCGAACGGAAAGAAGGTGGGCCGCATCAAGCAGATACAGGCGAAGAACGAGACGGTCCAGGAGGCGGAAGCGGGGAAGGAGGTGGCGATCTCCATCGAGGGGCCGACGGTCGGCCGCCAGATCAACGTCGATGACGACCTCTACGTGGACGTGCCGGAGCGGCACGTGAAGGTGATCGAGCGGGAGATGATCAACCAGTTAAGCGCGAGCCTGCGTGAGACCCTCGAGGAGTTCACCACCCTCCGGCGCCGGGAAGACCCCTTCTGGGGGAAGTGAGCCCTCTTGCGCGCTTTGACGGGGGCTCCCGGCTACCGTTTCCTTTCAACCCCGCGGAGGTAGGCTTTTAATACCATATTATCAAATTGTATAGATACTTTTGAAGGAGTCGTCAACATGGTAGATTTCAAAATTATCCTCTCGGACCCGGGTACCGGGCGTTCATACAAGATCGATGCAACCGGCCCGGCCGCCGGAGCGCTCATCGGCAAGCGCATCGGCGACGAGATCGACGGGGGCATCCTCGGCCTTCCGGGCTACACGATCCGGATCACCGGCGGCACGGACAAGACCGGCATCCCGGCACGCCGCGACCTTCCCGGGCCGGCACGCCGGAGGCTCCTGCTCTCCGAGGGCGTCGGGTTCCACCCGGTCATGGAAGGAGAGCGCCGCAGGAAGTCGGTGCGTGGGAGCGAGATCAGTGCCGATTTCGTCCAGATCAACGCCGCCGTGAAGCAGAGCGGCGCAAAACCCTTAGCCGAATATTTCGGCCAGCCCACAGCGGCTGCCGAATAATCCGCACCCCTCTTTTTCTGAGAAACTTTGTTTTCGGAGCGGGCGAAACCTCCTCCCGGAGCAGCCGGCATTCCCGGGTGCCTGGCCCCCTCTCCTGGAGATTGCCGGAGGGGGCAGACTCCTGCTCCTCCTACCGCTTCTTTACGACCGATCTTTCGAGGGCGGGCAGTTTGTCCTCGAATGCCACCCCGTATTTTCTCGCGAGGATGACCGCCGCCGCCTCCACCCGGAGGTTGCCGTCAAAGTGGTCGGCGACGACCCGGTGGAGCTCGGCAACGATCTCCTGTGCCGGTCTCCCGGTCGCGGCGGCGATGCGCCCGATGAGGTCCTCCGAGGGGTTCTCCGTGACGAGGATATCGGAGGTGGGTTTGAAACCGAGCGGTATCGAGACCTCCGCGACGTCAAAGAGCGGCCGGATGGCGCCGCCCTCCATCTCGACAAGCCCCTCCGACTTCGCCCGCTCCAGGAGCTGGTTCGCCTGCTCCTTGTTCATCCACTTCCGGTCGATGGCGATGTAGAAGACGAACTCGCTCCTCTGCAACCGCTCCTTGCGCATATGTTTGAACGGTGCGGCAACCGCAATCCTGACGCTCACTCGCAGGCACCCTTAAGGATTCTTCGCAGGTCCATCGCATCCAGGTCGCCCAGGCGCCCCTCCTTTGCGATGTAGCACTCCGTCACCGGCCCCTTATCGACGATCCTGAGATAGAAGACGTTCTCCGCGACCGGCAGCCTCTTCTCGGGGGTGAGGAGCGTCCTCTGCAGGCCGACACGAAAGTCTGCAGCCTCGGTGACCATCTCGGAGATCGGCAGCAGGTCGTCGAGGTCCAGGAACTTTGTCCGCCCGTCCGCGACCTGGACGCGGATCCGCTCCTTGATGAGGCCGTCCGCCCCCTTCGCTGTCGTGTGGGTGTCGTGCATCCGGGCTATACAGGTGAGGACATCCCCAAACGGCCGGGCAAGTTCAAAATCGAGGTCGATGGACTGGGGGAAACGATGGTATATCCTGCGCATCACTAAGACTGACGTCCGCAGAACGTAAAAAGGATCTGATCCCACCGGAGGCGCAAAAGTTTTTGGCGCACCCGGCCCCTCCCTGCACCCGTATGACGGATCACCTTACGCTTCTGCAGATGAACGACTCGCACGGGTACCTGGAACTGCACCCGGAACTCTTCTGGGCCGCTGATCGGGCCGAGTACCGAATGGCCGGGGGGTATGCCAGGATAGCAGCGCTTATCGGGGACGCGCGGGACGCGCAACGAGGGCGGGTGCTCGCGTTTGACTGCGGCGACACCATCCACGGCACGTACCCTGCCGTCCAATCGAAGGGCGAGGCGCTCGTCCCGGTCCTCAACGCTCTCGGGTTCGACGCCATGACCGCGCACTGGGAGTTTGCCTACGGGCCGGAGCAGTTCCAGAAAGTCGCCCGCGCTCTTGACTACCCGGTACTCGCCGTCAACTGCTACGACGACGCGACGGGCGACCTTGTCTTTCCTCCCTATACCGTCTGCGAGACCGACGGCCTCGAGGTGGGCGTCATCGGGATCGCCGCTACAATCGTTGACAAGGTGATGCCGCCGTCCTTCTCGGAGGGCGTCCACTTCACCCTCGGAAACGCCGAACTCCCCGGCTACATCGCCCGGCTCCGGGACGACGAGGGGGTGGACCTGGTCGTGGTGATATCGCACCTCGGCTTTCCCCAGGAGGTGAAGCTCGCCCGGGAGGTGGACGGGATCGATGTCCTCCTCTCAGGGCACACCCACAACCGCCTCTTTGAACCGGCTATCGTCAACGACACCATCATCATACAGTCCGGTTGCCACGGCTCCTTCCTCGGGCGGCTTGACCTTACGGTCGAGAACCGGCGGGTGACGAAGTTCGACCACGACCTCATCGTCGTCGGTGAGGAGATCCGGCCCGATCCCGGGGTTGAAGAGCTGGTCAGGAAGATAATGGACCCGCACCGCGAGCGCCTCTCCCGGGTCGTCGGCGAGACCCGGACCGCCCTCAACCGGAACACGGTCCTCGAGGCCACGATGGATAACCTCCTCCTCCAGGCACTCCTCGACCTCACCGGCGCGGATATGGCGTTCTCGAACGGCTGGCGCTACGGCGCCCCGGTGCCGCCGGGTCCAATCACGGTAAACGACCTCTGGAACATCATCCCGGTGAACCCCCCTGTCTCGACGGTCGAGATCACAGGCCGGGAGCTGCGGGCAATGATGGAGGAGAACCTGGAACGGACCTTCGCGCGGGACCCCTACGATCAGATGGGCGGCTATGTGAAGCGCTGTGCGGGAATCAACCTCTACTGCAAACTCGAGAACGCGCCCGGACTCCGTATCCAGGAGTTCTTCGCGGGGGGAAAGAGGCTTGATCCGGATACCGTCTACCGGACCGCGTTCGTCACCGCTCAGGGCGTGCCGGCGAGTTACGGGGAGAACCGGGAGGATCTCGATATCCGGGCGATCGCGGCGCTCGAGCGTTACCTGGCGAGAGGACCCGTGAGCGCCGATCTCCGCGGGAGCGTGGTGGCGGTATGACGCCGTCCTCGCGGGTCGTCATCCGGGTGAGCGAGCGCGACAGGGCGACCCTGGCCCTGAGGAATGTAAAAACCTGATCGCCGGCCCTGGGGCGGGGTCGGTCGGGGTCGAGGTGGTGGCTTACGCCGGCAGGGTGGAGGGGCTCCGTGCCGGCGGCCCGGACGCCACCTTCATGGACCTGCTCGCGAGGTACGGTGTCTGGTTTGTCGTCTGCCCAAACACTTTCCCGTTCCCGGAACCTGGCGGCGGAGGACTTCCCCGGCTATGTCAAGACTGTCCCGTCCGGCGTTGTGGAATGGGTCGTCAGGCAGGCGGAAGGCCGGTATTACCTGAGTCCGTAAAAAAGATATCTTATGCGATCAGGACAGCGTTGACGACGCCGTCCTGACCGGGTCTGCTGACGATCCGCGCGCGTCCTGCGTCCGTCCTGATGACGGCGCCTTTGGTCAGGAGGCTCCGCCGGACGTAGTTCGGGTTGGCGCTGTTTGCCTCGACCGCCTCGATCTTCGCCTTCCGGGTCTCGCCGGTCGCCGGGTTCGCGACCGTCGCATAGTCCAGCCTGAGGGCCCGGACCTTCTGGTTGCCCCCGTAGGTCCGGACAACCTTCTTGCGCTCTTCACCGATGTGCGTCTCTGCCGGAGCTCTTCCGATCTCCGCTCTCTTCTTGCCCTGGGAGGCGTGGTAGCGCCCACCCGACGGCTTCCGTACTGATCTTCCTTGCCACTGCATGTGACCACCGAAATACTCTGTTGAGGACGCGATACCCGTCGTGGGAAAGCAATCTCTCGTTAAAGTGCTATAACTATTCGGGGCGGGAATATTTAACTGTGCTGATCAGGCGAGGATCGCGTCCAGCAGTTCCCGGATACCTTCCCCGGTCTTCATGTTCGTCCGGAAGACCTGCATCTCCGGGTTGTAGCGGCGCATATCCTGCTCCATCCGGTCGAGGTTGGCGCCGACGAACCCGGCGAGGTCGACTTTGTTGATGACGCCGATGGTACTGCCGCGAAACATCATCGGGTGCTTGTTCACCACATCGTCCCCTTCTGTGGAGCTGACGATGACGATCCTTTTTTCGGCACCCAGTCGGAAGTCCGTCGGGCAGATCATGTTGCCGACGTTCTCGATGAAGAGGACGTCGATATCGTCAAGCGGCAGGTGTTCGATGGCATGCTCCACCAGGTGGGCGTCGAGGTGGCATTCCTTCCCGGTGTTCGCGTTGTAGGCCGGGATCCCGAGGGCGACGATCCGCTTGAAGTCGTCGTCGCCGTAGACGTCTCCCGCGATGGCGCCGGCGCGGAGCCCCCGCTCCTCAAGAAGCGGGACGAGCCGCTCGATCGTGGCGGTCTTCCCCGACCCGATCGCACCGAGGAGGTCGAACGCCCGGATACCGTGATCCCTGAGGTGTTCGGCGTTGGCATCTGCGATGCGGTTGTTGACGTCGTAGATGTCCTTCTCCACATGGACGTCGATATGGTGCATGGTATGTACTGTGATCATGATCTGTTTATAGGTTAACACCCATACCCTACGGCAATGAGCGTTGAGCGCATCCTGTACCCCTGTTACTTCGACGTCACGCTGCAGCGGCGGGAGGGGCGCCGTGTCCCGAAGAACCTTGGCGTGAAGTCACCGGAACTCTCCGCTATCGAGGCCGCCCTGCGAAGGATGAAGGTCCCGCACCGGGTGGAGGCACACCACCACCCCGCCCGGTGGGCGGAGCGTGAAGGCAGGGTTGTGGCGGAGTGGGAAGGGAGCAAGGAAGACCTGATCCGGAAGGTCGCCCGCGATCTTGCCGGCCGGAAGTGACCAGGATGTACGACCTGCACACCCACACCCTCCTCTCCGATGGCGAACTCCTCCCGACGGAGCTGGTCCGGCGGGCCGCCGTACTCGGCTACGAGACCCTCGCCATCACCGACCACGCGGATGCCTCGAACCTCGCGCACCTGGTGGAGGCGGGGAGCATGGTCCGGGATTCGGCGCGGCGGTACGGCGTGAACCTGCTCGTCGGGGTGGAACTCACCCATGTCCCGCCGTCCCTGATCCCGGCACTCGCGCGCGAGGCGAAACAGCGCGGTGCCGATATCGTCGTGGTCCACGGTGAGACGGTGATGGAACCGGTCGCTCCGGGGACCAACCGCGCCGCCTGCACCTGCGAGTACGTCGACGTGCTCGGCCACCCCGGGCTGATAACGGTCGAGGATGCCCGCGCGGCCGCGGAGCACGGGGTCGCGCTCGAGATCACCTCCCGGGCGGGGCACAACCGGACCAATGGCCACGTGGTGGGGGTGGCCCGGGCGACCGGCTGTCTTCTCACGGTCGATTCTGATACGCATGCGCCGTCCGATCTGATGTCAAAGGAGGCGCGGCAGACGGTTGCACTCGGTGCCGGGCTGACGGAGGCGGAATCCCGGGAAGTACTCTCTCTCTCTATTAAACGACTTCTGCAGAAGTAAGATGAAGTATTTATATTTTAGCGAAACGTTTTTATAATCTCACGATCAATATATATACGTTACTAAATACATCCAGCTATAGTATCCCCTAGAGGTTGCAGTTTGCGGTTAATCGGACGTTCTGTAAGTGTTTGCGGTAATCGCTTGTTAATCTTGCGATGCGATGCCGCACAGTTGCCCCGCCTCTACGGTGAGGCTCTGGATCGCCGGTTGAAACCCATAGGGAAGGTTGTCGACATCTTTGGGAATATATCATCTCCCTATGCCGTAGTCCTCTGCTACAATGGCTGCTCCGTGCAGGTTGGCGAGAAGATCTTTGCAAAATAGGTGTATAATCGATGGCAGAAGTTGAAAAATTGAAACAGCTGCAGTTGCAGCGTGAGGCCCTGAAGAAGAGAGGGGAGCAGAAGGTTAAAGAGACCGAGAAGAAGCGTACCGAGGAGAGTGTCCAGTCCGTCTGTCCCGAGTGCGGCAGCCGCCAGCTCGTCCACGACTACGAGCGCGCTGAACTCGTATGCCAGAGCTGCGGGCTTGTCCTTGACGAAGAGTTCATCGACCGCGGTCCCGAGTGGCGTGCCTTCGACCACGACCAGCGCATGAAGCGCTCCCGTGTCGGCGCACCGATGACGTTCACGATTCACGACAAGGGTCTCTCGACGATGATCGACTGGAGGAACCGTGACTCCTACGGTCGTGCGATCTCGAGCAAGAACCGCGCCCAGCTCTACCGTCTCCGGAAGTGGCAGCGGCGTATCCGGGTCTCGAACGCGACTGAGCGGAACCTTGCGTTCGCGCTCTCGGAGCTGGACCGGATGGCGTCTGCGCTCGGCCTGCCCCGGAACGTGCGCGAGACCGCCGCGGTCGTCTACCGCGATGCGGTGGACAAGAACCTGATCCGCGGCCGGAGTATCGAGGGTGTTGCCGCGGCGGCGCTGTATGCGGCGTGCCGGCAGTGCAGCGTGCCCCGGACGCTCGATGAGATTGCAGAGGTCTCCCGGGTGTCGAGGAAGGAGATCGGGCGCACCTACCGGTTCATCTCGCGCGAGCTCGGGTTAAAGCTCCTGCCGACGTCCCCGATCGACTACGTTCCGCGCTTCTGCTCGGGCCTGAACCTGAAGGGCGAGGTCCAGAGCCGGGCGGTCGAGATCCTCCGGCAGGCCGGAGAGCGCGAACTTACGAGCGGTAGAGGCCCAACGGGCGTCGCTGCGGCGGCCATTTACATCTCGTCCATCCTCGGCGGCGAGCGGCGCACCCAGCGTGAAGTCGCCGAAGTTGCGGGCGTGACCGAGGTCACGATCAGGAACAGATATAAGGAACTGGCAGAAAAATTAGATATCGAGATCATACTCTGATCTCATATCCCCTCACACCTTTGGGCTCGTAGATCAGGGGTAGATCGTTTCGTTCGCAACGAAAAGGCCGCGGGTTCAAATCCCGCCGAGTCCACTCCGATTGGCGATACGGTCACGTATGCGCCCCTAATTCCCTTTTCCGCCTCTTCTATCAGACGTTCAACGAATCGAGACGCATTCGTAACGTTGTTCTTCAGAAATTCATGTGCCTGATCGGATAGTGTAAACGTATACTTTCTCCGTTTACGCTCATATTGCTTCTCTTTCTTCTGGCGTGCCATAATTCTCTTCTCCTTTCTACTGTCCGGACAGATACATATCCGTCCTGACAGACAGGTATACCTAATCCTCCGTGCAGGCGGCACATAAAGAGAGGGTGCCATAAAGACGGGCGGTTTGTTTGACACCTGCTTTTTAAGTGGATATACTTGCCACGTATTGGCTATGAAGCGAATCAATGCAAAGGGAGAGGTCTTTCAGCAGACTTCCGTCTACATCCGTGAGAACGTCTACCTCCTCGCGAAGGAAGCGAGCATCCCCATGTCAGAGGCTGCAGAACTGGGCGTGATTGCCGCGCTGCGTGCGCGGGGCGTCGAGGTCTGAGGGAGGCGCATGACGAAATACGAGATCATAATCACAGAGACGGCAGAGAAACATCTTCAGGCAATCAAGCGTGGAGATAACGAGTATGTCAAAAAAATCATCGATAAAATAAAATTCTGTCTAGGTGAACACCTGTTCACTTCGATCAAACAATGCAATAAGAAGAAACTGAAAGGGAAGGAGAACACTCACCGGTTACATGTTCAGAGGAAATTCACCGTGTTTTATAAGGTGGTGAGAACAGAGCAAAAAACATTTGTGGAAATCCGTGAGGTTATGGGCTTCGAGGCGGCGCACAAGAAGTACCCGCACATCGATTTATAACCCCAGCCTCTTTTCTACCTCGGCCAGGGTATATTTCCGACCTTTCCCCGCTCTCTCCATGTCTGCATCCAGTCTATCGATACTGGCTTGGATTTCAGCCTGGGTAAGGGTTCTTTTAGTCTTTGGGGTTGCCTTCTCCCGCTCGACTACCGTCTTCGTCGGCATGCATGATGATGTCTGTATCTGGAAAGATATAGTTTTGGGCGAGGATCACTTTCACGCTTTGTAGGTCTTGAACCATATGATAGGAAAATGTCCGCTCGACTGACGTATGAATTATGATCGTCCCTAGGAATATATAAATACTCAGAGACCCCATGCTCAAGGAGAGATCTATGACCTTTGATATCGATGAGAGCCGTGCAAACGAGCGATTCGAGGAGATCGCGCTGAAGCATCGGTTAGATCCTACTATCCTCCGAAACATCATGGTCGAACGAAACAAGGGCCGTAACAACGCAGAAATTGCGGAGAACCTTGGCCTGAATAAGAACACTGTGGGGAAATACGTCAGTGCTTTGAACTCGATGAGCGATGAGGATCTCAGGACCCTTCTGCTCATCATCGCAATCATAGGTGCGGGGGCATTCCTCCTGGCCTTTGCAGCGGCTATGATGCAGCCGTCTGGAGGATGATCTACATGAAGCAACTTGGCGGAGGATGCAAAGGGCCACCAGGTCCTTGTATCACTCACTGTAAAAGGAGGTGAAGAGACAGATGGAGATGAACATCATCCTTCCACCAAGCGCCTTCAACAACCCGGCTGTGAACCTTTGGCTTGGGATTGCGGTCGGTATCGTTGTCGGTGCAATCATCGTGTCGGGCACACGGTGAACGGGAGTCAACACCCCAACAAACTCTCTTTATTTTTCAGGAGGATAACCTTTTGCCTGTCGCACGGTTAGGGGTTTATAGTTCCTGGCGATACCCTCTTGAACCTTGAACCCCCCCTGCCTGCATGACTGGCCGTGAACAGATCGCGATTGTCCGACACGTTTCCATGTCCACTTTGAAGAAACGGATCAAGCATCACCAAGGCTTGCCGGAAGTGGTCCCGCGCCTGGTGTTTATTCAGTTGCGGTATACGGGCATGAGTGTCGTCAAAGCGGCAGAATCTATCGGGGTTTCCGGTCAAACGGGCTACAACTGGCAAGAACGCTGGAATGCTGATGGGTTGGAGGGACTGGTTCCGCGGTATGCCGGTGGTCGCCCCGCCAAACTCACTGTCGACCAGAAAGCCGCACTGCTCGAGCGGTTGCGCGAGAACGATCATTGGACGACCGTCGAGGCGCAGCAGCTGATTCAGTCGCAATTCGGTGTCACCTACAGTCTGGATCAGGTCCGGCGGATCCTGAAGTCATTTGGCATGCATTTTGGCAAACCCTACCCGCGGGATTACCGCAGACCGGGGGATGCAGAGGCACAGTTCAAAAAAAAACTTCCGCGGATGAGCAAGCATACGGTGCTTGGGTTCCTGGATGAGTGCTCTCCCCAAACCACGGCCAATACTCAGCGGATGTGGTCGTTTAGGCGCACCCCATTGGTGAAGAACACCGAGAAGATCCGGGCCAACACCTTTGGCATTTTTGCCGTCAATGGTAACTCCATTGTCACCTTCCGGGAACGCTCCAAACAAGAGGATATCCGGGAGGTGCTCAAGGAATTCAGGCGGGCAAATCCAAACAAACGCCTGGTTATCGTGCTGGACAATTTCAGTTCGCACCACGCGATGCTCGTCAGGGAATACGCTGCTGAAAACGGTATCCGCTTCGCATATCTTCCCCCATACTCTCCCGATCTCAACCCCATTGAGCAGGTATGGCGAACGATCAAACGAGAGGTGGCAGCGACATTCATCGCCGGCCGTGAGCACCTGATGGCCACGATCACAGAGGCGTTTAAGAAGTTAGTGGCGAAGAGAAGTTATTGGGAGAAATGGGTGGTGAAATTCTTGAGTTCAAAGTATGCCTCTAAATTGTTACGGGAGTGGCTATAAATAGGCATCATGGGTGATGAGATCAAGATAAAGCAAGACGCAATTCATGCAGGGATTGGAACAGGAGCATTTGGTATATTGATGGGGCTTGCAGCGTGGAATGTGGGTTTATCAAACTTAACTTAAGGTTGTCTGGAGTGGCCACATATGCGGCCGTAACCTGCTCGGTGGTCACCGGCGGGACTTTCTCGGGGGCCTCTCGTTTTGGCTGTATCAGAAACGCCCTCCATTCCTCGAAAGAATACCCGGCTATGCTCCTGATTTTGGTATACGTCCCGAGATAGTCAAGCATTGTTTTGAGATCTAATACCTGATTCTCGATTAAATTGAGCGGGATCAATGCCTGTGGCTCTGTAATCTCCGGTAATTCAGCTAACTCTATCAGTTTGTTGTAGTAGTTCACTGCTCTAGATCTGGTTATCCCGCGCTCAAAACGGCCGTCCCCGGTTAAATACTGTAGAAACTCCTTCTTTTTGGGTTTTACGTGCTTTTTGATGACTTCCGCAAGAGTAAAACTTTCCTCCACGGTTTGGCCTCCAATTCCAATTTCGGCGTGATCAGGGGTAGATCGTTTCGTTCGCAACGAAAAGGCCGCGGGTTCAAATCCCGCCGAGTCCATTTTCCTGGTTTTCCGTTGAAGTTTTAACATACTTTTCCACTGAGTTTCCTGTATCCATAGGCGACCGAAGGTCGCCCGGGGGTTTCGAAAGGGGCGCAGCCCTTCGGTCCGCAAAAGGAAAGGCCGCGGGTTCAAATCCCGCCGAGTCCATTTTCCTGGTTTTCCGTTGAAGTTTTAACATACTTTTCCACTGAGTTTCCTGTATCCATAGGCGACCGAAGGTCGCCCGGGGGTTTCGAAAGGGGCGCAGCCCCTTCGGTCCGCAAAAGGAAAGGCCGCGGGTTCAAATCCCGCCGAGTCCATTTTCCTGGTTTTCCTCTGAACTTTTGACCTACCTTTCCACTGAGTTTCCTGTGTCCATAGGCGACCGGAGGTCGCCCGGGGGTTTCGAAAGGGGCGCAGCCCCTTCGTTTGAGAGATGGCGCAGCCCCTTCGTTTGAGAGATGGCGCAGCCCCTTCGATCCGGAAAACGGCAAAACCCCTCTGCGGGCAAACGTTGAAGGCTCGCGTTGCAGATTGCCTCGTATGGAGAAGAGATCGGAAGAGGCGGCCGCACGCTTCATGGCGGGCTACAACTGCGCACAGGCGGTCAGTTCGGTCTTCGCCCGCGACGCCGGGGTGCCCGAGGAGGTCGTCCTCCGGGCGGCCACCGGGTTCGGCGGCGGGATGGGGCATACCGGGGGCGCCTGCGGTGCGGTTTCGGGCGCGGTCCTCGTGATCGGGCTTATCTTCGGGAGCACCGGCCCGGATGAGAAAGAGGCGAAGGACCGGACCTATGCCCTCACGCAGGAGTTCATTGCCCGGTTTGTCGGGAGAAACGGCGCCGTCTCCTGCACCGGGCTCCTCGGCTGCGACCTCTCCACCGACGAGGGGCTCGCCCGGGCCCGCGAGCAGGGCCTCGCCCGGACCCTCTGTCCCCGGTACGTCCGGGACGCGGCGGAGATCCTGGAAGAGATGCTCTGAGCCGGGCGGCTCACCTGACGAACGTGCTGATCGCTGTCCCGAGACGCCGGATCCCCTCGACGATCCCTTCTTCGCTCGCATTCGAGAAGTTCAGGCGCATCGCTGTATCCCCGCCCCCATCGACGTAGAATGCCCTGCCCGGCACGAACGCGACGTTCTCCTGGAGGGCGATCTCCAGGAGCCGCATGGTCGAGCACCCCTCCGGGAGGGTGACCCAGAGGAACATCCCGCCGTCCGGCCGGGTGTAGCGGACGCCCTCCGGGAACTCCTCCTCGATTGCGGCGATCATCAGGTCGCGGTGCGCCCGGTACACCCGGGTGATCCGCTCGATATGGGCGTCGATATCGTTCGTTTCGAGGTAACGGGCGATGATCCGCTGGGCAAGGGTGTTCGAGTGCAGATCGGAGGCCTGTTTCGCCACGGTAATCTGCTCCAGGATCTCGCCGGGCGCGGCGACCCAGCCGATCCGCAGGCCGGGCGTGACGATCTTTGAGAACGAACCGGTTATGATCGTCGCATCGTCGAGGTACCGCCTGATGGGAGGAAGGCGCCTCCCGTCGAACCTGAGTTCCCCGTAGGCGTCGTCTTCGACGAAGATCGTCCCGGTACCGGCGAGCGCGGCGGCGACGGCACGCCGCTTCTCCTCTGAGTAGGTGATCCCGGACGGGTTCTGCGCGTTCGGGACACCGTAGAAGAGCCTGGCCGGCGCCTCCTCCTGCATCGCTTTCAGGTATCCGATGTCCGGGCCGTCGTCGAGCAGCGGCACGGGACGGAACGCGGGTTCATAGAGAGAGAACGCCTGGATCGCCCCGAGGTAGCCCGGCCGTTCGATGAGGATCGGATCGCCCGGATTCAGGAAGATCTTTCCGATGAGATCGAGGCACTGCTGGGAGCCGTTCGTGATCAGGATCTCATCGGGGTTGACTGAGAGCCCGAGGCGCTGCCGGTAGCGTTCGGCGATGAACTCTCGCAGCGGCAGGTAGCCCTCGGTCGTGCTGTACTGCAGGGCTGCTCTCCCCGCATCCGCCATGACATCCTGCGCAGCCGTCGCCAGTGCCTCTACAGCGAAGAGCGAGGGGTTCGGGAGCCCCCCTGCGAACGAGATGACTTCGGACCGTTCGGTCGTCTTGAGGATCTCGCGGATGAAGGATCGGGGTGTCTTTTCCATGCGGGAGGCAAAATGATACGCCATACTCCTATATCCTCTGTATCGATACTCTCTACGCTCCTATCCGGGATAATAGATGCCGCCGGCGTCACCGGCGGGCGGCGTCCCTCCTTGTGCCGCCAGCGGGAAGGAGGGCCTCCGCACGCACCCGGTACGCCCGGACGATCTCCGCTGGCGATATCCTCTTTGCTGCCAGCGCCCGCCGTTCGACGACGTGCCAGGAGAGGAACGCCAGCGGAAGCGTCACCAGGAACGAGAGGCCGCAGAGCGCCGGGAGGAGGAGCGCGTTCCCCGTGACCTGGATCAATACCTGCTGGACCGGGTAGTGGTAGATGTAGATGCCGTAGGAGAAGTCCCCCGATCTGCCGAAGTTGTTCAGGTACGGGACCGGGAGGTGCGCGGCGTAGAGGACGAGGTAGGGGATGCAGACCAGCCCGGCGACGGCCGGGTAGGGTGTCAGGGTCGAGAACCCGAGCAGCAGGAGCAGCGCCCCGGCGACGACCGGCCGGTAGGGGATGCGCTCCCGGTGAAGGTAGAGAGAGGCCCCGATGAAGAAGTAGAGGGTGAACCGGATCTTCGCCATCCGGGGGTCGTCGAACCAGACCATCCAGAGGAGGACGTTTATGCCTGCGAGGGTAAGGATGGCGCCCCACCGTCGCAGGAGCCCGGCAATCCCGAGAAGCGCGACGACGCCGTAGAGGGCGACCTCGACGGGTATCGTCCAGAGCGAGCCGTTGACGTAGGTCCACGGGTTCTCCTGGAAGAGGCCTATCGCGGACCCGTTCTCAAAAAACGGTATGGTGGCGAGCCCTGCCGGGGAGAAGAGGGCACCGAAGTACTCTGCCGGGGGGAGGGACGTCATCAACGGGCCGATGACGAAGAGCGTAACGAAGATCGCGAGGACGAATGCCGGGACGACACGGAGAAACCGTTTCCAGGCGAAGCGGAGCGGCGATGCGGTCGACTCCCAGCTTGCCGCGATCAGGTAGCCGCTGGTGACGAGGAGGACGGCAAGCCCCGTCTGCCCCATGAGCACAAACGGATCCTGCAGTCCTATCCCGACGTAACCGAGCCTGAGCGCGTAGGCGTGCGTGACGACGATCGCCGCCGCCGCAACGAACCGCAGGAAGTCGAAGTTGTTCGAGAACCGGTCTCGCCCCCCAAAAGCGCCCCTGCCCTCCGGGTGCTCTGTATTCATGACGATCGGGACATCCTGCTTACCTGTGGTCCGGCAACGATTAAGTAGTTGGTCATACTCACTCTCCTCGTATGGCCCTCTCGGTCGTCGTCACGTTCGCCGTCGTCGTCCTGCTCGAGATCGTCGTCCCGCTCGCGCTCGGCTACTGGATTGTCAGGAGGTTCGGCGCCCCGTGGCGGGTTTTTCTCCTCGGCGCCCTCTTCTTCATCGCCGTGCAGGTCGTCCACACCCCGCTCGTCCTCGTAACACAGGCCCCACTCTACCTCGCTCTCCTGCCGTCCGGGACAACAACAGCCCTTGCCGGCCTCGCCGTCTACCTCGGCCTCATGGCCGGGCTCTTCGAGGAGGTGGGCCGCTACATCGTCTACCGCTATTACTTCCGGCGGCGGGGCATCCCTCTCACCCGCGAGAACGGCCTCCAGTTCGGGGCCGGGTGGGGCGGCGTCGAGAGCATATTCGTCGCGTTCCTCGTCCTCTCGGGCATGGTCTCCTACATCGTCCTCACCGGTGACGCGGGGGTGATCCCCCTGCCCGACGACCCCGCAGTCCAGGCACAGGTCGAGGCCCTCCGGGCTCTCACGCCGCTCGATATCCTGCCCGGTCTCGCCGAGCGGATGATGACGATCACCCTGCATATCGCCTGGTCGCTGATGGTCCTCGCGGCCGTCGTCTATAATAGAAAGGCGCTCCTCGCCCTCGCCGTCCTCTGGCACGCCGCCGTCGATGCCGCCGCGGTCTACCTCGCCCAGACGCAGGGGATTCTCGTAACCGAGGCGGTGATATTCGTCTTTGCGGTGTTCGGCCTTGCGTATATCTTCATGGAGTGGCGGCGGATGGGGGCAAAGGCCGCCTCTTAACCACTCCACGCGTGCAGGTATCCCCGGCGTTCGAGCGGTTTTCCATCCGCGAGCACCACCCGCTCCGCAATGACCTCGCCGATGACATACGCCTTGACCCCCGGGACCGGGAGGATGCCGGGCGGGGCGCAGAAGAGGAGTTCAAAGTCTCCCCCGCCGTAGAGCGCGAGTTCCCGGGCCTCCCTCTCCGGGACGCCGGCCGGGAGCGGGAGACGGGAGGTGTCGACGGCAAACCCGCAGTCGTTCACCGCCAACAGGTCATAGAGCGAGAGGGCGAGGCCGTCGGAGATATCCATCATCGCCGAGACCCCGGCACGGCCGAGGCTCTCGCCCTCGGCCACCCGTGGCTGCGGTTCGAGGAGTTCCCTCATGTGCCGCTCGTAGCCGGCGAGAGCAGCCTGTGCCTCCCCGAGCGGCCCGGTGACCGCAATGACGTCCCCCGGCCGTGCTCCCCGCCGCCTGACCAGGTGCTCCGGGGTGACGGTCCCAAGCCCCGTGCTTACGAGCGTCAGTTCCCGGTGGGCGTCGAGATCTCCGCCCACGAGTTCAGCGCCGAACACAGTGCAGCAGTCACGTGCGCCCACCATGATCCCCGGGAGGCGTTCCGGCCGGTCGAGGCCGACCGCGAGGAGCACCTGCCCCGGCGCCGCGCCCATGCTCGCGACGTCCGAGAGCGTGACCGCCACCGCCATCCAGCCGACCTGCCAGTCGGTCATCCCGGCCGGAAAGTCGGTGGTCTCGTGGAGCATATCGGTGCTCGCGACCATCAGGAGATCCCCGCAGGGGATGACGGCGCAGTCGTCTCGAAGGCGCTCCGGGTCGATGATCGTCCCGATCAGCCGGTGCAGGCTCCGCTCATCCACCGCGGCGCACCTCCTTCTCCCGCTCGCTCCGGTACTCCTTGAAGAGGTACTCGACCCGCTCGGCCTCCTGCTCCCGCCGGTACTCCTTCTGCTCCTCCTCCCACTCCCCGAGCGCCTCCTCGACAGCCCCGGTCTTTGCCGCACCGGTCCTGCCCCGGATATCCGGTCCGACGGCGCCGGCCGGGAGCAGGGGGAGACCGGCTTCCCGGGCGACCCGGACAAGGTGCGGGTCGGGAGGCTCCCCGCCGACGACCAGCGCCCGCACCCCCGTCCCCGCAAGGTCCTTCACCACGCCCCGCCCCCAGCCGTGAGCCCGGGGAACGTAGAGTATATCACCCGCGGAGATGCCGACCCCCTCCTGGAGGGCCCGGACTCCATCCCGGGTGAGGGAGTCGAGCACCTTGAGCGGGGTGTAGTCCTCGGAGACTTCGATCTTTGCGACGGCCTGCATCCGTTCAAGGCGTTTCTTCAGCCGCCGAGACCGCCGCCGCTCGCCGCGGAGCTGCTCGCGCAGGCCCTCGATGGTCGCGTCTTTCGTCGCGAGTTCCGCATCCCGCCGGACTTTCCGCTCGGTCGCGGAGCGTGCCCGCCGCAGGTCCTGCCGCAGCCGCTCCACCTCCCGGTCGCGTTCCCGGAGGTCTTCCTGCAGTTCCTGGACATAACTCCTGAGCCGCTTCACCATACCGTCGAGCGCCATCACCCGCTCGTCCTCGACCGGCCGCTCCGGGACCGCTGCCGCCGGTTCGGCCTCCTTCGGGGCTGCCGGGGCTCCCTGCAGGTCCGCGAGGACCGCATCGAGCGACTGACCCCGGAGCACCCGCGCCCGCACCTCGTCGAGGTCGACTCCCGGCCGCACCCGTTTTGCGATATTCCGGAACTTGTTCTGGAGGCTCCGGTAGGCGTCCAGTGCCGCCGAGAGGGCGTCGCGCTCGTGGTCGTTCGTGTACGAGAACCGGGCGGTCAGGTCGTACTTCGCCTCCACCGGGAGCGACTGCTTCGGGGTGTAGGGGATGGCGTTGAACGCCCGGCGTATCTTCTCGACCGAGTAGGGCATCTGCTGGACATCCGAGGCGATGATGAGCGGTTTTCCGGCGCCGTAGAGTTCCTCGACGATGTCGGACATCGTCATCTGGCGGGAGCTTGTGAGGAGGACCAGGTTGCCGTCGAGGTCAACGGCGGCGATGCCGGTCGTCGTCCCCGGGTCGAGCCCGACGATCAGGTAGCGAGGGCGGCTGGAAAGAGGTTCGAACCGAATCCGGTCGAGTTCTCTCCCGGCCACCCGGACCTGGACGTCGGCGCCCCGGGAGGAGTGAACCGGCACTCTGTCCCGGGGTGCGACGACCCGGAAAAGAACCCGTGAGAACCCGCCGAAGGCCTTCGTCTCCTTCTTCTCGTAGTCAAGGCCGGCGCCCCTGAGCCGGGCCTCGATCTCCCGGCCCTTCTGCATCACGCCACCGTGGATCTTCCTCGCATACCGGTTCTGGCTCCACCCGCCCCGCCCGGGCGACCGGTGCCTGCTCACCACGATGTCGGTGGTGTTCTCAAACGCGATCACCTCGACACCCGCCCCGAGGGAGGCCACCTGGGCGGTGGTCCGGGCCTCGGCGTAGGGATCGAACTTGTTGAAACTGATGTTGTAGCGGGCGGCTACCTTCCCGAGGCTCTCCTTCTTCTCGCCGCCGGTCACCTGGACGAGTTTCGTCGAGGGCGGGAGCGCCTGCAGGAAGGCGTGGAGTTCGTGCTGGTCGGCGGCGATCTCCTGGAGGCTGTCCACCGCGAGGATGTCGGGCTCTTCGCTCGCGAGGATGCGCTGGAGCCGGAAACCGGTGACCTCCTCGACGCCCGCGACTTCGCCGTCCTCCACCCGGGCGAGGGCGTAGACGGGCCGCCGGGTGCGGGAACGGACCGAGCCTTTGATGATGTCGATCCCGAAGACCCTCACTCCACCACCCGTGCCAGTGCTTCGTCGAAGGCGTATTCGAGGCCGTATTTCCGTTTGAAGTACTGGAGGATGTTCTCGATGTCCCGTGCCAGGATCTCGCCGGCGTTCGGGTGGGCGGTCTCCACCCACTGCGGCCAGTCGATCAGCCAGCACTGCCTCTCGTCGACCATGACATTGAACTCGCTCAAGTCGCCGTGGATGATGCCGAGACGGTAGGCCTCGTGGACGTTATCGAGGATCTCGTCTAAGATGATCTCCGGCTCCGCAAGGGCCGCCCGCGAGAGATTGACCCCGGGAACGAACGACATCGCAACGACGTGCCGGTTCTGGTCGATGGGGAGCGGCACCGAGACTGCGGGGTGGAGAGTCTTTAAAGCGTCGTACTCCATCTTTGCCGAGTTGCTCGAGGCGAACAGCCAGGGGCAGTGCCCGGCCTCCGGCATGTAGCCGCGCTTCAGGCGGGCGGACTGGAACGACCGCTGCCCGACCCGATGAAACTTCAGCACCACGACCCCGAGCCCCATCGCTTCGTAGACTTCCGACTCTTTCCCGACGCCGATAAGGCTGCCGAGCGCCTGGATGGTCCCGCGGCGGGTGAGCGTGTGGAGGGCCAGGGTGTCGTAGCCGTCAAAGACGAGAGCGTAGCCCTCGTAGGGGACCTTCTCGTACCTGACCATGCCCATGGCCATCAGCCTGCCCAGCCGGTAGGCGAGCTCGGACTCGGAGAACCCTGTGGCCGGCCTGAGCACCTCGAGCGGCACCCACTGGTAGCGGCGCATGAGGCGTTCGAGGGCGAGCAGGATCCGGAGTTCGTAGGCGTGCAGGGATCGCACGTATTCTGCAGGAACAGGCATCTTCTACACCATTTATGTGCCACGGTGATAAAAGAATGATCGAGAGAGCATGCAGTGCAGCAAGTGCCGCCGCGACGCGGTCATCTACCAGCGATACTCGGGGCTGCACCTCTGTGAGCAGCACTTCAACCGCGATTTCGAGGCGAAGGCGAAGCGGGCGATCCGGGAGCACCGCTGGATCGAATCCGGCGATGTAGTGGCGGTGGCGCTCTCGGGGGGCAAGGACTCGAGTGCCGTCCTCTACTTCCTCCACCGGCTCCTCCATGAGCGCCGTGACGTCCGGCTGATGGCGATAACGGTGGACGAGGGGATCTCGGGCTACCGCGACCCGAACCAGGCGCGGACGATCGCCGACCGTATCGGCGCCCCCTGGGTGACAGCCTCGTTCCGCGAGGAGTACGGGATCACGCTCGATGAGATCGTAGGCCAGAAGGGGACCCGGCTCTCCTGCTCTTATTGCGGCGTGCTCCGGCGGGCGCTGATGAACCGGGTCGCCCGCGAGGAAGGCGTCACGAAGTTCGCCTACGGGTTCAACCTGGACGACGAGGCCCAGTCGGTGCTGATGAACGTCCTCCGGGGTGACCCCTACCGGCTCACCCGCCCGGTGCGGGAGGTGGCAGGGCTGGTCCCCCGGATCAAGCCGTTTATGTACATACCGGAACGTGAGGTGGCGCTCTACGCCTTCCTCCATGTCGAGGGGTTCGACCTTGCGGGATGCCCCTACGCGGTCGGCGCCCTCCGGGGAGATGTCCGGGGGCTCCTCGACGACTACACCTACCACCACCCGGCGACGAAGTACTCGGTCGTCAACCTCGGCGAGGCCCTCCGGAACCCGGCAAAGCCGCAGGAAGAGAGGATACGGGTCTGCGAACGGTGCGGGGAGCCGTGCGGGAAGACCTGCCGGGCCTGCCAGGTCCTTGATGAGGTGCGGAAGGGAGCCTGAAGGTCCGGGTCCCCCGCCCCTCTATTCCATCAGCAGGCACCCGCCGGTCACGCCGGCGAAGATCTCCATGAACTGTTCGGGGTGGTTGAGGAAGGCGACCGACCGGGGGCGGCCGATCAGGTCGTAGAGCCCGACACCTTTCTCGATGCCGAGGTCGGGGACCTCCACCGGGTTGCAGTAGCGCACCGGCGGCGCGTCGGGGTAGCACGGGTTCTTCACCAGCGCCCCCCCTTCCATCTCATAGTAAGCGGCGCCCCGCTTCTCTGCATAGGGACCGTAGTTGCTTGAAAATTCCGCCGAGACAAGGTTTGCCATCATGAGGTCGGCCTTTACGGGATTGATGGTCACGTGGCCGTATCCCGGCGGGATCAGGATCTTATCCCCGGCGGTGCCCTCGATCATCACCACGTCGCCGGCGTCTTCGGTCTGGAGGAGGTAGTGCCCCGTCCCCGAAAGCACCTCGTAGATCTCCGGGTAAGGCACCCCGGCGGGATTTACGGTGTGGTAGTGCCCTTTTGTCTTGACGTACTCCCCGCAGAGAGTCCCGGGGGGAATGACGGTGATATCGTAGCGGACGTGCTGCTGCCGGAGCCACGCCCGGTCGCTCTCGCTCCGGGCGAGATCCCGGTACATAAAATAGAGGGGCCGACCGAAGGTGCAGCCAGGATCTGCAAGAACCTCCCGCATCTCGTCGATCGTCCTTGCCTGCGGTTCCGGTTTAGGCCCGTCCCAGTACCCGTTCATCACTTTTTCTTACGGTACACGAATATATAATACCCTGCTCCGATGACGACGGCCGCAATCGCGGCAAGGAAGACCGGGTTGGTGAAGAGGGCGCCCTGTTTCTTCTCGAGCGCGACCCGCACCTTCATGGTATCCGATATCTTGCTGTTGTCGAGGTCGTCGCGGTAACGGATCTCAGAGTCGATCCCGTACTCCTTCAAGGTCGCGTCGGCATCGATGCTCACCTCGAACCGTGCCGTCGCGGTCTCGCCGGGAGCAAGGTCGCCAAGGTAGGCGGTGTCGTCGCTGCTGGTGAAGGGGTCGACGGCGCTGATCCGGGCCTGGGCGTTGTAGACCTTTGCCGCTCCCGTGTTCCTGTACGCAACTTCAAGGATGCTCTTGCCGCCGGGGTGGAGCGTCACCGTCGGCGAGGCGACCTCAAAGGCGATCTTGCCGCCGACAGGAAGACCGATCGTCACCGGCCGGGAGGCCGTCGACTTCTCCTCGTAGTCCTCGTAGGCGACCACGACATCCAGCGGGTACGACTGCGGCTCGGCGCTGTCGGCGACCGCGACCTTGAACTTCACGTCTACCGTCTCTCCGGGCTCAAACGTCCCGATATAGGCGTTGCCGTCGGTGGGGATGAGCGGGCTCGCCCCGTTCCTGACAACCTTGGCGACCGCCTTGTTTGCCGTGTCGTGCCCGATGTTCTTTAAGGTCATGGAGACGTAGCCTTCCGTGCCGACGTTCAGCGACTCGGACCGCACATCCAGGACCTCGACGCGGAGGCCGGGCGTGACCCGGACGGTCAGGGGCAGGGTTTCGGTCTTCTTCTGGTAATTGTACCGGAGAGTGTCAGGCCCGTACTCTTCTGCCTCCTGCAGGTGGGTGTAGGTCACCTCAAGCGGGAGGACGTAGGTGCCCGGCGCCGCCGAGTCTGCCACCTTCACGTTGAACGTGGCGGTCCGGGATGCGCCGCCCATGATGTCGCTCAGGAACTGGGGGTCCGTCTTGATGGTGAACGGTGTATCGTTGCTCTTGAGCGCTACGGTAGTCAGTTTCGCGGTGTTCGGCTGGTCGTCGGGGGCGACGATCGTTGAGCCGACGATCTTGTGGGTATTCAGGCCGCTATTCGCTATGATAATGGTCAGGCCGGTCTCGGCACCCGGTGCGAACTCATTGGTGCCGGCGATCGTTGCCGAGAGTTCAGGATTTCCATAGAGGTACTTGGCCCCTGCCGCCGACCCTGGCACAGCCAGGAGTGCCAGCAGGAGCATCAATACCGGTACGTGCTGCCAACGCATCTCTTCACCTTGTTGTTTTTTTAACAACAACATTTATTGCCGGGCAGTATATATATGTAATGGATGAAGGCTCCCCGGGATATTTCAAACGACCTCCTCGAATCTCTCAGATCGCTGGGACTTACAAAATATGAGGCTCTTGTATACATCGGACTCCTCAGGATGACGGGTGCGACGGCGACGGAGGTCCATGAGACTTCCGAGGTGCCGCGCGCATCCGTCTACCCGGTTCTCGACCGGCTCGTCCAGAAAGAACTGGTCAGCGTCTCTCACACCACGCCCAAACGGTTCGACGCGATCCCCCCGGGCCAGGGTATCGAGAACCTCATGCGCCGGATCGAGAATGATGCGGAGAGTGCCCGGACGGCCCTTGACAGGCTCTACCGGGAGAAGAGGCCGGAAGCGCGGGGCAGCCAGGAACTGATCTGGACCATCTACGGGGAGGAAAACATCAGGGCCCGTCTTGCCGGGATGTTCCTGAGCGCGGAGCGGAGGGTGGAGATGCTTGTAGCCCAAAATCTCCTTCGGGAGCACGTGCTTGCATTGCTCGAACCCGTCCCCGACTCAGTGCGGGTCGATATCGTCACCGACACCTGGAAGGGCGAGCAGCCTTCCCGGTTCAGGGTCCGCACTCATCCGCTCGGCGCGTATCCTGAGACGCACGCGCCGCCGGGAAAAGGTCTGCGGCACGAGAGTTCCGGCGTCTTCCTGGTGGACGACGCCCGGGCGCTGGTCTGGATGGGGTCGAGCGGCGAGCAGCCTTCGGCGCTCTACTCGGAGTCTGCCGGGCTCGTCCAATTCGTCAGGCGCTACCTCAACAGCGTCACGGAGTGGGTGGCAGCAGCCGGTCAGTAGTCCTCGAGGTAGCCCATCTCCCGGATATCGATCAGTCCTTTGAGCGCCCGGGTCACGACGGGCTTTCCGGCCTCCCTGACGGCGGCCATCGCGTTCGTGCCCCCGACCATCGCCAGCCCCACGTACTGCGGGCTGACCGGAACCCCGAGCAGGGGGACGTTCGGGGCGCCGACGTCCAGGATGCCGGAGAACCCGATAGCCGCGAGTTCGTCGAGCACCGTACCCACGAGCGGTTCTGCCTCCATGTGGCACTCCCGGATGTTTGCAAGGATGTTGCCGTTTCCGTGGTGCATGACGTCGAGGATCGACGTGGCCTCCTGGGAGATCAGGACCTCGAGGGGGTCGAGCGTGGTGTCACGGTAGAGGATCATGCTCGTGAACCGCCGGGGAACTCGCGCCTCGATCTCGACGACCCCGCCCCCGATCGGGTTCAGCGGGATGCCGCGCCGGAGGAGAAGGGCATCGAGGGTGATACTGCACATCGTGCAGACGGCGTGCCGGCCGTCCGGCACGGTGTAATCGCCGACCTCTTCCCCGGGGCCGGCGACCCGGATCCTGTCGCTGATGGTGATGCCCGTCCGGTGGGCCTCTTTCATGACGGAGAGCGCAAACTCGAGGTCGCGGCTCTCGATGAGCGAGAGGTTGTAGATGATTGTCCCGGCGTTCTCCTCCGGGCGGTAGGTCACCCTGAGCGCGTACTCCTCGATACGGTGGTTGGTGAACTTCAGGGGGACATGCATTATCAGATCTCTTGTGTGATAAGGGAAAAGGGTTGCTTTTGGGGTGACCCTGGTGCAACATCTCTCACCGATTGCAGGTCACATCCTGCACCTCTGCCCCTTGCCTCCGTCCGACGATTTTTGTAAGCCCCGACCGCAAAAAAGCAACCTGCTGGTCGTTCTCGGCGCCACACCCGGTGAGCGTGTTGGACCACTCCAGCGCTATCAAGATGGATTGGAACAGGATGTCGGGCCTGCGTTTCCGCCTGCGCGGCGTCACAAATATACGGTTTGCAACACTAAATTTTTATTTCATCTGTAAGGGATGCATCTATGCCGAGTTGGGAACCGATCGCGATCAAACAACACGTCCCTCTTCCTGTATTGGAACAATGGATCAAGCACCACGACGGATCGGCTGAAGTACTCCGCCGCCTGCTCTTTATCCGCCTGCGATATAAAGGTGCGAGTGTTGCCTCGGCGGCAGAGAGCATGAGCGTTACCACTCAAACAGGATACAACTGGCAGGAGCGGTGGAATGCCGAAGGTCGCGCCGGCCTCAACCCGAAGTATGCTGGAGGACACCCCTCGAAACTCTCATCCGGGCAGAAAGAGGAGTTGCGTGAGTGCCTGCACGAACAGGATCACTGGACTATCAGTGAGGCACAGCAGCGGGTTCAATCCCGGTTTGGTGTATCTTACAGCCGAGATCAGATCCGGCGTATCCTCAAATCGTTCGGTATGCATCCGGCAGAACCTCACGTAGGTGAGCATCGTCAACCGCCTGATCGCTGAAAGAAGGTCGAAAAAACTCTCCCGGGTTGGTAGACACATCGCGACCCGGTTCTTTGAGGAGTGTGCGCCTCAATGAATGGCCGTTACGTAGCGGCAGTGATCGTTTGAGGGGCTGCCCGGGGTCAGGAACACCAGCAGACTCCAGGCCAACACCTCTGGCATCTTCGCGGTCAATGGCAGCTTCCGCGCCCCCTCCCGGGAGCACGCAAGGGTAGAAGATGCCCGTGATCTCATGGATACGTTCGGGCAGAAATCCGGTAAACAGCCTGTAGCCGTATTGGACAACTCTTGCTTTTATTGGGATATCCTGCCCCGACGCATGTGCTGAACTGTTGGGACCTGCTTTCAGCAGAATCGCGGGAGTCGGCTCGAGCAACCCCGTTGTCGGAGAACAGAATGCATTGTAAGCCCCCCGGGCAGATACAGCCTCGTCCCCGGCGTCTGCTCCAGTAAAGAAACAGCACGACCTCGGGAACAGCGGTGTTGCCGGCCTTCACCCTATTCTCGCGGCGGCGGAGTCGGCGAGGAGCACCTCGGCAACACAGAAGACCAGGCCGAGGGCCCCCCGATGAAATGTAGCCTGCCGAAAAGTGTATCACAAATGCAATGCCAGGGAGAGAGGGGGATTGCCAATGTGCCGATGCCGTCTGCCATGGTCCTGTATCAGAAATGTGCGAGGAGGCATTATCCGGTTTTTGGCTAACATTGTGGCCAGTAAAGGTCCTGAAAACAGTGTTCGACCAGGAAACGTGGCTGCTCAAAAATTAAGCCGCTGGAGGGATTCGAACCCCCGGCCTGCTGATTACGAATCAGCCGCTATACCACTAAGCCACAGCGGCAACTGCCTTATAATATTACACGTCCGGAATTAAAAAGGTATCACCTGCCGGGGTCCCGCCGGCCCGGCCCCGTTCAGGAGTAACCCCGGATGGTGACGTTGCTCTCCTGGTGCGGGGCTGCCTCCGGGGCTGAAATCTTGCCGAACTTCTGCTCGTAGTCGGCGACGCTCTTCGCGAGCACCTCGACCAGGTTCTTTGCGTGCCGGGGGCTGATCGAGACGATCGCCTTCGCCCGCGCCTGGTTCGTGCCGGGGATCTCGTGCAGGAAGAGGAACGTGAACTCGTCCTCCTTGTAGGCGATCTGGATGCGGTTCGAGTAGACCGGATCGAGGTCGCCGGGGATGTTGACCGATATCTCGCGGTTAGCCATACTATCCTTCTGTGACCCGCTCCGGCATAAGGGTTGGTCCCGGCTGCATCCCCCGCCCGACCCGGGGAGGGCCGTCACGGCAGCCGCGACCCCGCGCCGGTGCAGAGGATATCCCCATATAAAGAGGGAAGACGTATTTCTCCCTCAACCGATTGCGTATGGACGAGTACATCCCGGTCTCCGGCGTCGTCGCCTGCCACATCTGTCCCCGGCGCTACTACTTCGAGCGATCGGAGGAGCGCGAGGAGTCGCCCCGCTACACCGTCTGCAAGCAGGTCTCGGCGCACCTCGGCGAACTCCTCGAACCGGAAGAGATCTGGCGGGAGATCCTCTGCGTCCTCCCCGACGCACCGGCGGAGACCCGGGAACTCCTCGATGGGTGCATCAGCGCCTGCCGGGAGACCGCCTGGCAGAGACCGGTCCAGACCGATCTCGCCGTCGAGTCCGACCTGCTCGGCATCCGCGGAAGGGTGGACAAAGTCTTTGAAGACGGCACGTTCGCCATCGCCCGGTCGAGCACCGCACCCCGCGCGGGCGTCTACGGCACCGACCGGCTCCGGGTCGCCTGCTACGTTGCCTGCCTCAAGGAGACCCTCGGGCGCGCCGTCGCGGGTGGTTATGTCGAGTACGTCGCCGACGGCGCCTGCCGGTTCGTCGAACCCCAGCCCCGGGACCGGCGGGAGATGCTCCGGGCGATCCGGGCGGCAAAACGGGTTGTCGCGGGCGAGATCCCGCCGCGGCCCCTCCGGGCCCCCTGCGACGGCTGCCCCCACCTCGAACGGTGCACCGCCGGGCCGCGCCGGCTCTCGGATCTCTTCAGGTAGGTCCGGGTTTTGCAGGGCGGCAGGATAGACCCGGAATCAACCGGGGATGGGAAGGTCTCACGCAGAAGGGCGAAAAGCCTTGACGGGGCGGCAACGCCCGTCCCTCGAACTTCGCGCTCTTCTCCGTGAATTGATGACCGTCAATACCCCGCGCTCTCAAGCAGCGTCTTTGATATGATATACTCCCTCTTCGCCTCGCGGGTCGTCCCGACGATCAGCCACCGCTCGTCGCCGTGCTGCTCCACGACGCCCTGGGCCTCGATGACCTCGCCTGCAAGCGCCTGCCCTGAATAGGTGTGGGTGAAGGAGAGCACCCGGGATATCTCGGCGTGGTCAACCGCGTAGACTGCCGGGCTGTCGAAGGAGAGGGAGGCATCGGTGACCGTCGCCTCGATCGTCGCCCGGCCGAGCACCTCGCCCGCACCCGGGGGGACCGCGTCCAGGTTCCCGTAGTCCCGTGTGTAGAGGAGATCGAAGTAGGTCCCCTCAAACTCTCCCCGGTTCCATTTCCGCTGCTCGTGCAGGACGAAGGCTTCGAACGGTATCTCCGGCACCCGCTTTTCATAGACCTTCCGCCACATTCCGGCGCTCATCACCGGGATCACTCCGATTCCCACAAGGTGCCGGAGCTGGCGCTGGGCCGAGAACCAGGCGTCGCCGTAGACCACCATATCGATGTCCGAGGCGGCGTTCTCCAGGCCGCAGAGGAGCGAACCCGTGCACCCGAACGAGCCCGGCGGGAGGTTGAAGTGGGAGAGGAGCCTTCTCACCCGGACGTTTCTCGCCGTCACCCTCCCGATCTCCTCCTCAGGCTTGTATACCCGGGCCACGTCGCCGTGGGGCACCCGGTGGACCATATCCAGGTATTCGGGCTTATGTTCCCGTATCCAGGCGAATGACTCGACGAAGTCATATTTCCGGTACCGGCGCCCGGAGCGGCTCGTCCGTTCCCCGTCCGGCTCCGGGACGTAACGGAGGATGCACCCAATCCGATCGTTGTTATCGTAGTTTGAGACCGCATAGATGCAACCGTCGCGGTCCTCGATGAAGTCACGGAGTCGTACTGGTTTCATGGATCACCGCATGGTCTTCAGGAACGCTTCCACCGCTTCCCATTCCGCACCCTTCCGCAGAATACGCCGGGTGGTCAGGTCCACCACCGTGCTCGGCGTCCCGGGGAGTTCTCCGCCGTCGACCAGATAGTCGTTCGGGACGGAGACGTCCCCGGGCCGGGTCGGCGGGATATCGTCCGAGACGTTCGCGCTGGTGGCGGTGATGGGAGAGTCGAACCGCGCGATGATAGCGATGGCGACCTCGTGATCGGGCCACCGGATGCCGATAAGCCCCGTGCCGCCGGTGAGAACCTCCGGGAGGCAGGACTTCGCCGGGAGGACAACCGTCACCGGGCCGGGCAGGAACCGCCTGAT
Organism: Methanoculleus sp. 10; assembly: GCF_913757945.1. Taxonomy (NCBI): domain Archaea; kingdom Methanobacteriati; phylum Methanobacteriota; class Methanomicrobia; order Methanomicrobiales; family Methanomicrobiaceae; genus Methanoculleus; species Methanoculleus sp. 10. The sequence continues at coordinate 139,865 of NZ_CAJYDP010000002.1, read as the reverse complement.
GAAGGCCCGGGCGGCATCGTCCACCACCGCAACGGCGGTGAGCATCTCCATATCCGAGACCGCGATCGATATCGGTTTTCCGGGCGGGCGGTTCTTGGCCTCGTAAACCCTCATCACCGCATCCTCGGAGAGGGCGTCCGCCCCGAGACCGTAGACTGTCTCCGTGGGATAGACGACAAGCCCGTCCCGCGAGAGCACCCTGACTGCCCTATCGATGGAATCCATCAGAATTCACGACCACGCACGCGGTTGATGTCGAAGACCGCCTTGCCGCTGACGTGCATCACGGCAAAGACACCGGCCTGGATGGGGTCGGTCACGACCAGGTCGGCATGTTGCGGGACGCTCCCCGCCATCTTGAGGGCGATCACCGGGATACCCGCCTGCCGGACCCGATCCACGGCCCGCGAGACCTCGCCGCCCATCAGCGACCCGGCGAGCACCAGAATGGACGCCCGGGGGAGCCTGGCCACCGCGTCCACGGCGAGCGCGAGGGTCTGCTCGCCGACGAGGGGAATCGTGTCCACCGATATCCGCTCGCCGCGGATGTTATGGCGGTCCGCCTCGTTCACGGCCCCCATCGCCACCTGCGCCACCTGCGCACCACCACCGATGATGATCACCCGCGACCCGAATATCCGGGAGAACGGCGGATACATGGTGACGTCGACGACGGACGGAACCCGGGCAAGGTCGGCGACGAGCTCCCCGTGGTTCCCACACTCCTCAAACTCGAAGTAGAGGTAGGCCTTCCCGGTGTTCGGGCCGGTGGTGATGATCGACTGCTGGATCATCTGGATGTTGGCCCGGTAATCTGCCATCACCGTGGCCACATCGCGCAGCACGCCGGCCCTGTTCTCGGTGATGATGCTCAGGGCATACATATCGATATCGGTCGTCATGATCCTCCCCGGCCGGAGATCCCGATGCTCTCCGATTGTTTCAGGAACAGGGCAATTTTCGTCATACTTGCGTTAATTGATAAATTTTGGTCTCATAAGGGTTATAGGTTTTCGGTGTGCCGGGGGCCGGCGCCGTCTCCGTCCCCCTTCTCCCGTGCGGCAAGAGCGGCCGCGAGGAGGCCGAAGGGGATGTTGAGGTAGTAGAGGATCAGCCGCCAGAGGACAACAAAGAGGCCAAGGAGGTAGGTGGGCACGATCCGGCGATACAGCGTGGCGGCGCCGATCTCCGCGATTCCGGCCGATCCGGGGATGAGCGGAAGTGCTGCGGCCATCTGGAGGACCCCCTGAAAGAGGAACGACTCCGGCAGGGACGGCGGCAGCCCGAGAGCGATGAGCAGGGCCGATGCCGTGGAGTAGGAGAGAGTCCATTCGAGGACGGTGAGGGCGAGCGCGCCGGCGGCGGCCCGCCGGCCTGCCCTCATGAACCGCGAGAAACCTGCGGAAAAGGCCTCGACCTCGTGGTCGAGTCTATTCATCAGGGATCCCGCACCCTCCGCACCAGGGCAGAACCGGAGCCAGCGCCGGCTCCTGCCGCACCGGTCCAGCACCCGGCGGATGATGCCGCCCATCACCTGTTTCATGAAGGACGGCCGGCGGACGAGGAGAAGGAGCGCGAGTATAAGAACGAGGACGAAGATGAGGAACGCCGCCACGGGGTAGAGGACGACGGCGGCAAGGTAACCCCAGAGGTGCCGGAGGGCAAGAAGGGCTGCAAGGGTGATGATGATGAGGACGACGAGATCCAGCACCCGCTCCACGACGACGACAGCGCCGGCATCCCCGACGGCGAGCCCGGAGCGCGTGAGCCGGTGGATCCGGACAGGCTCGCCGCCCACCTGGCCGGGGGTGATGGAGCCCGCGAAGAGCGAGAGGAACTGGGTGATCGTGAGGCTCCAGAATGGCACGGTATAGCCAAGACCGCGGCAGAGGAGCCCGACCCGCGCCACCCGGCAGAGGATCGCCGCGACCCGGAACCCGAGGGCGGAGAGGAGGGCAGCGGTCCCGACCTCCCCGAGGTAGGTCCGCGTCTCCGGGGTGAAGGTTACCACAAGGAGCCATGTGAGAGCCGCGCTGCTCGCGAGGAGCGAGAGCGCGATCCAGTACCGGCTCTTCATGTTCGTTCTTCTCCCCGCCGACCGCTCTCCCGGCGCAGTGACACGGCAGGTAGATGCCGCTCATCACGATTACATCTTCCCCCGGAACGGATCACACCTCCCGTGCCGGGAGGTCAAGCGGCTCTCCCATGACCGGCAACAACACCACCGCCGGAAGGGCCGCCCGATCAGGCCTGCGGCAGCCACCAGGGGTGCGCCATAGGGCCGCGCTCACCCGGGACGGCACCGGCGGGCCCGAACCAGCGTCGCTTGAGGACGGCGACCCCGCCTTCCGGGCAACCACCCTCCCCGGGTCCCTGCTCCCCTACGCCGTCTTCACCGCGCTCATCATGGCCGGGTCTGCGGCGTTCCCCGGTCAATACCTACCATTTCGCCGCCGCCGGCACGGTCCCGGAAGCAGAGAACCCGCGCTTCTACACCGTCGCGGCCCTCACGATCGGGCGGGCATACGACCGGTTCGGCCCCGTCACCCACTTCTCCGTGCCGCCCCTTGCCATCGGCATCCCCTTCTCCGGATTATGCCCTTGCTCTTGCCGCCGCGGTGCTCCGGGGCGCGGCTATGGGTGTACAGGAGGCGATCCTCCGCGCCGCCGTCGCTGCTCATACCCGGATCAGCAGGCGCAAAAGAGCCTGCGTGGTATTTCAACGTGGCCCATGAGCGCCGTCATCGGGTGGGCCTGCACGCTCGTCGTCGGGTCCCTGGTGGTGAGCAGGTCGGGGCCGCTTGCAGCATTCGCCTGGATGAGGCGCGGGATTGGCGCACCGGCAGGCTAAAAAAAGTATCGGGACGATCTGTCTGGCATATTGTGGGATATCCGGCGGCCGGATCTGCCGGGTGTTGCCGGAGACTGCGATAGAGGGAGAGGGAGAGCCCCGGCGTCACCGGGCGCGGATCTTCTGCGCCACCTCTCGTCCGAGTTCGTAGGCCCGTGCAAGCTCGCCGCTGTCAGGGCGGTAGTTCACGTGGAACCCGCCGTCGATGACCTCGATCCCGGCCGCCTTCAGGGCCTCCTCGGCCTGGGCAACTGCACCGCCCATGCCGCCGTGCGACCCGAACGCGCACCCGATCTTCTTTGCCCCGAGGCGGCCCGGTCTCAACCCGCGGAGGTAACTGAGGAACCCGGCCACCGTGGGGAGGACCTCGTCCTGGAGCGTCGGCGACCCGATGAGGACGGCCTTCGAGTCGAGGACTTCCGTGACGACGTCGCTCCGGTGCGTCCCCTCGTAGCGGCCGTCGCGAAGGAGGCAGACCCGGACATCGGCGCCTTCGGCCATGACGCCCTCGGCAATCGCCTGCGCCATCATCGTGGTCGAGCCGTGCATGGTGTCGTAGACGATCGTGACCTTATCCTTTGCGACGCCCCGGCTCCAGTCGGTGTAGGCCTTGAGGATGTCCCCGGCGTACGACCGCCAGATGATGCCGTGGCTCGGCGCGATCATCTTGATCTCGATCCCGAGTTTCCCGACCTCGTCGAGTTTTTTCAGGACTTTGGGCGCGAGCGGTACGATCAGGTTCGCGAAGAACTTCTGCGCGTGAGCGAGCGCCTCATCCTTCCCGAGCTGGTCGTCGAAGCGGGCGGCGCTTGCGACGTGCTGCCCGAAGGCGTCGTTCGGGAAGAGGATGGCATCTTCGCCGAGGTAGGTGAACATCGAATCGGGCCAGTGGAGCATCGGGGCCTCGAGGAAGGTGAGCGTCTTTCCGCCGAGGTCGAGGGTATCGCCGGTCTTAACGACCCTGATGTTCCAGCCGCCGGTGTCGTAGTGGCGGGCAAGCCCGGTCTTTGCCCGCTCCGTGCAGTAGATCGGGATGCCCGGCATCTTCCGGACGAGCGCAGGCAGGCAGCCGGAGTGGTCCATCTCGATGTGGTTTACGACGATATAGTCGATCTCGCCGGGGTCGCAGACGGACGCCACGCGGCCGAGGACCTGTCCCTCGAACCCGGCGTAAGCGCCGTCGATGAGCGCGGTCTTCTCACCCCGGACGAGGTAGGCGTTGTAAGTCGTTCCCGGGAGCGTGTAGCCGTGGTACTCCCTCAGGTTCCAGTCGATTGCCCCGACCCAATGGACGCCGGGGGCGAGTTTTGTGCCCTTCATGTTCATCACGGAATATGTTCGTATACAAACGAACATTCTACTCTATACGAACGTTCATATATCATCCTTTCGATCATCTTTCATGGAGCAGAGGATGGCCGCCAGGGGGGAAGCCGGCCGGCCCGGGCCGAACGGGAATATCGACCTGTACTCGACGCCGGATGGGGCGCGGGCGGTCGGGAACCCGGTGCGGCGCGTGATCCTCGCTGCGCTCCGCGAGCGCGAGTGTACGTTTGAGGAGATCGTCGCCCTTGCAGGGCGGGCGAAGTCGACGGTCTCGGTGCACCTCCAGGATCTCGCGGTTGCGGGCGTGATCGGGTCCCGGGCCGACCCGGCGGATGCGCGGCGGAAGATCTTCTTCCTCACCGGCGACCTCGTGGGAACGGTATCGACAGAGGACCGGATAGCCGATGCGCTCTCCGCCTACGCGGGGGCGTACCAGGCCGGGTCAGGCAACCCCTTCGCGTTCTATAACCTGATCTTCCGGACGGTCCGGGTCGCGCTCATGCAGGAGGGGATCCTCATCGACCCGCTCCTCACCCGGGCCGGCAAGTGGATAGGGGAGGAACTCTACCCGGCGGTGGCCGACCCGGAGACCGGGCGGTTCTGCGCGAATATCGCCCTGTTCTGGGAGGAGCACCGCCTCGGCAGGATCGAGGTCGCCGGGACGGAGCCGCTCGCGCTCCTCGTCTACGACTGTTTCGAGTGCGCCGACCTGCCCGTAACCGGCCGGCCTGCGTGCGCGTTTGACTCCGGCATCCTCCGGGAGCTCTTCTCCCGTCACTACGGGCGGCCGACGGCGGCCATCGAGACCCGGTGCTACTCGATGGGGTTTGACCACTGCCGGTTTGAGGTGGTGCCGGAGGATGACGGCGGGGAGAGGGGCGAGCGAAGGCCGGACCCGGGCCAGGAAACGATATAAGGCGCGTTCTCTGTCAACCCGTGTTGCCTCAGAAGTGAGGTTGTATTCCAGGTCAACGTGACCATAGTTGCGGTTCAGCCGGGGAGGGAAACCCGGGGTACCATGGCGTTGTGAGAGAGAACGGCTCCATAAAAACCTGAAAACAAAAAAGATGCGAACCCATGCGATAGCCGGGAGGTTCATCCCCACATACGTGGGAACACGCCATGTATCACGCCCCTCCCTGTGAGGCGCGGGTTCATCCCCACATACGGGGGAACACTTGGGATGCGTCCGTAAAAGTGGCGGGTCATCGCGGTTCATCCCCACATGTGGGGAACACCCGGTGGTGGCCCGGGCGAATGCCGTGGCGCTCGGTTCATCCCCGTGTGTGGGGAGACGCCGGAGAAGGTGCAGAACGATGCCGCCGGTTCATCCCCACGTGTGGGGAACACCTCGCAGAAGACACTGGCTTCTGGATCGATCACGGTTCATCCCCACGTGTGGGGAACACCCCGCAGGGACCGCACAGGGTCGGACTTACCGGTTCATCCCCACGTGTGGGAACACACTGCAAAGGCATTAGAAGAACTGAAAAACCGGTTCATCCCCACGTGTGGGGAACACTGCAGGATCTGGTAGATTATGCTGTCAGGGTCCGGTTCATCCCCAACACTGCCGGGTCCAGTGCTGCCCACGGTAGGGGTCGGTTCATCCCCACGTGTGGGGAACACGGCGTATACCTCGTAGTCTCTCTCGGATGGTGCGGTTCATCCCGTGTGTGGGGAACACGATACCGGGCGACGGTGTTGGGCGATCGCAAGCGGTTCATCCCCACGTGTGTGGGGAACACGAGATCGGGCACCGAGTCGCCGGGCGTCAGACCGGTTCATCCCCACGTGTGTGGGGAACACGTAGCCGCCGTCACCGTCAGGGTACGGGTAATCGGTTCATCCCCACGTGTGTGGGGAACACATCAAGCGGGCAGAGGCATTCCGCCAGGACCTCGGTTCATCCCCACGTGTGTGGGGAACACACCGGGATGAGGTGGTCGCGACCCTACAGGACCGGTTCATCCCCACGTGTGTGGGGAACACGATGTGTGCGGTTGTAATACATCGTGCAACGCCGGTTCATCCCCACGTGTGTGGGGAACACGAAAGTAATTAGTGTGTTAAAGAATTGTGATGCGGTTCATCCCCACGTGTGTGGGGAACACTCCAGCACGGCATTGAGGAGCAGCCCGCTGTCCGGTTCATCCCCACGTGTGTGGGGAACACAAGAACTTGCAGTAACTCTCCCAGGTGTGCCCCGGTTCATCCCCACGTGTGTGGGGAACACAAATAGTTTCCTAGTCCCGACACCCCGTGAGCCGGTTCATCCCCACGTGTGTGGGGAACACAGCAGCACAGAATAGATTGCGAGTGCCGGGCCTGGTTCATCCCCACGTGTGTGGGGAACACCATTCATTCCGGCCCGTTTACCTGCCGAATTTCGGTTCATCCCCACGTGTGTGGGGAACACCGGATCGCGGCCTTGTACCCGTCCGCCTGAGTCGGTTCATCCCCACGTGTGTGGGGAACACTACCCATATACCGTTATAGCATCAGCGATATGCGGTTCATCCCCACGTGTGTGGGGAACACGCCATCAGTTTCGCTGACGCGCCGATGGCGGTCGGTTCATCCCCACGTGTGTGGGGAACACCGAACAATGGCGACTCGAAGTATGATCAGATGCGGTTCATCCCCACGTGTGTGGGGAACACTGGTCATCGAGGCGGGAGATGATGTGGTCGACCGGTTCATCCCCACGTGTGTGGGGAACACGCTGTGACTGGCGTTGGAAGTTTGCGCTGCTCCGGTTCATCCCCACGTGTGTGGGGAACACCACCAGGCGGGTAGCGAGATGGCCTCCTGGGCCGGTTCATCCCCACGTGTGTGGGGAACACACTCCCCCCGGTCACGGCGCTTATACCTCGATCGGTTCATCCCCACGTGTGTGGGGAACACTATAGTGCAGGGGATTCGATGCCCCTCGGCCCCGGTTCATCCCCACGTGTGTGGGGAACACGATCGAGATTAGGAACCGATCCTCTGGATCGTCGGTTCATCCCCACGTGTGTGGGGAACACTCTTCTCCTTATCGTCAGTAGCAGGAATCTTCCTTCCCAGTGCCTCGGAACAACCTGATCGCGGCGCAACGCATCAGTCAGGGTATTGTCGTCCATTCCTGCTCATCCCTGTATTCGGAGAGTGAAGGGATTAACCTTACGAAAAAACAGGTGGTAAGCCCACCGTGTCAAGGGTGAAGTCATCAAGTCAGGGTGCAGCACGCCGTGTCAAGAATGAGATGCCGGCCCCGGCAAGACCTCCTCCACAAAGCCCATCCCCGAATATAAGCCACGTTCTATGCCAACCTGTGTTATCTCAGGGCTCGAGGTTGTATCCCAGGTCAACGCGACCATGGTTGCGGTTCGGCCGGATACGAAAACCCGGGGTATCATGGCGTTGTGAGAGAGAACGGCCCCGTAAAAGCCTGAAAACAAAAGAGATGCGAACCCATGCGATAGCCGGGGATCGAACCCGGGCTAGAGGCTTGGGAAGCCCCTGTCCTACCGCTAGACTACTATCGCTCCGGTACCATTACATGTTGCCCCGGGAGAAGATAAATATTCGGTTCACTCCCTTCCCGGGCAATAACGCGGCAGGGCGAACGTGATGGCGGCCCCCTCCTCCGGCCGGCCGGGAACCCGATCACCCGCCCGGATGCTCCCCCCGTAGCGTTCCACGAGTTTCCTGACGATATAGAGGCCGAGGCCTTTCCCGCTCTTCTTTGTCTTCCCGCGCTCTTTGCGCTCGAATATCAGTGGCTTGAGGTCGTCGGGAATACCGGGGCCGGTATCGGCAACCGTCACCGATACCGTATCCCCCACCTCCCGGACGCTGATGGTGACCTCGACATCCGGCCCCCCGAACTTGACGGAGTTGCCGATCAGGTTTGCAAAGATCTCGTCGATGAGATCGTCGGCAAGAACCATTGCATCCGGTCCCTCACAGGTGATGCTGGTATCGGCGTAGTAGTTGCGCATCCCCCGGAGCACGGGCTCAAGCCGCACCGGCCGAAGCTCGGCACCTCCGGCTTCCAGCCTCCGGATCGTGGTGACGTTCCTGATGATCTCGCTGCTCTGGTAGATGGCCGCAAGCGGCTCCCGGAGGAACTTGCGGGGCGGATCGTCGGCCGACTCAAGGAACATCTGCAGGTAGCCCATGGCTACGGTATTCGCGTTGTTGATGTCATGCGTGAGGATATCCACGTAGAGGTTGACCGCCTCGGTCGCGGCGTTTGCCTTCTCAAGGTAGCGGTTGGCGGACGCGAGCGCCGCCTCCAGATCCTCCTGGAGCATCCCCTTCACGACCGCGCTCCCGAGGCCTTCGCCGATCGCCGCGAGGATCAGGCGCTCGCTCTCCGGGATCGTCTCCCGGGTCCTGCTCGCGACGGCGATGCACCCTGCCGGCCCGCCATCGCCCGGAATGGGCACCGCCGCAAACGACCGGATGGCAGGATCATCATGCCCCGGGTACCGCTCATGGAACCGGTCGACAAACCGGGCCTCCCCGTCGACGAGAACGTACCGGTAGGGCGGCTCATCCCGGCGCGTGTGCGCCGGGATAAACCCCTCGCCCACAGAGGCGCGCAGGTGCGCAAGATCGCTTTCCGGGCACACCAGGTACGCCGCACCCAGATCGAAATCCAGCAGTGCCAGGATCTTTGCCAGCGATGCCGGGAGGAGGTCGTCAAGGCGACGGGATGCGGTGGCTGCGGCCATGACCTCATTGATGATGAAGAGACGCCGGTTCTCCTCCCGCATCCCCCTTTCCGCCCGACGCCGTTCGGTGATGTCCCGGAACGAGACAACCAGCCGTCCCGGGGCAGCTCCGTCCTGTGCAAAGCGGGTGAATGTGATCTCCGCAGGCCATTCGGTACCGTCGAGCCTGCAGAACGTGCACTCCCCAAAGACAAACGCCTCCCCGCGCAGAACCTGTTCCCGATAGGCCCGGACAGCCTCCCGGTCTCTTTCGCCAATCAGATCGTACGGGCTCCGCCCAACCAGATCCTCACGCCCGGCCCCGCCGAAAAACCGGACCGCGGCCGCATTCGCCTCCACAACCCCCCTGCCCGGATCGGTCAGAAGGATCCCAACATCGGTGGTGTCGAGGATGACCCGGAGCGTCTCCTCCGAACGACGGAGCCGGCTCTCCACCTGCTTCAGTTTCGCCGTTCCGGTGACCACCGTGCAGACCACCTCCTGATCCGGGAGGAGGCTTGCCGAGAGGAGCACCGAACAGGGCATCCCGTCCCGGGCGATGAGGTTGCAGTCCAGACCTTCGATCCTGTCCCCCTCAAGGGCTCCGGCATTCCCAGGATACTCCGGCCAGATCGCGGACACCTCAAGAGAGAGGACTTCGTCTTTTGGGTACCCGAGCATTCCGGAGCACCCCCGGTTCATCTCCGTAATCTGCCCGGTCCGGGGCGAGAAGAGGAATATACCCGCCCCGGATGTCTCAAAGATCCCCCGGTACCGGCTCTCCCGGGCCCGCAGGCGGCCGGAGAGGTGCGACACGACAGCGGCGATGAGAAGGAATACCCCGACGCGGACCAGGGCATTTATGATCTCCGCCCCACTGCTCGGGGAGAGGAGGAGCACCTCCGCGAGGTAGGCGGTGGCAAGCGCCACGGCGACCCCAATACCCTGTTCCGGGTAGTAATAGGCGGCAAGGACGATCGGGATGTAGAAGAGGTGGGGGAAGATGATGAATACCCCGAAGGAGAGACAGTATGCAGTGACGCCGAGCGCAACCAGCGCCGATGCAACGATGCCGAAGAGGGGTAGAAATTCCCATTGGGAACGACCGCCATCAGTGATACGGCCCACATCGCCCTCAATCATACTGTAGAGGTCATTACAGGGGATGATAAAGCTTCAGAAACTGGAAACGGCGCAGTACGCCGAAACCCTTAAGGATCGAGTTCTGTGCACTGCTCAGGCACGTTCCCGATACCCTTAAGTCAGATCCCGGAGAATATGATGCAGCACTGCATGTGCTGGCTATGGTAAGTCCGACGTGCTCCCGGAAGCACTGCCCGCAAGGGCTCGGGATTACAGAGATTAGTCAGTCAACGGACTCTTTTCTGGACTTAACATAGTGTATATCGGAGGTGTATGAATGGCAAGAATGTACGCCCGGCGCCGTGGAACCAGCAGTTCCGTCCGGCCCTACCGGAAGGAGGCTCCTGAGTGGTCCAACACGGACGTAGCGGAGATCGAGAAGATCATCGTCGATCTCCGCAAAGACGGCATGTCGAGCAGTCAGATAGGTCTTGCGCTGCGGGACCGGTACGGCGTCCCTGACGTCAAGCTCGCCACTGGAAAGCGCGTAACCGAGATCCTCCGCGAGAAGGGCCTTGAATCCGAGATCCCCGAAGATCTCCGGAACCTGATGCAGAAAGCGCTCGGGATAAGGAAGCACCTTGCGGAGAACAAGAAGGACGTGCACAACACCCGGCAGCTCCAGATCACCGAGTCCAAGGTGCGCAGGCTGGTCAGGTACTACGTCGGGTCCGGACGGATGCCGAAAGGCTGGACCTACAAACCGGAGACTGCGGAGATTCTGCTCTCCCGCTGATGATCCATGTCGCTTGACGCCGCTGCTGCCGGTCTCGCCGACCATCTCCTCGAGCAGGAGTTTGTGGAGGTGCTGGCGCACCACGATGCGGACGGCATCGCCGCCGCATCCATCCTCTGCCACGCCATGTTCCGCAAGGGCGGGCGGTTCCGGCTGAGGATCCGCGCAGGCATCACCGCGGCCGACGTACCGGAGGACAGCAGCGTGCTCCTCTGCGACTTTGGATCAGCACTCCAGGACCTCCCCGGCGACGTGATGGTGGTAGACCACCACCTGCCCCACTTCGAGGGCGACCACCACGTCAACCCGCGTCTCGCCGGGATCGACGGCGATCGGAACCTCTCCGCGGCCGGTGCGGCCTATCTTGTCGCGCAACGCATGGGGGACAACCGGGACCTCGCGGGCCTCGTGCTCCTCGGCATCCTCGGCGACGGCCAGGATCTCGATGGGCCGAACCGGGAGATCGTGAGCGAAGGGATCGCAAACGGGTTCATCACACCCCGCCGCGGCCTCCGCCTCCCCGGAAGAGGGCTCGTCGAGCAGCTCGCGCTCGCCGTCAACCCCTACCTCGCCGGGTTCTCCGGCGTTCCCGATGCCGCCCGGGCTCTGGTCGCAGAGGTCACCGACGAGGACGACGTGGACGTCGAGGCGCTCCTCTCCCGGATCGTCCTCGCGGCCGCCCCGAAAGCATCGCATGCCGCGCTCTGCGGGATCTGGGGCGCCACCTACAGCCTCGGGCGTGAGGTGATCGATGAGGCGGGGAACCTCGCCGCGGTCGTCGACGCCTGCGGCAAGGCCGGGTGCGGGGATATCGGTGCATCGCTCTGCCTCCGCTCGACCCACGCGCTCCAGGAAGCCTGGGAGATAACCGCCCGCTACCGGCATGCGGTCATCGCCGGCATCCACGGGGTGCGCCGTCTCGATGAGCGCATCGCCCTCTTCCGTGTAGACGACGGGACGGTGACGGGCGACGTCGCGGATGCACTCGCACACGACCTCCTCGAGACCGGGCCCGTCTTCGTCATCGGGGCGAGCGGGGATGGTTACTCCGTATCGGCCCGCTGCCCGCCGGGCGTCGACCTCGACCTCGAGGCGCTGATGCGCAGGCTCGCGGAGGCGTGCGGCGGCCGGGGTGGCGGACACCACCGGAGGGCCGGCGCCCGGATCGGGGCCGACCAGGTAGACCGGTTCAGGCAGGGGCTGCTCGAGGCGATTCCCGCATGACCCGGATCGAGGGGACCATCGAGACGCCGCACGGCCTCCCCGGCTGTGTGGCGGCGGCGCTCGAGCCCGACAACCTCACCCTGATCAGGACATACCCGATCGAGGGAGGGGTGCGGGCCGAGATTGGCGGGACCAGGCTCCGGTCGATCATCGCGTCGGTGGACGACTACCTCATGAACCTCGCGATTGCCGAGGAGATCTGCACCTGCGCGTCACGGAGAGGGAGAGGGCTGGAGTGAACTTGCGGCTCAGGATAAGGACATACGAGAAGTGAAGTGATACCATGGCAAGGAAGAAACAGGTTGGAAGAAGGGTCGAAGGCTGGAAGGCCAAGAAGTGGTACCGTGTCTATGTACCGGAGACCTTCGGCAAAGTTGAGATCGGCGACACCATCTCGGCCGACCCCGCAAACATGGTCGGCCGGGTCATGACTGCGACACTCGGCGAAGTTGTGCAGGACTACTCAAAGTCCCACATCAAGATGAGGTTCAAGATCAACAACGTGGCCGGCGACGCCGCGTATACCGAGTTCGTCGGGCACGAAGTGACCCGGGACTACCTCCGGTCGATGGTCAAACGGCGGGCCTCCCGCATCGACACCATCCACCCGATCATCAGCAAGGACGGCAAACTCCTGCGGGTGACGGTCGTCTGTCTCACCATATCAAGGGCCGAGCAGAGCCAGGTCCACGCCGTGCGGCAGGCGATCTCGCAGGCCCTCTCCGCCAAAGCGGCGGAGAACGACTTTGAGACCCTGGTCAAGGAGATCGTCTCCGGCGACATGGCCCGTGACGTCTTCAAGGTCGTCAAGACGATCTACCCTATCCGCCGGGTCGAGATCACCAAGTCCAAACTCGAGCAGATCGCGGTCGTATAAGGCCGGCTGCTCACCCTTATTTTAGCTCCCATCCAGAGTTTCACTCTTCCCGGGCGACGGAGACGGCGCGAAGGGTATATAATCTATGATCGGGGTACACCTCAGCCGGAGATGCAGGAAGGGGGTGAAGACAGTGACGGCTGAGGAAGAGTATGCAGGCATGCGGCAGGTAAGACAGACTGTGCTCTGCCCGGGGCCCCCGGAGGAGCAGCAGAGGATGGCCCTCTGGATCATCAGGAGGCTGCTTGTCCAGTTCCACCGGGAGTGGACCGCCCTCCGTGAGAGGGAATGCGACGATGCCTGGATTCGCGCCGCAAACGCGCTGCTCGACCGGTATTCGCACCAGCTCTACGATATCGTCTGCGACGTGAAGGCAATCGTCGGCGACGAGGTTGCCGTCGAGATCCGGTGCCTCTCGGCCGATATGATCAAGACGACGAACATCCTCGTCATGCTCGGCTGCAGCGAGGAGTGCTGCAGACGGGGCGACGCTCTCGCAAGAGAGGCGCTCCGCCATGCGGAGCGGTGTCACTCGCTCCGGAGAGTGGCCGGGGCGGCCCGGTGACCGGGTCCCTCCCGCCCACCGGGAAGAGTAATCAGGTTCGGGATCTCATCTGTTTTTGATGATTGCTCACAAGGTGCTATTCCTCGTGCTGGACGGGATATCCGACCGTCCCTGTGAAGCGTTGAACGGACGGACCCCTCTCTGCGCCGCACGGACCCCGGTCCTCGACCGGATCGCCGCGGAGGGCGTGTGCGGCATCATGGACTCCATCGCTCCCGGCATACGCCCCGGATCCGACACCTCCCACCTTGCCCTGCTCGGCTATCCGCCGCAGGAGTACTACACCGGCCGCGGCCCGCTCGAGGCCGAGGGGACCGGCATCCACATGACCGCCGGGATGATCGGCTTTCGGTGCAACTTCGCCACTGTCGACGCGGACGGCCTCGTCACCGACCGCCGGGCCGGGCGGATCTCCGGGACCGCACCGCTCGCGGAGGCGATCCGGGACGGCGTCGACCTCTCGCCCCTCGGTCTCGGGTTCAGGTTCGAGTCGGGCGCCGGCCACCGGGCGGCCCTCGCGCTCACGGGAGAGGGCCTCGGCGATAAGGTCTCCTCAAACGACCCAAAGAGAGAGGGGGTACGGCCGCTCACCATCCGGCCCTGCACCGCTGATCCGGCAGACGCAAAGACGGCAGAAGCCTGCAACGAGTTCATCCGCCAGTCCCGGGAGATCCTCTTTGACCACCCGGTGAACGCCCGGCGGATGGAGGAGGGGCTCATGCCGGGAAACCTCCTCCTGATCCGGGGCGCCGGAAAGATGGGCATGTTTCCGCAGTTCTCCGAGCGTTACGGGTTATCAGGGAGCGTCATCTCCGCGGCCACCCTCATCTCCGGGATCGGGAAGGTCGTGGGGCTCGAACATATCCCTGTTCCGGGGACGACCGGGTCAGTCGACTCCGACCTTGACGCCAAGGTGAAGGCGGCGCTCGCGGAGCTCGACCGGAAAGACTTCGTGCTGCTGAACATCAAGGGGGCGGACGAGGCCGGCCACGACGGAAAAGGCATCCAGAAACGGGACTTCATCGAGGTGATCGACGCGGCGCTCGAACCGCTGCTCGATCTCGAGGACACCCTGCTCGTCGTCTGCGCCGACCACAGCACCCCCTGCTCGATCAAGGACCACAGCGCCGACCCGGTGCCGGTCGTCATCAGGGGTCCCGGGGTCCGGACGGACCGGACGGCCCGGTTCGACGAGGTCTCGTGTGCGGAGGGGGGGCTCCACCGCATCCGCGGCTGCGATCTCATGCCGATCGTCCTCGATCTAATTAATAAGAGTCATAAGTATGGCGCATGAAGATCATACCGGATAAATGGAACCGACAGGGGACCACGACTGGATCAGGGGCTGCACCCTCCCGGACCACACCGAACTCCAAGAGAGGACGCTCAAGACCGGGCAGGACATCGTCATCGGCGACCGGTGCCGGATCGACTACGGCCTCTCAGGGAACGATGTCGTGGTCTGTGAATTCAGCAGGATCAACGGTAGCATCGTTGCAGGCGGCGACGTCCGGATAGACAACTGGTGCGAGGTCGGCGGCGATGTCATCGTGGAAGAGGACGCCTACCTCGGCGAAGGGGTGAAGATCCAGGGCAAGCTCGTCGTCAAGGGCGACCTCGATATCGGGGATAACGTCCAGATCGAGCGCGGATTCGAGGCGAAAGGCTGGATCTCCATCCGCAACCCGATGCCGGTCATCATCTACATCATGATGTATCTCGTGGCCGTCCTCGGGATCGAGAAGCAGGAGGACCTGGACGCCGTCCTCCAGAAACTCTTCGGCGACGAGGAGGCCCGTACAGAGACGCCGCTGATGATCCCGACCGGCGCCGTCCTCAATATGCAGACCTTCTCGGTCCCGGAGAGGATGACCGTCGGGTCGGGATGCCGGTTGCACGGGAACATCCGTGCGGCGTCGATCGCGATCCGGGAAGAGACGACGGTCTTTGGGAGCCTGCATGCACGGGAAGGCGCGAACATCGCCCGCGGATCGGTCGTCCACGGCGATGTCCAGAGCGACGGCGACGTCGTCATCGAGCAGGGAGTGCATATCCTTGGGAACGTCTCCTGCCGGGGCCTCACCCTGCATGAGGATGCCCGCGTGGACGGGGTCATCCGGGCGCCGGGGGGACTGAAGATCGAGAGGCGAGAAACATGAAGGTTGCAGATATTCTTGAGGTTGACGGGTGCCAGTTGGTTGAACCGTCGTTTGCAGAACTGACAATAGATACGGCCCCGGTGTTCCAGACGGCTCCGGATGAGGCCCGTCTCCTGGTGGATGAGGACGAGGAACCGCTCGCGCTCGCCCTCCATGATGACGGGGGCTGGCAGGCCAGCTCATTTCTCTTCCGGGACCCGACCCTCGCCGCCATCGAGTGCTTTGAGGCCGTCGGCGGCGACATCTACCAGGAGAGCCGGGCAGCCTGGCTCTCGGCGGTCCGGGAGTATTACAGCATGGAGATCCTCGCGACCGTCGCCCCCGCCCTCGAGGACCTGCGCCCCGACCGGGAAGGGAAACTCCGCGACCTCATCGGGGAGGTCTGGGGCAACCGTGCGGGGACCCTCTGCCTCGACTGCTGCTGCGGGTCGGGCGTCGGCACCGCGGCACTCCGGGCGGGCGGGGTGCGGGCGCTCGCCTACGACAACGACCCGGCGCTCCTCGCGCTCGGCCTCTCGAAGGGCCGCCTTGTACCGGAAGACACGATGTGCATCGACGCGCGTGAGGCCTCCCGGTACATCGTGCCGGTGCCCCTCGGGGTTGCGTTCATGGCCGGGGAGATCTACTCCTACAACGCCGGCCTCTGGAAACCGATCGTCACCGGACTCCTCGCCCTCACGGATGAAGCGCTGATCACCGTCGGCACGGAGGCCGAGGCCGCCCGGGTGGAGGAGTGGTGCGCCGGAGAGGGGCGGGACGTCAGGGTCTTCGAGAACGGACGTGACCCCATCTACGACCGGTGGTGCTGCGTCACGCGGCGGGTGTGATCCCGGCCGACGACCGGGCTAATATATAAGATAAATTATATCCAACTTCTTTTACCGCATTTGTGAACGCTCACCGCAGGATGGATCTTGCGGGTTTACCCTTTAATTGGATGTATCCCCCATGAACACCGCCAGAAGAGTCTATAACGTCTTATTTATCTCCGTCTTTGCCACCATGCTCGGGCTCGGCGTCGTCAGCCCGCTCCTCCCGATCTACGCGGAGAATCTCGGAGCAACCGGCATCTGGCTCGGCGTCATCTTTTCAGCATTCGCGCTCTCCCGGTCGGTCTTCATGCCCATCATCGGGCGGATATCGGACAGGCGGGGGAGGAAGTGGATCATCCTCATCGGCATGTTCGCTTACGCCGCCCTCTCGCTCACCTACATCCTCGCCGACAGCGTCTATTCCCTCACCGTGGTCCGCTTTGCCCACGGGATCGCCTCGGCCATGGTCGTCCCGATAGCCATGGCCTACATCGCGGACCTCTCGGAGAAGGGCAAGGAAGGGAGCCATATGGGGAACTTCTCCATATCGATGTTCCTCGGCATGGGGGTGGGACCGCTCCTCGGTGGGTTCTTAAACGACGCGTTCGGGATGGATTCGGTCTTCTACGTCATGGCCGGCCTCTCGGCGTTCGCCACGCTCCTCGTCGCCGTCTCGCTCCCGGAGGCAAAACCGGGCCATCTGAAGATCCCGAAGGTGGAACCCGTCCCGATGTGGGAGATCTTCACGCTGCCGGTCATGCGGGGGGTTCTGGTCTTCACCTTCATCAGCGCCCTCGGCCGCGGGGGCATGATGGTCTTCATCCCGGTCTTCGCCCCCCTGATCGCGATCAGCCCGACCGAGGTGGGCATCGTCCTCTCCGCGAACACCTTCCTGATGGCGCTCCTCCAGGTCCCGATCGGGAGGCTCACCGACACCGGGAACAAGGTCGCCCTGATCGTCGTGGGGTCGGCCGTAGCAGCGGTATCGCTCGGTGTGATCCCGCTCTCGGGGTCGTTTTTGCCCTTGCTCCTGTTCACCTCCCTCGTGGGCGTCGGGGGCGCCATCCAGCAGCCGGCCATCATGGCCCTGACGGTCGGCGCAGGCCGGACCCTCGGGATGGGAACCGCGATGGGTGCCTACAACACGGTCTTCGGCATCGGCATGATCATCGCACCGTTGATGGGGGGCGTCCTCATGGACTACATCGGGCTCGACGCCGTCTTTTACGTGAGCGGGGTGATAAGCCTCCTCGGAACGGCGGTCTTCGCCGTGATGATGCGGAGAAGTGCTCGTGAAGGCGCCGCCGGAGAGGTGCCAGGGCATGGATAGACCCTCTTTCAGGGGAGCGACGGCCGTTCGTCGTTCGGATTCCCCGAAACATTAACTCTACCAGCCGAAAAGAGCCATTCTGACCGCATGTCATTCTCTCACATGAGATAAATTAATATACCTTTTTTACTATCATGGGATACAAAGGCGTGCAGGTGGGATAGCGCGCCGGAACCGTCGTATCAAACATCTGCAGCGCGGCCGGGTGACCCCTGCAGGCTTACGGGCATCTCTCTGCCCGGCGCAAGAGTACAACATCTCATGGACCACTGCAAGCATACACTCCTGCTTCCGGCCGCCCCCCCTGTGGACTTCTGTACGCTTCGTGCCCGCTTTCCGGCCTCGTCCATTCTTGTCGCCCTGCCGTCCGGGATTCCGGGGGAGGTAGGGGACGCCGTGGGCATCCTGCTCCTCGAACTCCTCATCGCCGGGATCGCCTTTGGGCTCCTCGGGGTCTGGCTCAAGGAGCGGGCTGTGGTCGCCCGCATCGCCGGGATGGGGGCGAGCATCGAGGCCATCCGGGCAGGCAGTGACGCCCGCACCCGCCTCCCCGCAGGCGAGGACGACCCGGTCTCACGCTTTGCCGGCGACGTCAACCGGATGCTCGACGATCTGGAGCGTTCCCGGCAGGAGCTCCTGGAGAGCAGGGACCGCTACCGTCTCCTCTTCGACAGCGGGAACGACTTCCTGCTCGTCTGCGCAGTGGGGAGGGAGGGCACGCCCTACCGGATACTGGACGCAAACGCGCTCGCCTGCCGGACTCTCGGGTATGCCCGGGAGAATCTCCTCGCCCTCGCTCCCCGTTCAGTCATCCTCATCAGGAGCGATTTCGAGCGAGATGACCACCACCTCTACAGCGCCGACCTGATCCCCCGGCAGGGCGAACGGATCCCCGCCGAGGCGACCATTCACCGCATCAGCCTCGAGGGCACCCCGGCGATCCTCATCATCGCGCGGGACGTAACGGAGCGGAGAAGGGCCGAGAAGGAGTTGATGGACTACCGCTACCGCCTGGAGGAACTGGTGACGCAGCGGACCAACGAACTCCAGGCGGCAAACGAGAGTCTCAGGCGCGAAATGAGAGAGCGGGCGCGGATGGAACGGGAGAGGCTGGAGGCATACCGGCAGATCGAGAGGAACATCGAGCAGTTTGCGGTCCTGACCGACCACATCCGAAACCCCCTTCAGGTCGTCCAGGGGATGGCCGACCTCATCGAGGACGAGCGGGCGGAGAAGATCCAGGAGCAGGTCCGGCAGATTAAGAAGATTCTCATGCAGCTCGACGAAGGGTGGGTTGAGTCGGAGAAGGTCCGGGAGTACCTGGAACGCTACCGATGAGGGAGCCCGGTCCCGTCCTTACGACGGCTCCTTCTCCTCGGCGCACTCGAGTTCCGCGACGACATCGGCCGCATCGTCCATCCGCCGGACCAGGTCCTTGATCTCGACCAGGCGTTCGACGCCGATGAAGTGCTCGGCCATCACCCGGGCCATATCCGTGAGTTCGATGCGGCCGGCCCTCCGCCGGACCAGCCCGTAGTCAAGGAGTGTCGGGAGGGCCGGCTCCAGCGCCCCGACCATCGTGTGGGTCATGCGGATCACCTCCTGCTCGTCGCCGCTAGAGACCACGACGTTCGCCACGAACTCTTCCGTGCTCTGCTCCATGTCGTACTCGGGAGCGACCTCCTCCATCTCGCCACTGAGAAGGCCGACGGCGACCTCCTCCTCGGTCTTCCCGGACGATCTGGAGTACGAACCCCCGGGCTCCGCCAGGATGACCACCCGGCCGAGGTCGTGGAAATCGGGCCGACCGGCGCGGCCCATCATCTGGTGGAACTCCTGGACGGTGAGCCACTGGATGCCCATCGCAAGGGCGTCAAAGATCACCTGAGATGCCGGAAAGTCGACGCCGGCGGCAAGCGCGGCCGTGGTCACGACGGCGCCGACCTCCCGTTCGCGAACCGCCGCTCCACGTCCCGGCGCTCCTGCGCGGTCAGCCCCGCATGGTAGGGGGCGGCAATCTTTCCGAGAGCGTCGGCGATGACGTGGCAGCGGCCCGGGAGTTCGTGAAGACGATCGACTGGCCCCGGTAGCCCTTCGACGACCGTATCTGCACTCCTCGGCGACCATCTGTTTGATGAACCCGATCTTTTTAGACCGTTCCACGAAGATGAGGTGCCGCTCGAGCGGAACCGGCCGGTCGGCGTAGCGGACCAGGTTTGCCCGGAGTTTCTCCGCGAGCAGCCCGGGAGCCCCGATCGTCGCCGAGAGGTAGAGGAACTGGGCTTCCGGGGCGATATGCTTGAGCCGGGCGATCAGCCCGTCGAGACGGTGGCCCCGATCGGGTCCTCGAGCATCTGGACCTCATCGATGACGACGGTCCCGATGTCCTTTAAGCGATCCCCCGGTCGGAGGAGCGTGATCGATCCCCTCGTAGGTCCCTACCACGACGGGAGCATGGACGTCCCGGTCTCCCGCGGGCCGGGTCTCGGGAGGTTGAGACGGCTCATCCCGGTCTGGAGGGTGACCTCACCAGGTGGCCGTAACGGTCGCGGAACCGCTGGTATTTCTGGTTCGCGAGCGCGACCAGCGGGACCAGGAAGAGCATTCTCCCCGCCCTTCAAGGAAGTTCTTCATCCGGCCATCTCACCGATGAAGGTCTTGCCGCTCGCGGTGGCGGAGACGACGAGGAGGTGCTGCCCCTCGAGGAGCCCGTTCTGGACGGCGGTTTGCTGGACAGGCATCAGCATCGACCCCGGCGGCTTCGCAAACGCCGCGGGCAGCGGGAGTTCGGTGATATGGGCCGTCTTCTGACCTCGTGCGCCTCCAGCCGGTCAAAGAGGGTCCGCTTCCGGTCAGGATGGTCGGGACCCACCGATCCCAGCACCCGGTCGAGGTCCCGGACCTGGGCGAGGAGTTTCGAGGTGGACGAGGACGGAGCCGCCGAATTTGCCCATGTAGCCGAGCCCGGCGCATCTCGCGCTTTGCGCACTCCAGGCAGATCCATTCCCCGCCGTAGCGGACGCCGGTCGTCTTATCGATGGGAACAAACCGGTCCTCGGTTTCGCAGAACCGACAGATGTCGATCCGCGACACCGGGATCTGGAGGTCGGCAAGAAACGACTCGAACTCCGGGCTCTTCCCGCAAGGTGGACCGAAGACCGGCGCAAGAGCGTGATCAGGTCCCGGGTCGGGGTGGGCTTGAGCCGTTTACCGCGCCGGCGCATCTTGAAGTTCTTTGGCCGCTGGCCCTTCGGGGTTGCGGGTCAGGTCGACGAACCCGGAACCCCTCGACACGGCCGCCCTCGACAAAACAGCAGTTTATACGTGCCTTTCTGGGGCTGGACGATAACCTTCATGGTGCGATCAGGTCGTGGATCGTATAGGTGAGCCCCACCGTCTCCAGTCGCTTGAGGAAGTCGGTAAACTCCTCATCAACGATAAGTATTGCGCACTCCCGCCCGTGGAATGCCGCCTCGATAACCCCTTCACGGGATCCGAAGAACATATCCGGCCTCGATATCAGCCTTCCTGAGGGCTACGTAGGGCTCGAGGCCCACGGCGGCCACCATCTCCGCGTCCCGGACGGCGTCCCGAAGAAGGTCTGTCCTGACGTGCCTTGAGCCGCCCTGCTCGACCCGCGGCACCTTTGCAGACGTGGATGAGCCCTCCTCGTGCTCGATGATGCCGCTTAACCGGGGCGACGCCGAGGTCCTCCCGGGTTTCGCGTCCATGGTCGCCCTGCCTGTGGCGCTCTGCGCCTGCTTTGTCGCGTAGAGCCACCCGTCCTGCATCAAGACGCCGACGGTATCCCCTTTCCGGATATCCTCGCGGGCGACGGCCGTCCAGACGGCCACCTGCTGGATGATATCCCGGTTGATGTGACGGGCATAGGCCTCGAGCGCCTCGGCGTGCCGCAGGACCCACTCGATCCCGTTCTTCGTCACCTCATACCGGCCCCGGCCGTGAGCGGTGACCAGCCCTCATCCACCAGTTCCCGGATGGCTCGGAGACGGCCTGCGGCGTCACGCCGAGTTTCCCGGCGATCTCCTGCTGGCGGACGGCCGGCTGGTGCTCGGCGATCTCCACCAGATCTGGAACCGGGTGGCCTCCCGTTTGCTGCGTAAGATGACGGTAGAGAGGATCGTCAGTGAAGTCGGTCAAACAACACCATTCCCTGTCCTTTCACGTCAAGGCCGGGGATCCTTCGCCAGCCCCTTGATGAAGGTTGGACTCACGCCGTATTTCCTGGATATATCGCTGATCGAGGTGGTCCCGCCCAGGATCTCCTGTTCAACCGAATCCACAATTGTGCGAAGACTCTCGTCGTTTGAGATGGCGATGTGCAGGGTTCCGATATCGCCCATGGAACACTGGAAGCTGGCCCGAATTTGCTGTATGTCGCCCGCCCGCTTCGTCGGTTTCTCTCCGGGCTTCGGCATCCGCCACTGTTCTTCGATCAAGTTTCCCTTCTTGAGGATGGAGAGGCACTCGGTCACCATCGAGGTCCCGGCGTAGGTCCCGGTTCCTCCTCGGTCAGCCAGGCTTTTGTTTAAAGTTCGTAGATTTTTTATAATCAGCATTATTGAACGTTATAAGAAGAGGAACCAGTTCAACCGGATCATTAAGAATTTTAATATGTCCCGTCAATGCGATACCCTATTGTTATATCGTTGTATAACTCCATAAATTTTGCTGAATATTCAATGCGTATACGTGGCACAATCATCATCCGGGGCATCGTTCAGGGGTCGGATTTCGTCCCTTTGTCTATGCAAAGGCCCGGGAATTTGGGATCACCGGGACCGTCAAAATCTCTCGGAGCGAGGTGGAGATCCATGCGTTCGGTGACCGCTTCGAGGAGTTCCTCGAGGCCGTTTCCGGGGAACGCCGTTATCTCACATAGATTCCAGGACGTCCAGGATCTGCGCGACAACCCGCCCGATACGTTTACCATCCTCGAGAGCGGCTCCGGGAGCCTCTCCGGATTCATCCCTGCCGATATCGGCACCTGCGACGACTGTATCGCCGATATGTTCACGCCGGGGGACGGCATGAGGGCTACTGGGCCACATCCTGCGTCAACTGCGGTCCGCGGTACAGCATCATCACTGCCATCCCCTACGACCGGGAGCGGACGTCGATGGCGGAGTTTCCCATGTGCGGCGCCTGCGAGAGCGAAATACACGACCCGTCCTGCCGGCGGCACCACGCCCAGACGATCGCCTGTGCCGCCTGCGGGCCGCAACTCGCTCTCTTGAAGGCCGACGGGACGCTGGTTGCGGCCGCAGATCCCATCCGGGAGGCGGCAGCCCTCATCGACGGGGGCTCGATCGTCGCCATCCGGGGGATCGGGGTTTCATATCGCCTGCACCGAGGAGGCGGCCCCGGTTCTGAAACGCCGCCTGGGCCGGACGGAGCAGCCGCTCGCGGTGATGGCGACCCCGGAGGAGGTGGAGCGGATCGCGGTCGTCTCGGAAGAAGAGCGGCGGATCCTGCAGTCCCGGGAACGGCCGATCGTGGTGCTCGAAAGAAGGACCATACGTCGCACCCGGGATCCGGGGCTCCATACCATCGGGTGCATGCTCCCCTACACCGGGCTGCACCACCTCCTCTTTGCGAACCTCGCCCACCCGCTCCTGGTGATGACGAGCGCGAACCTGCCTGGCTACCCGATGATCACGGATCTTGAGATCGTCCTCGGCCGGCTCTCGGAGGAGGTGGACTACATCCTCACCCATGATCGCCGGATCGTCAACCGGTGCGACGACTCCGTCGTCCGGGACGGCTACATCATCCGTCTCTCCCGGGGCCTTGCCCCGAAGCGGGCGGCGATCGACCTCGGGGATGCAACCATCCTCAGTGTCGGGCCGGAGTTGAACGCGAACGTCTCGGTCTACCGGAACGGGTTCTGCATCACCTCGCCCCACGTGGGGAACGTCAGGAACCCCCAGACCCTCGCCTACCTGCAGGAGACGGCGGAGCGGATCGGGGGGCTTCTTGACGCACGATACGATCTGATCGTCCACGACCTCCACCCCCAGTTCCTCTCGACCCGCTACGCCCGCGAGGTTGCCGAGGCGGCCGGGGCGGAACTCCTCGCGGTCCAGCACCACCGGGCGCACATCGCCGCCGCGACCCGGGAGGAGTGCGTCGGGATCGCGATCGACGGCGTGGGTTACGGCGACGACGCCACGATCTGGGGCGGCGAGGTCTTTAGCGGGACGGTCCCGCACCTCGACCGGGTCGCCCACCTGGAGGTCGTCCCGATGCCGGGCGGCGACCTCGCCACCCGGTTCCCGGAGCGGATGCTCTACGGCATCCTGCCGACCTCGGGGGTCCGGGACCTCCTTTCGTCACGGGGATGGAGCGAGATGGAACTCTCGGTCCTCACCCGGCAGGTGGAGCGGGGGTTGAACGTCGCCGCAACTTCGAGCACCGGGAGGGTCCTCGACGCCGCCGCAGCCCTTCTCGGGATCTGCCGGGAGCGGACCTACGACGGCGAGCCGGCGATGAAGCTCGAGTCGGCGGCGTATGCCGGGAAGGCGACGGCATGGGAGAGCGAGTTTTTGCGCGACGGGGGCTGCGAGGTCCTCTCGACCCGGTCGCTCCTTGCCGAGGCATACCGGCGGTCCGCGGCCGGGGAGCGGGTGAACGATATCGCCGCGTCGTTCCAGTACAATCTCGCGAGAGGCGTCGCCGCGATGGCGGTTCGCGTAGCGGAAGAGCGGGGGATCCCCCGGGTGGCGCTCTCGGGCGGCGTGGCGTATAACCGGGCGATCCGGGAGACGGTTCTCAGTGAGGTCCGCGCCGCCGGGCTTGAGGTGGTTATGAACCGGGAGTATCCCCTCGGGGACGGGTGCATCAGCTTCGGGCAGGTGGTGTACGGGGGGAGCGGGGAGTAGAGGGGGCGGGTCGATCAGGTTTGTCTGGAGGTTTTACCAACGATCCGCTCAGGCAACGCCTTCGGCGGATCATGTGACAACTGCGGAACCGATCCTGCAGTATTTGCAGGCCGGGTCGCGGGCGGCAAGGTGGTCATGGTTGTCCGGCCCTCTGGGACCACGGTATCCTTCTGCAACCTTTCGCCAATCTTTCGCCAATCCCGGTTCTACAATATCAACGCAAAACCGTCTATTTCACGATCCAGGTTCAAATAGTTGGCGTCGATTCGAACAATCTTCGTCAATCTTCGCCCAATCCCAGGTTTACAGTACCAACGCAGAGCCGCTTATTTCGTGATTCAAGTCCAAACATTTGGCATCACTTCCCCAATCATTCCCCAATCCATGTTTCATGATATCGATGAATTGGCGCTTATCTTACAATATAATGCCATATCTTTGAGATCACTTCCCCAATCTTCCCCAATCAGATCCCCAATCGTACCATCTCTGTCTGGAGGGGAGGGGAGAGCACCCATTTCGTGCCCCTTGTCTTCCCGATGGCCACGATCGTCCCTTCCTTTCGCATCTCCTTCAGGAGGGACTTGATGAACTGGCGCTTTTGTTCCTCGTCCAGAGCATCGGACACCTTGTCCAGCAGCAGGTCTTCAATATCCGCTCTCTTCACCTCATGATAGGTCTTGAGATACGCTACTATCATATCCTTGAAATATACCTTGTCAAACGACCGCTTTCTGATATAATCGGCCCGCGTATCAGTCTCGGCCGCAACACTCTCCGAAACATAGAGGTTCGGATGCCGCCCTTCAATGAGTTTCTTCTTCCGGAGAACAGTCCGCTCCTCCGGCATGATGGAATACTCCTTCTGTACTTTATCGAGGGCGATCACATCCATCAGCGTCAGATCCTTCCGCTCGATCAGCATCCTGGTATACCTCTCGTCGATCACCCGGCCGGGGATCGTGACCCGCACCACACCTTCTTCATCGAGATCGTAATCAGGCATCGGGAAATTGCGGTCCCGCTGTACCCGAAACATCCGTTTGATCCCGCTGCCGATGGTGTCGATCATCTTCAATTCGACCATCGCACTGGCAAGGAAGGGGTTTCGATACCGGTCAGGCGGCATATCGCGCTCGGTCACGTTCTGGATCCGGAGTAATCAGGTTGGCCGGTTCGTTGAAGGCGGAGAAGGAGGGATCAGCCGGAGAGGCACCGGGACCGGCTGGCGGCGCGCACAGGGGAGAGAAGCACGCCTGTCCGGCGGGGTGAGTGCACGCGCGCGGTTTTACCGGCATTTGTAACCTGCTGTGGCTGCCTCACACTGGCGGTCGTTGTGCGGTTGAGAGATTGACCCGGCAGACAGATTTGTTTGATATGAGGGGCAGGATATTGCCCGGTCCGAAGGAAATTTTTAAAAAAATGTGCGGGGAGTGTAATTGTCGTGGTTATTTTTCGTTAGGTTTATAAACTCGAGGGATATATCATCTCATTGCCGTAAAAGATGCTTGAACGGCACTTTGAGGTAATAAGGAGACTGATGATTGTGAGATTGGCGAATGTGGGGGTGCCCTTCGTACCGAAGGGTACCGAAGGGTACCGAAGGGTACCGAAGAGTACCGAAGGGTACCGAAGGGTACCGAAGAGTACCGAAGGGTACCGAAGGGTACCGAAGGGTACCGAAGGGTACCGAAGGGTACCGAAGGGTACCGAAGGGTACCGAAGGGTACCGAAGGGTACTCCAGATCGCGTGAGCGAATAGCCTGGCTGATCCCGGGCTTGATGCTGCTCGTGGCAGTAGCGTTTGTTGTGCCGGCAATGGCAGCACCTGCCTACACGAGCGTTGAGATAAACTCAACAGCACCCGGGCAAAACTGGGTCATTCTGAATTTTAATGAAAGCGTTGCATGGAAGACTCTTCTCGGGGACACAGATTTTATTGTTGCTGTTAACGACGTTCAGCGAACCTCCACTCCTGATGTTCCAGCAAGGATTGGTCTTGACCCGGCACCTACGATGGATCTGGTCTTCCTTGGCCCGGCCCTTGGGCATGGTGATGTGGTGAATGTCACGCTCAGCAGTTCCGGAGCTTTAAAGATACTGAATCCGGCATCACTGGATTCTATGCCCGATGAGACCGTAACGCAGGAAGTTACCTATCTTATCCCCCCGGAATTCGTTAACGCAACAACGGACGAGGATGGGACGCAGATCATCATCGAGTTCAACAAGACGATGACCAATCCCGCGGGCAAACACGATCAGTTTAACTTCACCATTGGTGGGGAGGAGTATGCCGTTGCTGCCGTTGCTCTTGACGATCAGGACGACCATAAGATCGTGCTCACCTGCGATGAAGAGATCTCATTTGGCGACACTGTCACCGTGAACTACACGCAAGGTGACGTTAAGTCTGATGATGGCGGCGTACTCAGGACTTTTGCCGGTAAGAACGTGGTTAACCTCGTCCCGGAGCCGCCGACGGTCCTGAGTGCCAATACCACCACAGACGGGGAATTTATCAACATCACCTTCAACAGGGAGATGAACGAGCCCGCTGGCAAACACGATCAGTTCACGTTCTTCGTCAACGACGTTAAGAGAGACTTCAGCGATGCCGCACTCAGTGCCGACAACCTGACCTTCTCGCTTGAAGTCGATGGTGAGGCCCTGATAGCAGCAGGGGATATCGTCAACATGAGTTACACCAGAGGTGATGTTACATCTCAGAATAATGGTAAGCTTGCATCCTTTGAGAACCTGACGGTCGAGAACAACGTGCCGGCTTCGCCCGGAGTTGTTGCCGCAAAGACGAACGCGGATGGCAACCAGATCCTCGTCACGTTTGACAAGGATATGGCCGATCCCGAGGGTAACAACTGGGATCGGTTCACGTACCGTGTGAACGACGGGGATGAACTTGGTTTCTGGGATATCTCCCGCCAGGATGACAATAAAACATTAGTTCTTGATGTATGGCCGTCATTTGAATCCAGCGACACCGTCACCCTGACCTACGGCAGGGGCAGTGTCCGGTCTGACGACCACGGCGTGCTGCTGAACTTCACAAACATCACCGTCGAGAACGTGATGCCGCCCGTATTGGTGCAGATCGATCCGCTCACCGATGAGGATGCGGCTACCAAGATGGTCACCCTGAACTTCAGTAAACCCGTCTGGTGGGGCTCGCCTCTGCGTGATGGCCCAAGTAATGCTATTGTAGTCCGGGTCGGTGGGGACACCCGTGTGGCCACAGAGATCGGACCACGTAATTACGAGGATGCATCGAATCTACTTGATGTGACGTTCTCCGGCCCGGTTATCGGCGATGGCCAGACGGTTTACGTAGAGATAACAGGATGTGGAGCGCAGAAGATCAAGGAGACCAGCTCGGAAAACAACACAATGAGCGGATGGGATTCGGCCTCGATAAGATACGTCCTCCCCCCGACGTTCTGTGAGCAGGATCCGATCCAGTTCAAGCCCGAGTGTGGCGGAACCAACATCGAACTGCACTTCGATAAGTATGTCAGCTGGGAGAACACCCTCAACGACACCCATATCACCGTAACGGTCGATGGAGAACCGGTTGAGTTCGCTGATGTCGCTCCGAATTGGTGGTCGCAGCAGATGATGACCCTGGTGTTATCCAAACCTATCACTGAGGATGGACAGGAAGTCATCATCACGATCACTGAGCTGGGAGCTGCCGAGATCAAGGAGACGACCCAATATGTTCCGATGGCCGGCAAAGCATCAGTGAAGGCGATCTACGCCGCACCGCCGGAGTTTGAGAAGATCCTGGTAACGGATGCAGAGATGGGCAATGTCACGCTCTACTTCAGCAAGCCCGTCTTTGCTAAGGAGACATTATACAAGAACTCTGATATTAAGGCGATGATCAACGGAGAATACCGGGACATTGCCGCCATTACGCCTGCCTACTCCAGCGAAGACGCAGCAGACACGATGGTTGTAAAACTTGCCGGTGCGATGGTCACAGAAGGGCAGGTAGTGGAGATCTCGATCACCGCTTCGGGTGCTGGAAAGATCAGAGAGACAGTCGGCGAAGTGCAGATGCTCGGCGGCAACACGCGAAGCGTGACCCATACCGCGGAGACTGCGCCGGTGTTCGTCGATGCATGGACCAACGAGTTTGGCAGGGCCATCATCGTCGAGTTCGACAGGAACATGGCCGACCAGAACAACCAACCGAACGGATTCGGGTTCGTGGTGAACAGCGAAGAGAAAACATTCGAGAGCCGTGCTCTGGATGGCGACAACAAGAAGAGGATCGTCCTTTCCATCAGGGAAGATGACACCATCAAAGCCGGCGACACCGTCAACCTCACTTACACCCCGGGCAGCGTTGCGGCTGAAGACGGCGGACTCCTCGCAGCCTTCGACGAGCGTATCGAGAACAAGAAGCGCCCAATCCTGACCGAGATCACCATCACGAAGGTTGCGGGCGATGGAAACGAGATTGAACTCCTGTTCGACGAACCGGTCTCCTGGAGCCAGGTGCTCAAGGGCGGTGTCGACATAACGGCGACGATCGCAGGCGGTGCCCGCGGGGTCGTCGATATCGAGAACCGTAGTGTGGAGAATGCAAGCAACGTGCTTATCGCGACCGTGAAGGGAGAGGCCGTCAAGGAAGGTCAGTCCGTCGTCATAACCGTCACGAAGAGCGGTGCTGACAAGATCACCTGCGAAGGCAAAGCATTGATCGAGTGCACCTCCTCCACGCAGTATATGGAGTACCACGGCGCCCCGTACATCGAAGACCTGGTAGTTCTGGACCACGTTGAAAAGCGGGTCGGCCTGAGCTTCTCGCAGTACGTGTCGTGGGGTGAACTCGTCAACGGGACACACATCACCGTAACGGTCGACGGAACCCCCCGGAGGGTCTACAAGGTTGAAGAAGGTGCCGGGAATTGGATCGCTATCGAATTCGATGGTGAAATCCTCAAAGTCGGCCAGAAGATCGTCGTGACGATCACCGAAGAAGGAGCTGAAACCATATCATCGTACTACGGCTACGGCACGCTGGCTCCGCCGTACGTGATTGAGACGACATACACAAAGACCGACGGCCCGGTCATCGAGACGGTCGAGACGAACGAATACGGCAACCTGGTGTACATCACCTTCGACAAGGAGATCGTCCCTATTTCCGGGTCTTACGGGTTCGAGATGTACGTTGATGGATGGCGTTCAGTATGGTTCCAGGATGCCTGGCTTGAAAACGACAACAGGACGCTTGTACTCGAGGTCGACAATGGGTTGTGGACACAGGTGATCAAGGAAGGCAACGAACTTGCCATCTCGTATGCCGATGGATACATCCCCTCCGAGGATGGAGGCGTGCTTGCCCGCTTCGAGAAGCACCCTGCTGAGAACAAGGTCACGAAAGCCTTCGACCAGATTCAGCCTCTGAACGACGGCTGGACCCTCGTCTCCACAAGCCAGTGGGTCGACTCGACCGCTTCGGAGTTTGTGAACGCTGATCTCGTATACAAGTACGATGCAGCAACCGGCACCTTCTCCTCAGCGACCGTGGGCGACGTCAAACCTGTCGAGGCGCTCTATGTCAAGAGCACCGGACCCGGCTGGTTTGCAGCGAACTTCGCAGAGTTCCAGCCGCTCAGCACGAAAACACTCTACGCAGGCTGGAACCTGATCGGTGTCGGGACAGAGAACAACGCCGGGGCGCTCCTCTCGCCGCTCCGATACATCCAGGTCGGGGAACAGGAGGGAACGGGTATCACGACACTCGTCAGCCAGGGCGCACTCAACAGAATGACCGGAGACCTGTATCTCCCGACCCTGACATATGAAGACTGGGAGTTCGGACTGAAAAACCAGTGGATGAGTCCGGTCGACGGCTACTGGATCTACATGAACGGAGGCAAGGACTTCGGCGTACTCCCTGGTGACGGCGGGCACCACGCCACCGAGCAGCCTATCTGAAATGGCGGCTCTTCCGCCCCATTTTATTTCCAGGGAGTGTGAACAGATGAAGCTATCACCGTTCATTATCGTAGCCTTGCTGGTTCTGGCCGTTTCCGCGGCAGTCCCTGCTGCTATGGCCTTCCCCGTTCTTCCCCACGCGTTCTGCGGTGATGTCGAGGTGAACGGGGTTTCTGCACCGGACGGGACACCCGTCTCGGCCACGGTCAGCGAAGGCACGCTCAACACCGGGGAGCAAAACCCCGTCCTGACAGTCGGGGGGAGTTACGGCAAGGGAGAAGCCCTTCCCCTCCTCGTCCAGGGAACCGACATCCCCGAGGGGGCAATTGTCAGTTTCTATGTATTTGGTATCAAGACAGACCAGACAGCAGTTTTCAGGCAAGGTGGGGGACCGACAACCGTTAATCTCTCGGTCATCTGGGAACCTGTCCCGCCGGAGATCACCTCGGTGACCTACAACCCGGATGCGAATGCAGGCCACCGCGAACTCTTCGCGCTCGAATCAAACACCATCCAGGCGAACGTGAGCAACAACTTCAGCCTCCCCGCAGAGGATCTGGATGTCAGGCTCAGCATCGGGACATACGACTCCACCGTCAACGTCCCGGAGATCCTGCCGTATGGGTATGCCCTCGTGAACTTCACCGGGTATATGCCGGGCGCGACAGGCGAGGTTGACGTTGTCGTCACGCTTGACGACGGCACAGAGGTCCAGGAGCACAGGGAAACCGCCACAGTCTACTACAACGGCTACAAGGGCAAGTGCTGGACAGACGGGAGCGATCTTGTAACCGCCGCGACCTATACCGGCCGCATTAATGTCGTCTACTCGACCGGCGATGCCGCATACGCCGGCAATCTCTGGACCGGGGAGACGGTCAGGTGGACGGCGGAGAACCTCACCGTACCGGAAGGAGCGACGATCAGGTCGGCCACCCTCTACCAGGGATACACCTGGAACAAGATGGCGACTGAACCCGCACCGCTGATGACCTTCAACGATGTGGTTGTTCTGCCGTCGGAATGCCATACCGACAGGAAAGGGTATGGAGCCTACGACTACCCCGGCGGGCTTCTTGTTTACAACGTAACCGACGATTTCCGCTCTTCCGGAAACACACTCAGCATCACCGCCGAGAATGGTGCCGACTATGCAATTTACGGAAGTTACCTGATCGTCGTCTATGAACATCCCGGGGAGTCCGAGAAGACAATCCGGGTGAACAACGGGTATGACATCCTCCAGTCGCACCCGGGCTACTGCACAGATGACGAAGAGGCAACCGCATATGCACCGTTTGAAGGCGTAAGACCCGCACTGACGGGAGATGCAACCGCGGTTGCCATCGTCAACGGCCGCCCGGTCGAAGGAAAGAGCGTTTTCCTCTTCAACGGGAAGGAGTATCCCGGCTTCTGGCCGGCATATGAGGAAAACCCGGATCCACAGGTCGGTTTCTCTGTCTATAATGTGACGGATCGGTTAACGGACGGGGTGAACGAAGCGGCCATACGAAGTGTCCGTCTCGGGGCATCTGGCGACTCGATCCAGGCCGTCGGCGTGATCCTGATCACCGGATCGCTTACCCCGCCACCGCTTCCGGTCGCCAACTTCACCGCGGCACCCACGAACGGGTTAACGCCCCTCACCGTCCAATTCACCGACCATTCGACCGATGCAACGTCGCTGCTCTGGGAGTTTGGTGACGACGCCACCTCGACCGAGCGGAACCCGGTCCACACGTTTGCGATCCGGACACCCGGAAGAAACCACTTCACTGTCTCCCTCACGGCAACGAACGTAGCCGGCTCCGATACACTGGTCAGGAGAGACTACATCGCAGTCGATCCGCCGAAGAAGACGGAAGATGTCACCAACAAGATCAACCAGACGACAGGAGAAGCAAGCGAGACGATCATCGTTACCTATGAGGGGAACGCCAATGTCACCGTCCCTGAAGGAACGGTTGCTCTGGTGAACAATCAACCGATTACAAACCTTTCCATCAGCCTTGCTCCAATCGGCACCGTCCCCGAGCCGCCGGCGGGCGCGATGATTGCTGCAGGAGACAAAGCGTTCGTCTTTGAACCGAAAGGAGCGACGTTCAACCCGGCAATCCCGGTGACCGTCACCTTCACAGCCGAAGAATGGGCACTCCTCTTTGGAGAGGGGAACAGCACCCTGCTCCAGCGCTTCGACACGACCCTGAACGCCTGGGAGCCCCTTGCAAACCAGACCGTCGACGAAGAAGCACGCACCATCACCGGATGGACGACGAAGTTCAGTACGTTTGCCCCGATCACCATCGCCAGGCCGGTCGCCAACTTCACCGCGGCACCCACATCCGGGAACCTGCCGGTAACGGTACAATTCACCGATCACTCGGCGAACGCACCGGCATCATGGCTCTGGAACTTTGGTGACGGTGCAACCTCGACCAAGCAGAACCCGGTCCACACGTATGGCACTGCCGGAACCTATACCGTCAACCTGACAGCAACAAATGCCGCCGGTTCCGATACAAAGACTCGCGCAAACTACATCACCGTTAGCCAGGGCGGCGGAGGCGGTGGCGGTGGAGGCGGCGGTGGAGGCGGCGCCCTCCCGACAGAAAAGGCGGTCGGGTCTGCTTCACTCCAGACCAACTCGGCCGGCCAGCTCCTGACGTCGTACATCGTGGAATCGGCGTCAAAAGAGGCGAAACTCTCCCTCGGCAAGGGCGTGTACGCGCTCGATAAGGACGGAAAACCGCTTGGCAAAGTCTCAATCGACGATCTTGCCGCGGCCAACGTCCCGACAGTTCCCTCCGGCGCGACCTTCTCGTTTGCCGGACATGCGGTGACCTGCTCACCCGCGGGTGCGACGTTCTCGCCGTCTGCGGGACTGGCATTTGAATTTACCGAGGCGCAATGGGACGCGATCGTGGCAAAAGCAGACCAGGACACGTCTCGTCTTACCGTGAAATGGTACAACCCGGTTTCAAAGGCATGGGAGGATGTCCCGGCAACGGTGAACAAAGATACGCGGACGCTTTCTGCAACGATCAAGCATTTCAGCATCTTTGGAGTCTTCACCGACTCTAAAGCGTCGGTTGCAACTCCGGTCGACACGACACCCGTTGCAACAACACCTCAGGCAGCAGCGCTAGCAACGCCGGCAACACCAGCAACGCCCGCGTCAACCGGGGAGTTCCCCTGGATGTTTGTGATCATCGGTGTCATCGTCATCCTCCTGATCGCAGGTGGAGCGTACTATTACACCAGAAAACCCTAAAACCCCTTTTTCCCAATGAACCCGGTGCATCGTGATAATCGTGCTAAAACATCTTCACGATTCACCTACGTTCTGGGGAAAAAAGAAGATTAATTGGAGTGTGAATTGATGCAGCTATCACGATTCGGTATCGCCGTCCTCCTGATCTTTACGGTGGCGGCGCTTGTTTCAGCCGTCTCGGCAATCCCTGTTCTACTACCCCATGCCTTCAACGGCGACGTCGTGGTGAACGGGGCGCCCGCACCCGACGGGACAACAGTCTCAGCCACGGTCAGCGAAGGCACGCTCGCCGCCGGGTCTCAGAACCCGGTGACGACCGTAGGGGGGAGTTTTGGCAGAGGTGATGCTCCTCCTCTCCTTGTCCAGGGGGAGATCCCGGATGGGGCGATCGTCACCTTCCATGTCAATGGCGTTCCCACCGGCACGACCGCAGTCTTTGAAACAGGAGGCGGCCCCACTGCTGTCCACCTCACGGTTGTGACCGATGCAACCCCGCCTCCGGCCCGGACCCCTGCCCGGGTGAGTTCGGGTGGTGGTGGTGGTGACACCACCCCGGCACCAACGGAGGTTCCGGAGGGGACGGTTACCCCTGAGGTGACCGAACCGGGAGAAGGGTCCGTGATACGCGAGACATCGGCATCCCCTGCCGCAACAACGCCCGTTACGGCAGAAACATCCCCTGTTCCCGTACAGGCTGAGACCCGGACCCCGGACCCCGAACAGGCCCCGCTTGTCTATGCACCCGTTGCACTGATAGCAGGAGGAATACTCTTCATCGCGTGGACGAGACGGCATTGAGATCATCCATTTTTTCCTGACGGCCCGGCTGTGCAAGAGGCTTTCCCGCCTATCCGCCTCCCCGACGGAGAATATGCATCTGGTATGACGTGATTGACATGGTACGAAGAAAAACAGTCGTTCTTGCTACACTCTGTGTGTTGATAACACTGGTATCGTCGGCAGCAGCAACGGAAGGGTACCTGACCGGCGACCCCTATACCCCGATACTACAATGGGGATCAGAGGGGTCCGGCAACGGGCAGTTCACCTCCCCATCCGGGGTCGCGCTGGACGGGTCCGGTAACGTCTATGTCGCCGACAGCGGCAACAACCGCATCCAGGTCTTCACCGGCACCGGGGAGTTTGTGAGAGCCTGGGGGACGGAAGGAACCGGTAACGGAGAGTTCCGTGGGCCGCGGGGTGTTGCAGTGGACAGAGATAACTTTGTTTATGTGGTGGATTACCTGAATAGCCGCATACAAAAGTTCACAAGCACAGGTAGTTACAGCGGGGAGTGGGGAGATGTTGGCAACGGTGACGGGAGGTTCAGCGGCCCGCAGGGTATTGCAGTGGATAGATCCGGCACCGTTTATGTCGTCGATACGGGAAATAACCGTGTGCAGACCTTCACAAACACAGGCAGCTTCATCAGGGCGTGGGGGAGCATGGGCAAAAGCAACGGGCAGTTCCAGTTCCCGCTCAGCATCGCGGTGGACGATGACGGCGATATCTATGTCGCAGACTCGAGCGATTTCCGGATCCAGAAGTTCAATGCTACCGGTGGTTTCCTGATGAAGTGGATGCTCTCCGGCGAGGGTATACATCACCCCTTTGGCATCGCTGTAGATGAGGGAAACGTCTATCTCGCAGATTATGATAACGACCAGATCAGAACTTTCGGTACCGGGGGAGAACCCCTCGAAAAATGGGGTTCATCCGGCTCCGACATAGGCCAGTTCAACAAACCTTCAGGTATCGCGATTGATGCAGGCGGGAATGTTTACGTGGTAGACAAGTACAACAATCGTATCCAAAAATTCGCACCTGTCACCACCCCGTCGCCAGTCGCAAACTTCTCGGCCAATAAAACGAGTGGTACCGTCCCGCTTATGATAAAGTTCACCGACACCTCCACCGGCAACCCGACTGCATGGCTCTGGTCCTTCGGCGACGGCAACACCTCAACCGAGCAGCACCCGACCCACACCTACACAACCCCGGGCACCTACACCGTGAACCTCACGGTCAGCACCGGGAGCGACTCGGATACGTTCTCCTGGCTCGACTACATCACCGTCACCCGCGTCAAGGGCGACTTCAACGGGAACGGTGAGGTCGACATCGGCGACGTCGCGAAGGTAGCGCATATGGTCGTCGGGAAGACCCCGGCCGACCCTGACGCCGACTTCAACGAGAACGGTGCGGTCGATATCGGCGACGCGGCGAAGATCGCCTACTACTTTGTCGGGAAGATCCCGGCGCTGTGAGGGGACCGGGAGGGAAGGACTTCTCAGAAGAGGGACAGCAAGACTCGGAATAGCCACCCGGGCGGCAGAGGAGCGGGGGATCCCCCGGGTGGCGCTCTCGGGCGGGGTGGCGTATAATAAGGCGATCCGGGAGACGATCGTCGGTGAGGTTCGCGCCGCCGGGTTTGAGGTGGTTATGAACCGGGAGTACCCGCTCGGGGACGGGTGCATCAGCTTCGGGCAGGTGGTCTACGGGGGGAGCGGGGAGTGAAGGGGGCGGGTCCTACGGCGCGAGCTGCAGGATCGGTTCCCGCGGCCTCGGCCCGGGCGAACCCTTATAGTCCCCTGCTCCATAAGATCGATGCAGAGAACTGGTTGGATGAGTCTGCATACCGAACTGCTCGAAATAAAAGGCGAAATCCTTGAGATCGCGATCAGGCACGGTGCCCGCACGATCAGGATCTTCGGATCGGTGGCACGGGGCGAGGAGACTCCGGCAAGCGACCTCGACCTCCTCGTCGAGTTCGAGCCGGGGAGGAGCCTCCTTGACCATATCGCGCTCGCCCAGGACCTGGAGGATCTGCTCGGCCGCAAGGTTGACGTGGTTACTGAAAAGGGACTGCACTGGTATATCAGAGATCGCATCTGCCGGGAGGCCGTGCCATTGTGAGCGATAACAGGCTCTACCTTATCCATATCATCGAATCTATCGAAAGAATTGAGGACTACACCCGGGGAGGGTGGGAAGTGTTCACAGATTCTCCGATGGCACAGGATGCAGTGGTACGAAACTTTGAGGTCATCGGTGAGGCCGTGAAGCGGATCCCGGAATTTCTGAAGGAAGAGTGCCCGGATATCCGGTAATGTCCTAAAATAGCATACTTTATATTGGATCACGTCGTATCACCTTCTTGTGATCTCGATGGCCAGACCGCGTGGACGTATCGATGTCGTCTGTCAAAACCCTGCCTGTCACTATTATCGTCGGGAAGAAGGAAAAGACATTGTTAAACGCGGGAAAGACGTAAAAACGTCCCGGCAACGCTACTATTGCAAGCATTGCAAGAAGTTCTTTATGGAAACGAAAGGCACTCTCCTCTTCAGGAAGCACCTTTCAGAGGCTGAGATCCTTACGATTTGTAAGCACTTTGTTGAAAAGAATGGCATTCGGAGTATTGAACGGCTTACCGGCCACCACAGGGATACCATCGGGAACCTCCTGACCGCCGTTGCAGAACATGCGACCCAGATGAATGACATCCTTATCCGGGAGTTAGAATTGACCCCGGTTGAATGTGATGAGTTCTGGACGTTCGTAAAAAAAAAGAAAAACATGGTGTCAACAACGGCTCAGAATCAGATTTCGCAGGTGATGCATGGGTCTACACGAGCATAAAGCGAGGCACCTATTTCCTCATTGCCGCTGCGGTCGGGAAACACACCCAGGAGACATGCGATCATATGATGGATCAACTCTATGAACGGATCGCGTTGCCGTATCCCGACGAAAAACTTGTTATCTACTCAGATGGGAACAATCAATACGAGGAGGCCCTAAACGACCGTTATGCATCCCCCTGTGTGAATTATGGCCAAAGTATAAAGATTCGGAAGCAGGGTAAAGTCATTGAGAAGCTGAAACGCATAGTCATCGGATCACCGGATCTCTCTGAGATCGAAACGACTGATATCGAAAATTCAAATGGCATCTTCCGAGAACGGATCGGTCGCCTCGTCCGAAAAACAAAGTGTTTCTCAAAACTGAAATGCCGGTTAGAAGCAGCGGTGGCAGTATTCCAGTTCTACTGGAACTTCATGAAGGAAATGGATGGAAAATCAACACCTGGAATGGTTGAAGGCATTATTGACCGGAGGATCACGTGGAGCGTATTTTTTCATACGGTTATTAAGTATGATTAATTAGGACACTACCCGATATTCGCGGCGGGCCGGGTCTTTTACAGGCTGGGGTGAGGAGGAACGCTTATCCTTCAGCCGGCCCGCCGGGGAGCCTGTAGGTAACGCGCAAAGGGGAGAGAAGCCCGCCTGCCGCTCGAAGGGGTTTCCTGGTGCCCTCCCTCGTGTGCAAAGTCATTTTGTGAGGGCGATTCCGGCGAAGCAGGTTTGTCGCTCCCGTGATAACAGGGAAATCTTTTTCTCTGCCCGAAGATTAGCATTGTACGTAGCCAGATAGTCGATCCGGCATCACGAGGGACTGACTTCCTCAATCGGGAGGCGTTCACCGACCATCGTAGCCATCCCGGCATTCCGGGCATCCCGATACCCCTGCTTCGCATCCCCCTCTCGACTCCCGGGCAGGCAGAAGCTCGCCGGCAGGATCGGCGTCGCGGATACGTGGGCGTGATGAAGCAGATGCTCTCTCTCATGGTTCTTATTATACTGATAGCGATGGCGCCGGCGGCAGCAGCGGCGGACACAGGAACAGGTGACACATCTCCGGATTCTCTTGAAATTGACGACGGAGTGAAGTATCGACTTCTCAGTTCGGGTTTCATCCCGAACGTCGGCCAGTACGATCCCGGGGTGGAGTACGTCCTGCAGTACCAGG
The DNA here is from genome assembly GCF_913757945.1 of Methanoculleus sp. 10. Taxonomy (NCBI): domain Archaea; kingdom Methanobacteriati; phylum Methanobacteriota; class Methanomicrobia; order Methanomicrobiales; family Methanomicrobiaceae; genus Methanoculleus; species Methanoculleus sp. 10. The sequence continues at coordinate 101,181 of NZ_CAJYDP010000002.1, read as the reverse complement.
GATCGACGGTCTTCTTTACGAGAGACGGACTTGTGCTGGCCCATACCCCCGGGAGTGCCGAGAACGCCTCACGAGACGTTATCCGGCAGTCGTTTATCGGTGCATCCCCGGAGACGCATCTCGCGGCAGGCGGTCAGCGTACGGGGGTCGTGAACTACTACGCCAGGAACGATTCGTCGAAGTGGCTGAGCGGCATCCCGGTATATTCCGAGATCGTATACGAAGACCTGTATCCCGGGATCGATCTCGTGTATGCCGAGAAGAACGGCAGGCTGAAGCGTGAGTTCCACATCTCCCCCGGCGCAGATCCCTCGCAGATCGAACTCCTCTACGAAGGGGAGAGCGGGCCTCGCGTCGACGCGGACGGCGTGTTACGGTTCGCATCGCCGGCAGGGGAGCTGCTCGAGAGCCCTCTCGCCTGCTGGCAGGTGATCGGCGGGGAGAGGGTCGACCGGGCCGCGGAGTATGTCGTCGATGACGGATCGGTTCGTATCGGGGTGGCGGAGTATGATGCCGGGTATGTGTTGATCATCGACCCCGAACTGGTGTACTCGAGTTATCTAGGCGGAGGGGGTTCTGAGTATAGTCGTGCCCTTGCGAGTGACGGCGCCGGAGGGGTCTGGGTTACGGGGGAGACGCACTCTACCGACTTCCCGGTCCTGAATGAATACCAGAGCAGCTCTGGAGGGAGTGAGAACGCGGATGTCTTCATCTCCCATTTCTCGTCATCCGGCACCCTCCTCTCATCCACCTACCTCGGCGGAGGGGGTCATGAATCTGCACATGCCCTTGCGGGCGACGGCGCCGGAGGGGTCTGGGTTACGGGGGAGACGCACTCTACCGACTTCCCGGTCCTGAATGAATACCAGAGCACCTTTGGTGGCGGGTATGGCGCGGATGCCTTCGTCGCCCACTTCTCATCGTCCGGCACCCTCCTCTCATCAACCTACCTGGGCGGATGGCAGGATGATTACGGATTTGCCCTTGCGGGTGACGGCGCCGGAGGGATCTGGGTCACGGGGTGGACATATTCTTACGACTTCCCGGTCCTGAATGAATACCAGACCAACCATGGAGGTTATGATGATGCCTTCGTCGCTCACTTCTCGTCGTCCGGCACCCTCCTCTCATCAACCTATCTGGGCGGAGGGGGTTATGATGACCGGGGACATGCCCTTGCGGGCGACGGTGCCGGAGGGGTCTGGGTCATGGGACGTACGCAATCTACCGACTTCCCGGTCCTGAACGCATACCAGGACAGCTCTGGAGGGAGGGCGGATACCTTCGCCTCCCACTTCTCGTCGTCCGGCACCCTCCTCTCATCAACCTACCTGGGCGGACAGGATTCAGATGATGGACGTGTCATTGCGGGTGACGGCGCCGGAGGGGTCTGGGTCGCGGGGGAGACGAGATCTACCGACTTCCCGGTCCTGAACGCATACCAGAACAGCTCTGGAGGGAGTGAGGATGCCTTCGTCGCCCACCTCTCATCGTCCGGCACCCTCCTCTCATCAACCTACCTGGGCGGAGAGAGTTCGGATAATGGATATGCCCTTGTGGGTGACGGCGCCGGAGGGATCTGGGTCACGGGACGTACCTGGTCGTCCAACTTCCCGGTCCTGAACGCACACCAGAGCGGCTTTGGGGGAAATTCTTTATTTTTTGATAGCGATGCCTTCGTCTCCCACTTCTCGTCGTCCGGCACCCTCCTCTCATCAACCTATCTGGGCGGAGGGAGCGACGATTACGCAGGCGGAGGGGCTCTTGATTATGCATATGCCCTTGCGGGTGACGGCGCCGGAGGGGTCTGGGTTACGGGGGGGACGAGATCGGGTAATTTCCCGGTCCTGAACGCATACCAGAGCAGCTATGGAGGAGGGGAGTGGGATGCCTTCGTCTCCCACTTCTCGTCGTCCGGCACCCTCCTCTTATCGGCCTACCTGGGCGGAGGGAGTACGGATATTGGGTATGCCCTTGCGGGCGACGGCGCCGGAGGAGTCTGGGTCACGGGGATTACAGAATCTACCAACTTCCCGGCCCTGAACGCATCCCAGAGCAGCTGTGGAGGAGGTTGCGATGTCTTCGTCGCGAAGTTTGCCGGCGACGATCCGATGCCGGTATATCCACTTACCGCTAATTTCACCGCAAACACCACCGCCGGCCTGGCGCCGCTCGCCGTCCGGTTCACCGACACCTCGGCCGGCAACCCGACCGCCTGGTCCTGGTCCTTCGGCGACGGCAACACCTCCACCGAGCAGCACCCGACCCACACCTATAGAGCATCGGGGAACTACACCGTGAACCTCACGGTCAGCACCGGGAGCGGCACGGACACGCTCTCCCGGCCGGGGTACATCACCGTCACGGTCAAGGGCGACGTCACAGGCGACGGCATCGTCGACATCAGCGACGTCTCGAAAGTGGCCTACATGGTCGTCGGGAAGACGGCGGTCGACCTCGCCGCCGACTTCAACGGCAACGGTGCGGTCGATATCGGCGACGCGGCAAAGATCGCCTACTACTTCATCGGGAAGATCCCGGCGCTGTGAGCGAGACGCAAGTTTCTTGGAGAAGGGGATAGGGAAGTCCTAACCCCCAACCATTATTCCCCGATCCCGGCCCGGGAGCACAGACCTGCGAGCGAGGGATATGCGCAGCCGGGCAAGAACCGGGGAAATAACCATGAACCCCGCATACCCACCGGACTCACGGGGCTGTACAGCGACCTTCGCCGGCGAACGCCTCACCGAGCCCCGGGAGGAGAGGAGGCCGGTCCCTCCCCGCCTCTCCTCAACTCCTTCTCCTCGATGAGGCTTGCCACCTTCATCGCGGCATAGACCCCCTTGACCTGCAGAGCCCCGCCCCCCCTTATCGCCGCTCTGATCGACCGGACAGTCTCGTCATCCCCGAGCACCGTAAGAGACGCCACCGCCCCATCCTGGATCTCCCGGTCTGTATCAAAGAGAGCATCGATCAAAGTGCTTTCCGCCTGCTTCCCGAGCGCAATAACCTCATCCCACCTCCTGCCGGCGATCAACACCGTTGCGTGCTCCTCCGGCAGGCGCGGTTCCCAGCCCATCCCCACAAGCGCGAGAACTGCCTCCCGACGGACAGAGAAACGGCCGGCACGGAGGAGCGGGACAAGCTGAGACACCGCTCTTTCTTCCCCTAATATCGATTTCATGGCGGCAAGAGCGTTGTTCCGGACAGCAGGATTCCCGTCTTTCAGGAACACCGGTATACGCGACCCCCAGTAGTTGGCCAGTTTTAGCAACGATGACAGCGCAGCCGACTTCACCTCGGGGTGCGCATCATTGAGCGCAACCAGCAGGGCGCGTACCGCATCGTCGTCCTCAAAATCGCCGAGGACCGTGACGGCAAGCGTGCGGCTGCCGGGGTCCGGGCTCCTCGCCAGCTCGGTGAGCGGGAGGACCGCACCCCCCGGTTTCAGGACCGAGAGTGCTTCAGCAGCCTGCCGCCTTACGTCAAATACCGGGTCCTCAAGCGCAACGACCAGAGAGCCGAAGGCCTTGTGGTCGCCCAGCATACCGAGAGAAAGAGCCGCACGCCCGCGGATCCCTGCATCCGTATCGCGCAGCGCATGCATCAGCGGTCGAACTCCCCGGAGATCCCCGAGATTCCCCAGTGCCTCGGCAGCCTTAATCCGGGCTCCCACATCCGCACGAGGGTCGTTGAGGATACCGATAAAATACTGCAGGTCCGGAACATCCTCATGCGCCGCGACACTCATCTTCCTCCCGCCGGACGCCGTATGTGACTTCCAATCCTCCTGCAACGTTCGCTCTTCCTGATCGACGGTGCCTGGAGGGACCGCCCCCACCCTGCCCTGCAGACCACCCGGGAGCAGTGCCGGTTTAGCGTTCTCCCGCTCTCCAGCAGGGCCAGCCAGGAGACCCTGGCGCCGGATCTCCTCCCAGTCCTCCTTTGCAACCAGGTAGGTCAACTGCTCCCGGGGACCCGAAGGTTTCCAGCCGATCCTCTCAACCGCCCTTGCGGCCGCCTTCCTCACCGCAGTATCCGGATCCTCGAAGAGCCCGACAAGCGGCTGAACCGCGGCGGTCACCCCGCGCCTGCCGACCTGCCGGGCCGCCTCCCGCCGTATCCCGGCATCCGGGTCGCCGAGCGCCCTGATGAGGAGGAGGTCCGTTTTTTGGCCGGAGTACGGGTGGATCGCCCTTACCGCCTCAAACCGAACGGCAGGATCAGGGTCCTGGAAGAACGGGAGCAGGGCGGGGAGCACCCGGGCATCCCTCGTCCACCCCATGGCCCTTATGGCGCTGAGGCGGACGTCGGGGCTTTCATCGCCGGACGCTGCGATGATAGTCGCAACGGCCCGTTCTGATCCTATTCTCCCCAGTGCAGCAACGGAATCCCGGCGGAGATCCGGACCTCCGGTTGCGTACGCTCGTATGAGGGGGTTCACCGCTTCTTCACCACGGATCTCGCCGAGTGCAACCGCGGCAGAAGACGAAACGCGCTCATCCGGATCCGCCAGCGCTGCAATGAGCGGTTCGACCGCCCGCCGATCGCGGCTATCTCCCAGGATCGAGGCCGCCCGCCACCTGATGTCGGGATCCGGGCTCCCAAGCAGCCTGATCATGGCATCCGTCGCCGGGCTGCCGATGGCCATGAGTGCCTTTGCGATGTTCATCCTCTCCGCGCCCTGACGCTTCTGCAGCTCCCCGGCGAGAGGATCGACGCCGCGCTTCTTGAGCCGCACAAGACCAATCCAGTCGTCTTTTGCGCTCAGGAACAGGATATTATGGTAGATGCTCAGGGGCTCCCACGCAAGACGACCGAGTGCCCCTGCCGCGACCTTCCGGGTGCTTAAATGCGGGCTCTCGAGCCCGTGAACAAGAGCCTCTTTCGATTCGGCGTTCCCGATCTCCGCAAGCGCGGCGGCCACCTCATAGGTGACACATTCTTCCGGATCATCAAGGGCTTTGCGGAGGTGCCGGACGACGCTCCGGCTTCTCGTTGTACCAAGGATCCTTGCGGCATGCATCCGGACATCGAAATACCCGTCATCCAGCGCCCAGACCAGAACGTCCACCAACGCTCGGCCGTAGCGTGACACCTCCTTCCAGTCTCTTCGCGCAAATGCGAAAGCGCCCCGTTCCCGGTCATCGACCGGTTTCCAACCGCACTTCTCCAGGGATTCGGCAGCCTTCGACCGGATACCCGGGTGCCGGTCCAGCAGCATCCCCCGCAGTGCTGCAACAGCATCCCCACCCCGCATGGCCCCGAGCGCCCAGATTGTCGCGATCCTCATGTCGTAGTCGGGATCCGTCAGGAAGGGGATGATATGCGCCGTCGCACGCGGGTCCCGGATCTTCCCGAGCGCCCAGAGCACCTGGAGCCGCACGGTCCCGTCAGGGTCGCTGAGAAACGGGGTGAGCGCTTCCGTCGCCCGGGTATCCCCGATGGAACCGAGCGCCTCCACGGCTTTCCACCTGACGTCCGGATCGGCATCGGCCAGCGCCCGGACAAGGGCATCGACCGCACGCGGGTCGCGCAACTCCCCAAGTCCTCCCGCCGCCATCCACCGAGTGTCCTTATCCCCGTTCCTGAGGGCCGCTACCAGGCCGCCGAGGTCCCGCTTCGAAACGAGCCTGCCGATATCAGCGGCGATGAGGCCAAACGACATTATAATCCGCCCCCGGTAAAGAACCCCTCCGGTAGATGCCCGGAACCAGTCCCGGCTGACATCACGCCATCACGCCCCGAGATAGTCTTTAAGGATCTCCCTCAACAGCGCGGGTTCGACAGGTTTGGCGATGACCCCGATAACCTCATCCTTGTAAGGGGCAAGTTCTTCCTCGGTCAGTCTCCACGCCGAACAGACCATCACCGGGATCTCCAGCGCCCCGGGGATCTTTCTCCGTTCGTCCAGGAACTGCGAGCCGTCCATCGGCGACATCATGAGATCGAGGAGTATCAGCGAGGGAGGGTCTTCGGAGATTAGCTTAAGCCCCTCCCGGGGATCATTTATCGCGATAGGAGAGTACCCGAACGATTTTATAAGCAGTTCGGTGATTCGGAGGACTTTGTCGTTGTCGTCGATTATCATCACTTTCTTCGGCATGCCCGGTACCACCTCTTTGATTCCCGCAGGGGTGAGCGACTGCGGTCCTGCAGGAAACCTGGTTTTGAATAACTGGTTATCTGGAGGGGGTGTTTTTATATCTACCCATATGTAGCGGATGAGCATGCCCGCCTGAGGAGGAAAAGATCAGTGGAATTGCGGCGAACCGGAGGTCTGCCTGCCGGGAGGCTGCAGAGCAACGTTTCGGCAGGCACAACACGTGGCCGTGCCGTGTCGCTCCCGTCCGGCCCCTTCGAGTTCGTGTGAAACCCCTTCCCCTATGGGGCGATCCCCAAACTCCGCCGATGAACCACCGGCGCCCAGGGCGTTCCAATCCAGACCCGTCGTGGGTCGTCACAGATTACCGGACGTGCATCCACGGTAACTCACGCATACTCCCCGGTCCTCTCTAACAGGGGTCCCAGGAGAATCATAGCGCGGAAAACCGCGGGGTACCGACAACTGCCGGCCAACCGCCGGCGAAAAAAAAAAGATTTATCCGAAGAGGGCGCCGAGACCGGCCATGCCGCTCTCTTCTTCCTCTTCCTTCTTGGACTCCTCTTCAGCCTCTTCCTCGGCCGCGGGTGCGGCGGCTGCGGGGGCGGCGGCGACCGCAGGTGCAGCGGCGACCGGAGCGACGGCGGCCTTACTGATGGCCTCCTCGATGTTCACGTCCTCGAGTGCGGCGACGAGCGCCTTCACGCGGGCATCCTCTGCGGCGACACCGGCCGCCTTCAGGACAGCAGTCACATTCTCTTCAGTTACATCCTTGCCTGCGTTGTGCAGGAGCAGTGCAGCGTAGATATACTCCATTGTTCGTTCACCTCTGATTTCTTTGAAATAGTATTACCCGAAGAGGGCGCCGAGACCGGCCATGCCGCTCTCTTCCTCCTCTTCCTTCTTCTCCTCTTCCGTCTCCTCTTCTTCGGGCTTTGCCTCGACGGCTGCCGGGGCTGCAACGGGTGCCGCAGCGGTTGCAGCCGAGGCCGCCTTCAGGGTCGCCTCATCGAGCTCGAAACCGTGGTCCTGCGCCGCAAGCGCGACGACCAGCATCTCGCGCCGTGCCCGCCCGATGATCAGGTCGACGATATCCTTCTCGTAGATCGGCGCCTCGACGCCCACGTTCCGGGCTTCGCGCACCGCCCTGCCGATGATCGCGCCGATCGTCGTCGGGGTCGGGATCGCGGCATTCACCGAGAGGTTGAACGCCTGCCGGGCAGCAAGCGCGATGTTGTTTGCGTAGGCCTCTTCGTCGATAGCGAGAAGGTCCGGCGTGAAGACGGTGTTACGGTAGTATGCAGCCTGCAGGACGAGACCGACGTCCATCGGCTTGATACCGAGCTTCACGAGAGCATCGGCAACCTTCTTGCTGATGACCTCGCCCTTCTTCACGACCGTCTTCGTCTCGCGGATCTTGACCTTTCCGCCCTCGATGGCTGCAGGAATGCCCACCTGCTGGAGCTCGCCCACGATGGGGCCGGGCTTGAAACTGGTCGGACCCTTCGGGACGACGACATCCTCCGGCGCAGTCTCGCCGGGCTTTGCCGCCATCTTGGTCTTCGTCTTCTCAAGCAGCTTGAAGAGCTTGAAAGGGTTCTCGTCCGTGAAGATCAGGGCGCTCTGGCCTTCGGCATGCTCCTTCAGGGCCTCGACGCTGCCGCCGAGTTCGGTGAGAGCGTGCTCGATGAGCGTGTTCCTGGCCATCTTCACCGTCGCCGTGCCGCGGAGGTTCCGCCGGATATGCTGGACCTGCGAGGCGGGGATGCCGTACATGTCCACAACGCCGACGAGCGTGTGCTCCTCGACACCGCGCTTGATCGCGTCTACCTCTTCCTTCTTCCACCGGGGCAGGTGATGTGTGTAAAGCGCCATCAGATCACCCTCACTGCCGGTCCCATGGTCGTCTTCACGTAGACCGAGTGGATGTTCAGCGCCCCGCTCTCGAGGACCGACTCGACCCTCCTGAGGACCGCATCGATGTTCTCGGCGATCTCTACAGGCGTCATTCCGGCTGACCCGACCTTTGCGTGGAAGACTTTCTTGTCCTTCGTCCGGATCTTCACGGAACTCCGGAGACGCTGGACAATGGGCCGGATGTCCATGCCCTGCGGAACCGGCATCGGCATCCGCCCGCGCGGACCAAGCCTGACACCGAGATAGCGGCCGACGAGCGGCATCATGGCCGTCTCGGCAAGGAAGAACCGGTACTCTTCCGCCACCTTACGCGCTTCCCGGGGTTCGCCCCCGAGCCGCTCGATCTCCTCAGGCCCGATGATAAGGTCCACACCCGCATCCTTTGCCTGCGTGGTGATATCGCCCTTCCCGAGAACGGCGATCTTGACGTTGTCAAGACCGTTCGGAAGGAGAATCGTCTCATCGATACGATTCTTGGGCTGGGACATATCGATATTCCTGAGGTTGACGGTGATATCCACGCTCTCCTTGAACTTCCGTTCCGGAGCCTTCTCCAGTGCCGCCTTCACGGCTTTCTGTATACTGGTTTTATCAACCATCCTTTGCCTCCATAGTACACGACCTCACGATCTTCTATGGTTGTCTGACATCTATGCGACGAGTACACCGTCGTATGTCCCGTCGTTGATGGCCTGGATCACATCGCGGGGCTTCTGGCCCTCAACGGTGACGCCGACGCTCACGCACGTTCCAATGACCTCTTTGACCGCTGATTTCAGGTCGTAAGAGAGCATGCCATCAAACTTCATACGGGCGATACGGACAGCGGCCTCCAGCGGCAGGTTTCCTGCCACCTGAGTGCCCGGCTCTGCGGAACCCTTCGCGATACCGGCCTCTTTCATGACGAGGGCCGTCGTGGGCGGAACGCCCACCTCAATCGTGAAGTTGCGCTTATCGTCGACCGTGACTATCACCGGCACCTGCATGCCGTTGAAGTCGGCCGTCTTTTTGTTGATCTCGTCGACGACAGCCTTCACGTTGATACCGAGAGGTCCGAGTGCAGGCCCGAGAGGCGGACCTGCCGTAGCCTTGCCGCCGGGCACCAATACCTCGACCGTTTCTGCCATACAAATTCACCAGCTTATTCCTCAGGGGAATAGTTGCCTGGGTTATCTAAGGTCAGCGTAAGGGGATTTAAAGGTATAGTGCCGGGCGGTTCCGCTCCCAGACCGGCGGCGCGCAGGAGAGAATGCGCCCGAAAGGGGGATCGCATCGCCGGCAGCGCCGGAGCGCGCGAACGGGCCAAAAAAGAAGTGGAGAGATACTCTTTTTAGCGGGTGTCTTCCGACCGCTCCACGACGCGGACGGAGTCGCCGCGGACCGTGATCGGGATGGGGACCATGCTCTCGTAGAGCTCGACCGTGATCTCTTCCTTTCCGGAATCGATCCTCTTCACGACCGCTTTCTCGCCCTTGAAGGGGCCCGCGATGATCTCGACGATGGTGCCCTCGGTGATGCCGCTGACCACCGGTTTCGGCACCAGGAAATGCTCGACCTCCGAGAGAGCGGTCGAGCCCTGCACCACCGCGCGCGCGTGGGGGATCAGTTCCACCAGCTGCTCTATCCGGGCGATGGAGTCAGGGCTCTCCACAAGGACGTAGCCCTTCAGTTCCTCGGGGACCATGACGGCCGTCACGTGGATGTCCTTCTGCTCCCGGGTCACCTTCTCGATGTTGTCGGCTACCGTCCGTTCCTGCTTTGCGGTCGTCTTTATCGCATATATCCTGTTGACGCTCTCAGCCATATTCATCATTTAGGCAGTACCAGCATGATCTCATATATGATAAAGCCGACAAGGCCGATGAGCATGATGCCGGCCGCCGCCACGATCGCGATCTTCGAGAACTCGTCGCGGGTCGGCGTCCGTGCCAGTTTCAGCACCCGCCAGTACTTCTTGAAGAGTTCCTCTTCGATCTTGAACGACGTTACTTCCTCAAACTTCTCTTTATAGTCCATCATAACCGGCTCACTTCAGGAAGTCGATCTCAAACTGTTTCATCATACGTGGCATACTCTTTTCGTTTCTCCCATATATTTGTGGTGACCGGACACCCGTGATGACAAGGAGCGTCCGCATCCGCCCCTGCATCTCGGGATCGACCTGAGCACCCCATATGATACGGGCATCCGGGTCGATGCGGTCGTAGACCTCCTGGATAACGCCTTCAGCCTCGTACATGGTCATATCCGGCCCGCCGACCACGTTGACGAGGGCTGCGGTCGCCCCGGAGATATCCACGTCAAGCAGCGGAGAGCGCAGCGCCTTCTTGACCGAGTCGGCGGCTTTGTCCTCGCTGTCGCTTTCGCCCATACCGATCATCGCGACCCCGCCCCGCTCCATGACAGTCCGGACATCAGCGAAGTCGAGGTTCACGAGACCGGGCATCGTGATCAGTTCGGTGATGCCCTTGACCGCCCGCATCAGCACCTCGTCGGAGACCTTGAAGGCGGCATGGAGGGGAAGACGGGGCACGACCTCGAGCAGGCGGTCGTTTGGGACGACGATGACGGTATCCGCCACCTCGCGGAGCCGCTCGAGACCCGCCTCGGCGTTCTGCGCCCGGATGGCGCCTTCCGCCGTGAACGGCAGGGTGACCACGGCGATGGTCAGGGCGCCCTCCTCCCGGGCGGCCTTCGCGACCACGGGGGCGGAGCCTGTTCCGGTGCCGCCCCCAAGGCCGGTGGTGATGAAGACCATGTCGCACCCTTCGACGGCCCGCTTGATGTCGTCCTCGTTCTCGAGAGCCGCCTCCTCACCGACCTGAGGGATCGAGCCCGCGCCAAGGCCTCGCGTCCTCTGTCTTCCGATCAGGATCCGGGTCTCCGCCTGGGTCCGGATGAGGTGCTGGGCGTCGGTGTTGAGAGCGATCAGCCGCGCCCCGTTGATGCCTTCCTCCGCCATCCGGGTGACCGTATTCGAACCGCCGCCTCCGCACCCGACGACCGCAATCTCCGTCCGGAGTTCCATGAGGATGTCTTCGAGATCCTTGTCGACCCCCGTGGGCTCAGCAAAGCGCTGCTCCTCTCGTGCCCGTGAAAGTGCCTCTTCTACGATGGATTTCATATGTATCTCTCCAATCCCGGGATATGTATCCTCTTTGCACTGGTTGTTTGCACTGCATCGGGTGTGATCTTTTGTCCCTCGATCTCAACCGCCTTCCCGCCGGCAAGCATGGCAAAGAGCGGCCCCCTCGGAACCCCAAGCCTACGCGCCTTCTCGGGGTCGAACCGCACCTTCCGGAGGACGAGGTGATCACCGTCGATTACAGCGTCTTCAGAGATAAGTAAGAGTTTTACGCAGAGGGTAGTTATATCACTTGCGAGTCGGGAGGACTCACCCTCAAACCCGATAAACGTCGATAGCACCTCCGTTGAGCCTTTTGAGAGATGGGCCACGGGCAATCTGTCGAGGGCGGCGATAAACCCGCCTTTATCGGATTTCACTGCTTCTTCAACGAGAGCCGGGTTTATCCCGACCGGCACGGGCGTTCCCTGCCCGGTAAGGCCGTGGACCCGGAGGCGGGACCCGGCGGCGATCTCTTCGGCGAGAACCCGTACCCGGAGGTAGGTGGCCCATTCGAGGTCCCCGATCTCCCGGATCTCCGATTCTGAGAGGATGAGGATCCCGGCGTCATCGAGCAACCGCTCGATCCGGGCGGCCTCACCGGAGGGAAGTGATTTTTCATCGATGTAGGCGGCGACGGCGCGGCTTGCCTCCTGCATCCGCCGGACGAGGCCGATCTCGAGGGCGCCGATCTCCCGGGTCGGCGCGATGTGGCCGAAGGCGCCCCGGGAGGCGAGGGCGATAGAGGTCTGCCGCACGGCGTAGTGGGTCCCGCCAAACCCGATGAGGTTGATCGTCTCCCGCGGCACTGCGGAGAGGATGCTCTCCGCCGCCGCTCTCCCGGCGGCGGGGTCGGCCCACTCGGCGGCGGTGGACCCGATCTCAACGAAGAGCGAGGGCGTGAAGAGCGCCGTCGGACCGTGGTGCGTCACCTCGTAGGAGACCCGGTAACCCTCCGGGGCCCGGGCGGCGAGGTTCTGGAGAATGGCGTGCATCCACGCAGGGGCTGCCGGCGCAAGCATCCCCGGCTCCCCGCCGAGGTCGGCGGCCCCGTAGTTGCCGGTCACGTGCACGGTCAGGGCGGGCGCCGGTTGCGCACTCGAGTGCCGGGATATGAAGATGATGAGGTCGGCGGCGACCTCTTCGTCGATCCGGTCCTGGTGGATCAGCCTTCCCCGGACCTCGTGAAACGCCAGCGTGTGGTTATCCGTAAGCGGCCATCGCCCGCCCTCCGCGAGCAGGGAAAGGAGGTGGTCACGGATGTTTACCCCCGCGGCATCCTGCTTTGAGTTGATCAGCGCGATCCGCATCAGTATACATGGGCCGGCGGCACGCTAAATGGTAGTGCCTGACCCTGCCCTATAGTAAATCCTATCTCTCTGCAGGCAGACCATGTGAGTACTATGGATGAAGAAAAGGTGCGAAAAGCATTCGAAGACTACGGCATAACCAACGAGATCACCTGCCCCCAGGCCTTCGAGATAGCGGAAAAGTACAACATACCGAAGATGGATATCGCCCGGTACTGCAACCGGCGGGAACCGAGGATCAAGATCCGGAACTGTCAGTTGGGCTGCTTCAGATGAGCCTCTTTCTATCGGTCGTCCCGGTCAGCGAGGCTATTGAGGTGGTGCGAAGGACCGCACCCCTCCCCGGGTGCGAGGATATCCCGCTCAAAGATGCCCTCCACCGGGCCCTTGCGGGGGACGTCTGTGCCGATAGCGATATACCGGGGTTTGACCGGTCGACGGTCGACGGCTACGCAGTCGCCGCGGCCGATACCACCGGGGCCTCCGAGGCCATCCCGGCGATGCTCCCGTGCCGGGGCCGGGTGGGGATGGGGAGCAGGGATGCCGGGAGCATCTCCCCGGGGGCCTGCAAGTACGTCCCCACCGGCGGCGCTCTCCCTCGCGGTGCCGATGCGGTCGTGATGATCGAGCACGCCGAGCAGATCGGGGACGACGTCCTCGTACACCGCCCGGTGGCGCCCGGCGAGAACGTCGTCTCCCGGGGAGAGGACTTCCGGGCGGGAGAGGTCGTCCTCGAGCGGGGCCGCGTCCTCTCGCCCCGGGATATCGGCGTCGCCGCGGCGGTCGGCGCCGGCCGGGTCTCTGTGGCGACGGTCCCGCGGATCGGGATCATATCCACGGGAAACGAGGTCGTCCCCGTCGCCGCGACCCCGGGGCCGGGCGAGGTGCGGGACGCGAACTCCCATCTCGCCGGCGCCTTCGTGACGGAGCGGGGGTGCCGCCCGGTCTACTTCGGGATCGTCAGGGATGAGCGGGCGGCGCTTGAGAAGGCGATCTCTTCGGCGCTCGACACGTGCGACGTGGTCCTGGTATCGGGAGGCTCTTCGAAGGACGAGCGGGACAACACCGCTGCGGTCATCGCAGACCTCGGCAAGGTGCTGGTGCACGGGATCGCCCTCGCGCCCGGGAAACCCACCATCATCGGGACGGCACGGGGAAAACCGATCATCGGGCTCCCCGGCCACCCGGCCTCGGCGTTCGTCGTGCTCGTCGCCATCGTCGACCATTTGCTCGCGGCGATGCTCGGCACCACGATCTCCCGGCGGACCCTCTCCGCACGGCTGAGACAGAACATCCCCTCCACGCGCGGGCGGGAGGACTACGTCCGGGTCAGCGTCAGGGACGGCGAGGCCGTGCCGGTCTTTGGGAAGTCCGGGCTCCTCAACACCCTGGTGCAGAGCGATGGAGTCGTGCGGGTCCCGGCGTCGAGCGAAGGGTTCGAGGTCGGCGAGGAGGTGGAGGTGATCCTGTGGTGAGGCGCTACCTCTCGGTCATAACGCTTGCCGAAGCCCGGGCGCTCATGGAGCGCTCCTTTCCGGCGGTTCCGGGGGTCGTGCGGGTCCCGGTGACCACCGCGGCGGTGGGGAGGATCACCGCCGCGCCCATATTCGCCCGGTTCTCGGTCCCGGCCATCCATATATCGGCGATGGACGGGATCGCGGTCAAGAGCGCTGATACCCTCGGGGCGAGCGAGCAGCATCCGGTGATCCTCCCGGACGCGGCAAGGGTCAACACAGGGAACATCGTCCCCCCCGGCTATGACGCGGTGGTGATGATCGAGGACGTCTGGATCGACGGCGAGACCTACACCATCCGAAAGCCGGTCGGCCCCTGGCAGCATATCCGTCCGGTCGGCGAGGATATCGGAGAGTCGGAGATGATCCTCCCTTCAAACCACCGGATCCGGCCGCAGGACGTGGGGGCGCTCGCAAACTACGGGGTCACGGAGGTCGCGATCAAGAACGTCCGGGCCGGCCTGATCCCCACCGGGAGCGAACTCGTGCCGGCCGGCGTCATGCCGCCGCCGGGGAAGGTGGTGGAGAGCAACACCCTGATGGCCGCGGCGGTCCTCGCGGAGGCCGGGGTGGAGGCGCACCGCTACCCCATCGTGCCCGACGACTATGACCTGATCCGGGACGTCGTCCGGCGCGGCGCCGCCGAGAACGATATCCTCCTCGTCTCGGCAGGATCGTCCGCCGGGACCCGCGACTACACCGCCGATATCATCCGGGATCTTGGAGAGGTGCTGGCGCATGGCGTCGCCATCAAGCCCGGAAAACCGGTGATCATCGGCCGGGTCGAAGGAAAGCCGGTGATCGGCCTCCCGGGCTACCCGCTCGCGGCGGCAACGGTGCTCCGCGAGATCGTGCTCCCGCTCGTCGCCCGCTACGGCCTCCCTGTCCGGGAGCCCGAGCGCGTCGCCGCCAGACTGACCACAAGCCTCCAGTCGGATATCGGGACCGACGAGTTCGTCCTCCTCTCGGCGGGAAGGATCGGCGACCGCTGGGTGGCGGTGCCCCAGTCGAGGGGCGCAGGTGTCCAGATGAGCGCGGTGCGGGCGAACGGCTACCTGCAGATCCCGGCGCAGAAGGAGGGTGCCGAGGCCGGGGAGACCGTGGAGGTCCGGCTCACCGTCCCGCGCGCAGAGGCGGAAGAGGCGGTGCTCGTCACCGGCAGCCACGACCCGGCCCTTGACTACCTTGCCGACCTGGTCCGGCCGCGCGGCGTCGATATCCACTCCACGCATCTCGGGAGCATGGGCGGGGTGATCGCCCTGAAGAAGGAGGAGTGCCACGCGGCCCCGATGCACCTGCTTGCCCCCGACGGCACCTACAACACCCACTACCTTGAGCGCTACATGCCCGGCGCGGACCTCGCCCTCCTCTGCGTGGCGGAGCGGCAGCAGGGGGTCATATCCCGCGACGGGCTTTCGTTTGACGACCTGCCCGGTAAGACGTTCATCAACCGGCAGAAGGGGTCGGGGACAAGGATGCTCCTTGACCACTCTCTTGCGGCGCGCGGTATCGATCCGGCGTCGATCCCCGGCTACGGGCGCGAGGCGACGACGCACCTTGCGGTGGCCCTCGCGGTCCGGACCGGGGAGGCGGACGCGGGGATGGGGGTTTACAGCGCCGCAAAGGCGCTCGGTCTCGCGTTCGTCCCGGTGGCGACGGAGCGCTACGAACTCGTGATGCACCGCGCGATGCTCGACGACCCCCGGATCGCGGCCCTGGTCGCGACTGTCTCTTCAGAGGCGTTCAAGCAGGTCCTCCGGGACCTCGGGGGCTACGAGACGGACGAGACGGGCGTCCTGCGCGGACTGCGAGACTGACCGCCTCCTCAGGCGTCGCGCAGGCCCTCACCCCCTCTATCTTCCAGGTGGAAAGGCCAAAGATCGGTTTTCCCGTCTTGAGGGCGACTGCAATCTCCGAGAGCGTGCCGTACCCTCCCCCGACGGCGATCACCGCATCCGCCGAGTGAACGAGGACGACGTTCCTCGCGTGGCCCATGCCGGTGCGGATCACCACGTCAAGATAGGGGTTCCCGTCCCCGGTGTCCGGGAGGACCCCGACGGTTGTCCCGCCGGTCTCTTTTGCGCCCCTGCAGGCGGCCTCCATCACCCCGTAAAGACCGCCGCAGCAGACGGTCGCGCCTTTTTCGGCGATGAGGCGGCCGACGGTCTCTGCCGCCGCGTATTCTTCGCCGGAACAGTCCCCCCTCCCGATGACTGCGATCTGCATGGGGGAGGGTAGGGGGCCGGAGGCATAAAGGCTGAGGGAGGGAGCTCCTGACCGCTCCGCGCGGCAAGTCGCACAAATGCTTTGTCCCCCAAGAACAAAAGGTACACCAGAGTGTTGAATATGAGGGATATGAGGTGAAAGAAGTCACCAGCAGTTATAATCCGCGTGACATCGAAGCAGGAGTCCAGGATTACTGGAAGAAAGAGAATACCTATGCACGCGTCAGGGCGTTGCGCGAGGGTGGCAAAGCGTTCTTTTTCGTCGACGGACCGCCGTACACCACCGGTCACATCCACCTCGGCACCGCCTGGAACAAGATCATAAAAGACGCCATCCTCCGGTACCACCGGATGCGGGGCGCCGACATCATCGAGCGGGCAGGCTACGACATGCACGGCCTCCCCATCGAGGTGAAGGTGGAGCACCAGCTCGGGTTCACCTCGAAGAAGGATATCGAGGAGTACGGCATCGCCGCATT
Organism: Methanoculleus sp. 10; assembly: GCF_913757945.1. Lineage (NCBI taxonomy): Archaea > Methanobacteriati > Methanobacteriota > Methanomicrobia > Methanomicrobiales > Methanomicrobiaceae > Methanoculleus > Methanoculleus sp. 10. The sequence continues at coordinate 84,509 of NZ_CAJYDP010000002.1, read as the reverse complement.
CGTCGAGCAGTGCCGGACGTTTGCCGTGACGCACATGGAGATCATGAGCGACCAGTTCCGGCGGCTCGGCGTCTGGCTCGACTTCGACAACCCCTACCAGACCATCAAGGAGGACTACATCGAGTCCGCCTGGTGGACGCTCCAGCGGGCGGACGAGCGCGGGCTCCTCGAGCGCGGCCACCGTGTCGTGAACTGGTGCCCCCGGTGCGAGACGGCGATCGCCGACTCGGAGGTGGAGTACTGGGACGAGACCGACCCCTCGATCTTCGTCAAGTTCCCGGTCGCCGGGCGCGAGAACGAGTACCTGGTGATCTGGACGACGACGCCCTGGACCCTTCCCGCAAACGTGGCGGTTGCGGTCAACCCCGCGTTCACCTACGCACGGGTGAAGGCAAAGAAGGACGACGCCGAAGAGGCCCTCTGGATCGCCGACGAACTCGTCGAGCCCGTCCTGAAGATGGGCCGATACCAGGACTACACGGTCCTCGAACGGGTGAGCGGGAGCGACCTCGTCGGGACGGAGTATATCTCGCCGCTCGCCGGGTGCGTGCCGCACCAGGCAGAGATCCGGCACCGGGTCGTCGAGGCCGACTACGTCGCGCTCGAGAACACCGGCCTTGTCCACATAGCCCCCGGTCACGGGTGGGACGACTACCTCGTCGGTATCCGGGAGGGGCTTGAGGCCTTCTGCCCGGTCGACGCTGGCGGGTGCTTCACCCCGGCGGCCGGGGTATTTGCGGATATGTACGTCCGGGACGCAAACGACGTCGTCATCGACGCGCTCGGCGGCTACCTCCTCGCCCGGCGGACGATCACCCACCGCTATGGCCACTGCTGGCGGTGCAAGACCCCCATCATCTACCGGGCAACGGCGCAATGGTTCCTGAAGGCCACCGTGCTCCGGGACTCGATGCTTGATGAGATCGCGAAGGTGAAGTGGTATCCGGAGTGGGCGGGGAGCGCCCGGTTCCACGATTTCGTCAAGGAGTCGCGTGACTGGTGCATCTCCCGGCAGCGCTACTGGGGTATCCCCATCCCGATCTGGCACTGCGAGCGGTGCGGCGAGTACACCGTCGTCGGCACCATCGCCGAACTCGAGGAGCGGTCGGGAGCGAAGGTCCCCGACCCCCACCGCCCCTCCGTGGACGAGGTCACCATCCCGTGCTCCTGCGGCGGGGAGATGCGCCGGGTGGACGACATCTTCGACGTCTGGTTCGACTCGGCGGTCGCATCCTGGGCGACCCTCGGGTTCCCCCGGGAGCGCGAGGCCTTCGACCGCTACTGGCCCGCGGACTTCATCACCGAAGGGCAGGACCAGACCCGGGGCTGGTTCTACTCCCAGCTCGGGGCGAGCAACGTGGCGTTCGGCCGTGCCCCCTACAGGAGCGTCCTGATGCACGGGTTCGCTCTCGACGCCGAAGGGCGCAAGATGAGCAAGAGCATCGGGAACGTGGTGACGCCTGAAGAGGTGATGAGCCAGTACGGGGTCGACGTCCTCCGGTACTATGTCCTCTGGGCAAACGCCCCCTGGGACGACCTGAAGTTCAACTGGGACGGCGTGAAGACGATCCACCGGGCGCTCAACATCCTCTGGAACGTCTACCGGTTCCCGCTCCCGTACATGATCCTCGATTCGTTCCGGCCCGCCGCCGGAGACGCCGAACGGTGGGACGGATCGTTTGTCCGGGCCCATATCCGGGATATGCCCGAGGAGGACCGCTGGATCGTCTCCCGGGTCAACACGCTCATCCGGGCGATCGGGGAGGATATGCAGGAGTACCACCTCCACCGGGAGACGCGGGCGCTTGCCGCCTTCATCCTCGAGGACCTCTCCCGCTGGTACGTGCAGCTCGTCCGGCCGCGGATGTGGCTCGAAGAGGATTCTCCGGAGAAGCGGTATGCCTATGAGACGTTCTACTACGTCATGCGCCGCCTGATAACGCTCCTTGCGCCGTTTACCCCCCACATCACCGAGGAGATCTACCAAAACCTCCGCCTCGCCGGAGATCCGGAGAGCGTCCATATGCTCGACTGGCCGGAGGCGGACGACCTCCTGACCGACCCGGACCTTGAGACCGATATGGAGGTCGCCCGATCGTTTGACGATGCGGTCGCCACCGCCCGGCAGGCCGGGAAACGGAAGCTCCGCTGGCCGGTCTCTGAGACCGTGGTGGTCACCGGGAGCGACGAGGTGAAGACGGCTCTCCTGGACTTAAACGACCTTGCCCGGACCCGGGCGAACGCCCGGGTGGTCAGGGTCGTTACGGGGGCGTGGGACCGGATCCTCTGGCAGGCTGAGCCGGTTATGCGGGCGATCGGTCCGGAGTTCGGGAGAGAGGGGCCGAAGGTCAAAGCACTGATCGAGGGGGCGGACGGCACAGTCCTGAAGGCCGCCATCGAGCGGGAGGGGAAGGCCGAACTCAACGGTTACGAGATCGCCGCGCGCCATGTCACCTTCACGGAGGCCCTCCCTGCAGGCGTCTTTGCCGCGCCCATGAAGGACGCGACGGTCTACGTGGACGTCACCCTCACGCCGGCGCTTGAGGCCGAGGGCTATGCCCGTGAGGTGATCCGGCGGATCCAGGAGATGCGCCGCCAGCTCGACCTGAACGTCGACGACTACATCGTCGCCGCCGTGGATGTCGCCGACGGGCGGGTCGCTGCGCTCATCGGGGAAGATGTGTGGAAGAACGAGATCGCCGGGGAAGTGCGGGCGGCGGCCCTCACCGTCCGCCACACCGATGGAGAGAGACCGGGCGAATCCTTTGCGCTCGAGAAAGACTGGGACGTGGAAGGCGTGCAGATGCAGATCGGCATCTCACGCGCCGGTGAGTGACCGGATCAGGGCCGCCCCCTCGACCGTTGAGAAGAGGGGCGTCTCCTCCGGTTCCCGGATGCAGGTCCTCTTTGCCTCGACGCTCTCCCCCGTCAGGGGGTTATACCCCTCTTTTACACATTCTTCCCGGTAGAGGAGCGTCCCCCGCCGCTGCCAGGCCGGTGTCGCCGCCAGGTTGACGCCGCGCTGAAACATCATATCGTGCATCGCATCCGACTGCATCCCCCGGAGCGCGGCGGCGGCCTCACGGGGGCTCATCCCCTCGTTGACCAGCGCGCTCTGGCAGTAGGCGTTGATGTGATTGCGCCACGCTTCGTTCTGCCGGGAGGTGAGATACTCGACCGCAAACTCCCCTGCTGCGGGGATGGTCCGGGCATCGAACGCGAGGGGCTCACGGCACCCAAGCTCGATCGTCAGCGCGCTTGCCGCAGCCGCGGCGGCCACGGAATCGATCTTCTCCACCCGCCCGGAGAACGGCAGCGTCGAGAAGTAGAGGCTGATCTCGTCGGAGAAGGTGTAGGCGAAGAGAGGTGTAAGCCCGCTCCCGGTGAGGAGATAGCGGCAGACCGACCGCATGGCCGCGTGAAACAGGGGATCGAACGGCCTTCTAAGATCGAGCGCACGGGCAAGGCGGTGAAAGGCCCGACCGTCGAGCCTGACAAAAACGGGGGGGAAGATGGTGAGGTTCGAGTAGATCTCGCGACCTTTGATATCCATATTCTCTCGACAGGAGGAAGATCCCTGGATAGGCCGGATATCCCGGTTACTCCTCTTTTGCCGGCGACCTGAAGATCCCCGGGATATGGCGGATGATGACGATATCCCCGATGCTCTTTATGATGCGGAAGGGGATCTGCAGCCCCGAATACCCCTTCACCTCGCCGATCTCGGGGTTGAGTTCCCCGACTGCAAGGGAGTCGATCTTCTTCTGATCCACATCGACCACGACATCATCAACGCTCCCGACAAAGACAGCCCTATCGGTATAGACGCGGAGTCCGAACAGCTCGGTGATCTGTGTTCTCATCGGTATCCTCTGAAGGTATACTACTATAAATGATAAAAAGATACTCATTTTCCATGAATGCGTCGCTGCAGATCGGAAACCTTGCCGGGATTCCGGTCAAACTACACTGGAGTTTCCTCCTCGTGATCCCGCTTTTTGCATGGATCATCGGGAGTCAGATCCTGCTCACGACCGAGTTGATCGCGGCCCTCTTCGGTGTTCCGATCGACGTGACGCTGATTGCGGCCGGGCTCAACCCCTACATCCTCGGGACCGTCGTCGCGCTCGGCCTCTTCGTCGGTGTCTTCATCCACGAGATGGCCCACTCGCTCATCGCCAAGGCCAGGGGAATCAAGATCCACAGCATCACGCTCCTCATCCTCGGCGGCGTCTCCCAGATGGAAGAGACGATGCCGGACCCGAAGGTGGAGCTCCCCATGGCGCTCGCGGGCCCGCTGACGAGCCTCGCGATCGGCCTCGTCAGCGCCGCCCTGGTCTATGTCTTCGATGCCGCGGTCGGCGACCCAGCGGTCGCCGGGGTTCTGGTCTTCGTCTTCGGCTACCTCAGCCTCTTGAACATCCTGCTCTTCGGGTTCAACCTCCTCCCGGCATTCCCGATGGATGGAGGGCGCGTTCTGCGGGCATGGCTCGCCCGGAGGATGCCGCTCTCCCGGGCGACCCGGATCGCCGCCGACGTCGGGAAGGTGTTTGCCGTCCTCTTCGGGCTTATCGGGCTCCTCTTCCTCAATCCCATCCTGATCATCATCGCCTTCTTCATCTATATCGGGGCGAGCCAGGAGGCCACGTTCCTCCGCTACAACATCCTGCTGCAGGACGTCACGGTGGCGGATGCGATGAGCAGCCCCGTCGTCACCGTGGAGCCGGAGACGCCCCTCTCCCGGCTGGTGGAGATGATGTACGAGACGAAGCATCTCGGCTTTCCCGTGGTGGAGCGGGGAGCGCTCGTGGGGATCGTCGCGCTCGCCGACATCCACAAGATCTCCCCGATCGACCGGGAGGCCATGCAGGTGCGCGACGTCATGACCCGGAACCCGACCACCCTCCCGCCGTCGGCACCGCTTCTCGACGCGCTCCGGGTCATAACGGGCAAGGATATCGGGAGGATCCCGGTCGTCGCCGACGGCGGCGCCCTGGTCGGGATCGTCACCCGGACGGACGTGCTCCGGGTGATGGAACTGCGGGAGGAGGAGTAGGGGGCGATACCCGGGAACGGCCGTGCCTGAGCGTGCCCCGGGATGGGACCTTCCAAAGATACCCATCCTCCTTTCTACGCGTAATGCAACTCGCGAACGGTGCGATCTGCCTGGAGACACTCCTGTAAAGGCCGCCCTAAAACTTCATCACACCCTCGATCCCCGTCTCCCCGGCGACCTTTCGGAACTCATCAAGGCTCCCAAACGGCCGGCGGGCGGCGATGGTTGCGGCCCTCTTTTTGCCGATGCCCGGGATCCACCGGAGCACCGCGACCGGGAGGGTGTTGACCTCCACGGGGCAGGGGAGGGCCGTCACCGACCGCATCCCCCAGTCCACCACCACGGCGTCGAGCACCGTCCCCGCCCGGAGTTCGAGAGGGATCCCGACGAGGATCGGGTATGACCCCATCTGCCGCCCAAACGACGGTCTGCCCGCGATCTCGATGACGACGTCTCGAAGGACGGTGCCGGCGGGAAAGACCCGGCGGAGCATCGGTTCGTCAAACTCTCTCCGGGCCCGCTCCTTGAAGGCGCGGAACCGGGCGTCGTGCAACCCGATGGTGTTCTCCTCGTAGGCCGCCGTCCCCTCAAACGGCATCACCTGCCGGATGTTCACCCGCCGGACGAGGAGCCCGGCGTCGAACACCCACCGGAGGAACGCTTCGTTTGCATCAAACGTCGCCGGTGTCTCCCCCGCGAGGCCGACGATGAAGTTCAGGCCGGGGAGGAGCTCGGGGATACCCCGGGTCCGCCTCCCGCCGACGTCGTTCACGACCTCGATTGCGCGGAAGACATCGTCCGGCATGGCTTTTAAGTTGTTTGCCGCGACCACCGCCGGATCGGCGGTCTCCATGCCGAAGGCTGCGGTGTCGCCGGGGGTATGGCCGGCGACGATCGCCTCGAGCGCCGCCCGTGCCGCATCCTCGTGCCGGGCGATGGTGCCCGGGTTGATGTTGTCGATGTGCAGGGTTTTGAGGTCGGGGGCGCTCTCCCGGACGGCCGAGAAGAGGTCGGCGAGCACCTCCGGGCGCGGGGCCGGGAACTCCCCGCCGCTGCTCTGGTAGGCCAGGAGGTCCGGCTGACGGCCGAGCCTGAAGTGGCGGGCGCCCGCCGCATGGAGCGCCGCCACCTCCTCCGCGATCCCCTCGATGCTCCGGTAACGCGGGAGCCCGTAAAACGGCTCAGTGCAGAAGGAGCATCCCCCGACCGTCGCCCGGGAGCACCCGGTCGCGGTCTCGAGTTCGCACATCACGTACGGGAACGCCGGGTGCCGGGCAACGATCCCGGCGCCTGCCACGGACCAGGGGTCGGTCAGGGAGTAGTCGGCCGCACCGGCGGGCTCCCCGCCCGAGAGCCAGGCATCGAGCGCCACCGCGGGCGACCCCGAGAGCGTGGCGTCGAACCCGGCAATCGCCTGGCGGACGGCCTTCCTCCCCCCACCCGGCGCGTAACCAAACGCAATCGGCCCGCCGATAGCGGTGGTCGGTCCCCGGAGCAGGGTCCCGAGTTGCTGGATCTCCGTGAGGGTCGCCGGCTTTCCCCCGATGTAAGCGCCGGGCACGGTCAGCCCTGCGATCATCACCACGAGATCGCCGCGGCCGTAGCCGGCAGCGAGAGCCGGGTCGGCCCGGACCTGGTCGATGGTGACGTACCCCGGGGTGTAACCGTGCCCGGAGAGGACCCCGGCGACCTCCCGGATGTAGGGGGAGATGTAGGGCGCGACGCCGAGGCATGCAGGCTCGTCGACGTAGCCGTCGATGATGAGGGCGTCAGAGGTCATACCCGATCAGGCGGAGGAGTTTCCCTGCCCAGAAGAGTTTGCCCCGCTTGACGGGATCGACGTTCCGGTCGGCAAGATCGAACCCGATGATCCGGATCGACGCCGCACCGAGGTCGTCGGCGGCAAAGACCGCCCGATCGCCGTCGGTGAACCCGCCGAAGTTATGGACGTGAGGAAGCGGCGCCGCCTGGGTGGTGGCGACGAGCGGTCCGGGGAGGAGAGGGACCCAGTGGCGGAGGAGCGGGACGTTGTCGCCGTGGGCATGCACGACCATCACCGTCCCCTGCCGGGAGAGGTCGACGAAGACGTCGGTCGCCCCATCAAGGTCAGTGAAGACCGCGTCAGGCCGGACACCGTGGTCTGCGAGCACTTCGGCAGCGGCATCGGCGGCGAGCACCGTCCCCTCGATCTGGTCGATCTCATCCGGGAGCGAGGGAGCGTTCCCGCAGACCGTCACCGCCCTGCCCCGTATGAGCGCCTCCAGGAGCCCGACATCGTCACGGCCGTCGGCAACCTCCGCAAGCAGCCGGGCGGCTGCCTCGTCCGCCTCGCGTTCAAACCCGAAATATTCAAGGATTGCGGTGTAGTGAGGTTCCCAGTCTGCAAACCTCATTGCTTGCCCTCATTATTGTCCAGGCCGACGATGTTGGAGAACCGCTTCAGGATCGGGTCGATGATAAGACTGAGCAGTTCCTCCTTCTCCTTCACCATCGAGAAGTAATTGAGCGGGATCATCGCGGCGGCCATCGTGGCGTGCCCGCCGGCCTCGCCGATCGGACCGAACGCCTCGGCCATCACGTTCCCGAGGTGGAGCCTGATATCCTTGTTCCGGCCTGAGATGACAATGTTCTGGTCGCTGATACCGTAGACCAGCGCTGTGTTCACCCCCTCGAGGTGGATCAGGATATCGGCCGCCTGCGGGAGCGCGTCGCGGTTCCTGATGAAGCCGACGTTCGAAAAGAGATAGCCGCTCCTGATCCGCCGGTTCCTGATGGCGTTCCCCATAATCTCCACGGTCTCCTGCGATATGGAGGGGGAGGTGATCTTGTCGAGGAGGTCCGAGTCGGTCAGGGGGAGGAGGAACGCGGCGTAGTTGAGGTCCTGGGGGGTGACGTTCCTCTTGAAATCCCGTGTGTCGGCCCGGATCCCGTAGAGGAGCGCAGTAGCTACCGATTTGCTCACCGGAATGTCGAGCTCCATCAGGTACTGGGTCATGATGCTCGCCGTGGCGCCGACCCCGGGCCTGATGTCGATGAAGTCGGCGACGCTCGCGGGGTGCTCGCCGTTCTTGTGATGGTCGATGATGATGTTGACCCGGGTGGTCTTCGGGAGCTCGTTGTTCGTGCCGGGTGCGGACGAGTCGACCAGGGCGATGTAGTTGCACTCGTCAAGGATCTGGGGGGTGAGCCGCTCCATCTTGATCTCAAGGAGGTTGATGAACGCCCGGTTCTCCTGGTGTCCGATATCTCCTTCGTAGAGGATGCGGCAGTTCAGCTTGTTGTGGCTTGCGTGGCGGGCGACCATCGAGAGCGCCATGGCGCTCGAGATCGAGTCCGGGTCGGGGTTTAAGTGGGTGACGATGCAGAGCGTCCCCTCCCAGGCGGCAAGCATATCGTAGAGGCGCAGGGCGAGCCTTGACGAGTGGAGTTTCCTGATGTGGTGGATGGCGGTTCTCGCAACCACCTCCTGCGGGTAGAGGACGATGTCGGCGCCCTCCTGCTGGAGGAGGTCGACGCTGACCGGATCGGTGGCGCGCGCGATGACGTAGGTCGCCGGGTAGCGGTTCTTGATGGTCTTGAGCGCGGTCAGGTTGGCGTCACGGTCGTTTGCGAGGATGAACGCGACCTCCGGCACGGGCAGCCCATCCATGAGGTTTGGATCGCGGAGATCGCGGACGAGCGCCTCGTATTTCTGGTCCCGGAGATCTTCCACCCGCTTTTCGTCCTTATCAACGATGATGAGGTCCTCGCTCTCCTGCCCGAGTTCCTCCGCGACGTTATAGCCGGTGCTCCCGCAGCCAAAAATGATATACTTGATACGTTCCTTCGAAACGTTCTGAACCGCCTCAGGCATGCGTACAATGGTGTAACTTCTCATAGTATTAAGGGATTCCATTTCGGCGAATTACGGGGGGGCCCCGTAAGATTTATACCTCTTCCCGTGCTATATTATTGAGTCAGATACATGGGCCTGTAGCTTAGTCGGCAGAGCGACGGACTCTTAATCCGTAGGCCAAGGGTTCAAATCCCTTCAGGCCCGTCGAACTCCTGATTTTCCCACGTTTGGACCTGATTATCCTTCCTCCGGCAACGACCGCCGGGTTCTCGTGATCACCCGTTCTGGAGTGGTTCCTCACTACCGACGGGGCGCACGGCCATCGGGTCAACCCCCGTCGGCCTTCACCCGCGCCACGGTATCTCACAGGAGGCCGGTTGCTGCGAATTCTCCGGGGCTCCGAAGGCACATGTATGCCGCTGCTATATAAATACTGCTCTGGTGGAAAAACCCGGGAGAGTTCCATGCAGGAGACGGAGATTGCCAGGAGCTCCCTGTTTTGCACCCGCCCGCCGCAGGGGCACCGGCAGGGTCAGAAGAGAAGGGGGGTGGGTGAACCGGGCCCTTCCGGCGCGCCGGAAGGGCGCCTATGCCCGACTGTTCCGGACGAGGTCGTCGAGTATCTTTTTGATGTCGACCCAGAGGATGAGCCCGGCCCCCTGCCGACTCCTCCCGTCAGCCTGCTTCCGGTCGTCCTCGTCCTTTGTGAGTTTGATGATCCCCTTGACGAAGGCGTGGACTCCGGAGGCGATCCCTTCGTCCATCAGCTCGATATCGTCCTCGGCCACCTGGATGACGCTGTGCACGTCGTCCACGATGATGCCGAGGTTCGACCCTCCGGTCGCCTCGGCCACGAGGACGATGATCTTCTGGTTGTCGCCTGATGCCCCCGGGATCTGGATCAATCGTTTCAGGTCGATGACGGTGGTGATCTCTCCGCGGAGGTTCATGATCCCGGCGATGTAGTCCTGCGCCCGGGGGATGCGGGTGATGGGCATCATCTCCACGATCTCACGGGCAAGCTGGATGTCCATCGCGTACAGTTCCTGCCCCAGCCCGAACTCGACGACGTCGATCATGATCCCGGCCTCACTGGAACCTGAACGCCGCGACCCTCTCGCGGAGCTGATGGGCCATCCGCTGGATCTCGTTTGAGGCGCTGGCGACCTCCTCGGTCGAGGCGGACGACTCTTCGGCGAGCGCGGCGAGGTTCTCCGTGCCTTTCTCGGTCTCCTGGATCAGGGAGAAGACCTCCTCGATGCTCGTTGTGACCGCGTTTGCCGCATCGGCCTGGTTCTCGGTCGCCCGGGAGATGTCGGCGATGCCGCTGACGGAGGCGTTGACGTCGGCGACCATCTTGTTGAGGGCCGCGATGGTCTTGTTCACGCTCTCGATCCCGCTGAGGATCTCGGTGTGAGCTCCCCGCATCGCATCGGCGGTCTTCCCGCTACTTGTGGTTACCCCGCCGATGACCTCCTCGATCTGCCGGGTCGCGCTCTTCGACTCCCCGGCGAGGTTGCGGACCTCGCCCGCGACGACCGCAAACCCGCGGCCGTGCTCCCCGGCCCGGGCGGCTTCGATGGCGGCGTTGAGCGCGAGAAGGTTCGTCTGGTTCGCGATATCGGTGATCAGCTTCACGATATGGCCGATATCCTGCATCTTCGCGTTCAGGTTGGTGATCTCCGCGACGGCCTGCTCTGAGATCCGCTGCACCGCCTGCATCTTCACGCTTGCCTCGTTCCCGAGCCCGACGGCCGACTCCCCGGCCTTTGCGACGTTCGAGGAGAGTTCCCGGACCTCCTGGGCGGTGCTTGCAATCTCTTCCACCGCCGCGGAGAGGTCGCCGATCTCTTTCGTCACCCGGTCAAGCTGCCGGATCTGTTCTTTTGCCCCGTCGGATGTCTTCTGGGCGGTGTTTGCCACCTGTTGCGATGCCCTGGCGATCTCGTCGGCACCCTTCCCGGCATCGGTGACGATGTGATCGAGGGCATCGGCCTGATCGAGGGTCTGCCGGAAGAACTCTCTCAGGGCTTTGAGCGCGCCGTTCAGGTCCTTCTTGACGGTGTCCAGCGGGTCGCCCGCGTAGGTGGGAGCCGGCCGCATCAGGTCACCGCCGGCAATCGCGCCGAGGCTCTCCGCGACCTCTCCGATGCTCTTCTGGAGCTTCTGTTCAAGGGTCCGCCCTTCCGTGATGTCGTTGTAGACCGTGAGCACGTTCGCAATATTACCCCTGTCATCGATGAGCGGGATGTTGTAGCGCTCGAGGATCCGGACGCCTGCCGGGAACTCGACGGTGACTTCACCCTTGCTCGGTTTCCCGCTCTTCAGGGTATCGGCGGCACCTTCTCCTGACTGGCTGATGTACTTGAAGTCCCGCCCGGTGAGGCGTGCGGACTGCTCCTTCGTGTAGCCTGTCACCCGATAGAAAGCCTTGTTGAGCGTCTTTATGGTCAGGTCGGCGCCCCAGAGGATGATGGGCATCGGGTTCTCCTGGACGATCGCATCGGCCTGCTGCTGGAGCGCCTCCACCCGCTCAATCTGCCGCTTCTGGTCGGTGATGTCCTTGTAGACGGCCATCACGTTCTCGACGTTGCCGGCCTCGTCGGGGAGCGGGACGTTGTAGCGGACAAACGAGAAGGTGCCGGTCGGGAGTGTAACCCTTATCTCGCCGGATATCGTCCGATTCGTCCTGAAGACCTCCATAATTTCCTGACCTGATCTGTCGCCATCGAGTTTGAAATCGCTGATCGTCATGGACTCGGCTTTCTTCCTGTCGTAGCCGGTCATCTGCAGGAACGCTTTGTTCACCGTCTTCACGCGCAGGTTCCTGTCCCAGATGATGGTAGGCATCGGGTTCTCCTGCAGGATGGTCTCCGCCTGCCGCCGGCTCTCATCGACCGCGGCGGAGACAGGGCTGCTTGACTCCGGTTCACCTGTTATCATAGTTTACCTCTTGTGCGACTTCAGATGCGTTCTGCAGAATCCGTCGGGCAGAGTAGATCCGGCCGCCGGTCCAGGCGCCGGCCCTCTCCGCGCAACAGACCAGATCCCCCAATTTTCGTCGCCAATGTAAGGTTATCCTCATTTTACCACTTAAAATAACTCTCATGCCATGCAGATTTGCCATGCATTTACGTAAATTATATATTCAAGTTCTGGCATGAACTTACATTATGGTCATCCGCCATGGTCGATAGACAGGCAGAGAAGAATCTTGCAGGGATACTCAGCATTCTACAGGAGCACCCGGGCGGGCTGAGCATAAGCGATATCGCAACCCTCCTCCCGATGAACCGCAACTCGGTCTCGAAATACCTCGCGATACTACAGCGGCAGGGATCGGTCGACATGCGGCTGGTCGGCGCGGCAAAGATTTACTGCCCGACCCGGCGCCTGCCGGTCGCAGCCGTCCGCCGGTTCTGTTCACCGAACCTCATCGTCGTCGACCACAACCTGGAGGTCCTGGAAGTGTCCGTTACGCTCGCCGCCCTCCTCGGGACGACGCCTGAGGCCATCATCTCCCGTCCGATCCTGACACTGTTCCCCGGCACGTCTTCAGATGATGTTGCCTCCCTGCTCAGGAGGGCGCTCTGGGGGGAAGAGGGGACCTTCGGGTGGCGCCCCGGCTCTCGCAGGGATGCCACCTCCCTTCGGTTCTCCCTGATTCCCACCGTGCTCGAGACCGGCAGGCCTGCGGTCTCGCTCGTCCTGGAGAAGGTTCCGGAGGAGGCCGACCAGGGAGAAGAACGTCTTCTTGAGGCGTTGCGGCAGGAGGCGCTCCGGGAAGAACGGGCCGAAGGGATCATCCGTGTCCTGCCGGACGGGCATATCCGGTGGGCCGATGACGTCTACTGCCGGGTGGCCGGGAAGAGCCGGGAAGACCTCGTCGGGCGGCAGTTCCGCCCGCCGCTTCTTGAGGGAGAGAGAACGGCGTGGAAGGAGTTTGTCCGGGGCCTCACGCCGAAGAACCCGGCAGCGACGATCGACTGCCGGGTGGTCATGCCGGACGGAGGCGTCCTCTGGTACCGGTGGCGAGGGCGGACACTCTGCGGTCCTGATGGAAAAATACTCGAGTATCAGTACCTCTGTCTTCCCATGCATGAATCCAGGGTGATCGAGGAGACCCTGCGCCGGCAACTACGGGCCCTTGAGCAGGAGACAGACGACCGGGCGGCCGCACTCAGGGAGAGCGAGGAGCGATTCAGGGTGGTCTTTGAGGAGTCGCCCGCCGGGACGGCGTTCTGCGGCATGGACGGTGCCGTGGTTCGCGCCAACCGTGCGTTTCTCGCGATCTTCGGCGTTCGGGACCGGGAAGAGATCGAAGGGCGGAACATCTTTACAGACCCGCACATGCCCCCTGACATGCTGCGCACCCTGCAGGGCGGAGAGCCGCTCAGGTTTATCATCCCCTACCCCCGAAAAGGTTACCGGAACCGGACTCCCGGTGCAACGGACGGCCCGGAGACGATCTGCCTTGAGGGTGCGGCATCGCCGGTGTTCTCCGGGGAGAACGGCACGCCTTCCGGGTTCGTGCTGCAACTCCGGGACGTCACGGGGAGAAAGAAGGCGGGAGCAGCTGCAAAAGAGACCGAATCACGGTACCGGAACCTCTTTGAGGCGCTGGCAGAAGGCGTCATCTACCTGGGGGATGACGGCAGGATCATCGAGGCCAACCCTGCCGCCGAACGTATACTCGGGTATCAACTCTCGGATATGCAGGGCAGAACCGGGAGCGAACTCCGGTGGCGGTTCATCGGTGAAGACGGCTCCGGGTACCCGGGAGACCGGCTCCCGCACGTGACGACCCTCGCGACCGGCATACCGGAGAGAAAGACCCTCGGTATCTTCAACCCCCGGGAAGGCGGGTACCGCTGGCTTGATCTCCTTGCCGTCCCCCGGTTCCGGACTGGCGAAGAGAATCCGTTCCAGGTCATCGTCATCTTCTGCGATATCACCAGGCAGAGAGAGGGCGAGGCGGCGCGGGCGGAGAGCGAGAAGCGGTACCGCATATTGACCGAGTCGCTGCCGGATGTCGTCTTCCTGCTCGACCCTGAGGGGCACGTGCTCTACGTCAACGCGCTTGGAGCACGGATGCTGCACCGCCCTCCGGAAGATGTCCTCGGAAAGAGTCTTCCAGAACTCTTCCCCGCGGGGCAGGGTGCACAATATCGCCGGAATGTGGCGTCGGTGGCGGCCACCGGTACGATCAAAAACAACGTAAGCTGGCTGCCGTTGCCCGACGGTGAGGTCTGGTACGATACGCGGCTCATCCCGGTCCGCGCGGACGATGGGATGTGCCGCTACGTGATGGGCGTCGCCCGTGACATCACGGCATCGAAACGGGCGGAAGAGACATTGCGGAGCCATGCGGAGCGATTCAGGAGAATATTCGAGGATTCCCCCACCGGGATCACGGTCTGCGATCCCCGGGGGGTGCTGCTTCACATCAACCGTGCCTGCCTCGAACTCTTCGGGATCGCCCGTCTCGACGATGTACGGGGGATCAACCTCCTGCAGGTCTGCAGGGCGCTCGATACCTGCGAGATGCAGGCACCTGGAGATACGGCGACGCCGTTTTCGTGCCGGTTCGACTTCGACAGGGTTCGCAGCCTGGACCTCCTCCCGACGACACGAACCGGGACCATCCATGTCGGGGGCGTCGTCAGCCCGCTCAGGTCGCCGGACGACGGGACCCCGGACGGCTACCTCATCCAGGTACACGATGTCACCGGCCGCGTCCTCGCGGAGGGAGCGCTCCTGGAGTCTCATGACCGGCTGGCCGGCATCGTACGACACCTGCCCGACGCCATGTTTGCAATTGACCGCAGGGGAATCGTCACCGCCTGGAACCTGGCGATGGAGGAGTTGACCGGGATCACCGCGGGGGAGATCCTCGGCAAAGGAAACTATGAGTACGCCCTCCCGTTTTACGGGAAGAGGACACCCATGCTCGTGGATAAGGTCCTGAACCCCGATTCAGCGCTCCGGAACCGGTACCGTTTCATCACGTATGCCGAGGGGAATGAGATTACCGCAGAAACCGTTATCCCGCCGTCGGGCGGCGATTCGCCGCGGATATGGTGGGTGAAGGCCGGCCCCCTCTACGACGGCCGGGGGGATGTTGTCGGCGCCATCGAGTCGATCCGGGACATCACGGGAGAGCGACGGGCAGAGAGACTCCTGAAATGGGAGAGGATATTTACGGATGAGACCGTCGAAACCCCCTGATGCGGCGTTTCCGGGCGCACTACGGTCGGAGGGGGCCCGTCCCCGGAAATCACCGCCCGATCTTTAAGAGCATCTCCTCAAGCGTCGGGTAGTGCGACTCTATCCGTTCGATCCCGGCGCCATCCGCCGAGAGCGCCGCGGTCGTCCGGTTCAACTCCTCGATGGAGCGCGCCTCGGCAAGGTACCGGCCGTCGCGGGCGGAGTACTCGACGGATGTGGCGAAGGTCGCCGGGTCCGGGACGCGGAAGAAGACCTGGTAGGTGATCGAGCCGAAGGTCTCCCTGAGTTCGGACATGGTCCCGCCGGTCACCACGCGCCCCCGGCGCAGGATCAGGACGCGGTCACAGGCCTCCTCCACCTGAAAGAGGTTGTGGGCCGAGAAGATCACCGTCTTGCCCTGGCCCCGGAGGCCTTTGACGTACTCGAGCACCGACCGGGAGGTCATGGGATCGAGGCCGGAGGTGGGTTCGTCGTAGATGAGGAGATCCGGGTCATGCATCAGCGACCGTGCGATTGCAACCTTCCGTTTCATCCCCTTCGAGAGTTCCCCGATCTTCTTGCCGTCCGGCTCGAGCGCGAGCCCCGCGAGGAGGTCGTCGCGCCGGGCCCTTACGGCCGCCCTCGACATACCGTAGATCTCGCCGAAGAACGCGAGGTATGCATCCGTGGTCATCGTCTCATAGAGCCGGGACTCCTCGGGGAGGTAGCCCAGGTTCCGTTTCAGGTCCCGCGATCTACGTATGACGTCGATCCCGTCGATCTCAAGACTCCCCGACGTCGGCGTGATGAGACCGGCCATGATCTTTAAGAGCGTCGTCTTGCCGGCCCCGTTATGCCCGATCACCCCGAGTATCCGTGCGTCGTCGAGGTCGAAGGTGACGCCGTCGAGGGCCGGGAAGTCGCCGTAGTATTTGACAAGAGAGCGGGCGGTGATCATCGGATCTCCCTATGGCTCCGATGACTACTAATAGGTTGCTGCACAGAGGTATGCTTCTCTGACGCCGCCTGGGATAACCATGAGCCTTGCTTCCTCCATCCGGACGATCGCCGCCTGGGAGATGAATCGGTCGATGACCACGATGGGAAGAAACGTCCTGCCGCTCGCGGTGGGACTGCTCGTCCTCCTGGTCCTGGTGACCGTATTCGCCGCAGAGAGCGGCGTCCACATGCAGGACGGCATCTATCGCATCGGCATCGACGAGCCCGAAGTCGCCCGGATCGTCGCCCCTGACAACCGCTTCACCGTTGAAGTCGCCGACGGACCCGCCCTCTGGAGCAACCGGTTCGCGTACGATATCGTCATCCTCCGCGGGGAGGTCTACGCCGCCGACACCGGCAAAGGGCGGGCGGCCTTAACAGCGCTCAAACGCGATTACGAGGCCTATGCATCCCAGATCGCCGCCGAGCAGCCCGACCTCTTCGCCGGCTACCCGCTCTGGATCGATCTGGAGTACGTCAAGAGTGAGATCGACTTCCTGGCGACCCAGAGCGGGCAGCAGATCGGCGCTCCGGCGGATGCCCGGGAACCCCCCATCCCGTCCGGCCCGGCGGAGGCGGTGACCCTCCCGCCGTCGGCAATCCAGGTCTCGGAGGACGATCTCCGGCAGCACCTTGCCGGGATGGAGAGCGACCACCCCCTCTCCCGCTACACCGGCATCATATCGGGCGGCTCTGCAACGGACGGACTCCGGACACCGTCGCAACTCTCCCCCCCGCTCCCCTACGACGCGCTCATCCTGGTCTTCGTCTTCATCTTCCCCCTCTACTTCACCTCCCAGTTCTTCATGATGAGCGTGATGAACGAGCGGGTGGGAAGGGCCGGGGAGGCGCTCCTCGCCGCCCCCGTCCGGCCGTCGGCGATCGTCATCGGGAAGGCGATCCCCTACCTCGCGATCATGCTGCTTGTCTCGGCCGCGATCACCCTCTTTATCGGTGCACCGCTCGCGATCCTCCTCCCGCTCATCCCAGTCATCCTCTTCTTCCTCGCAAACGCCCTGATCATCGGGATGGCCGCCCGGAGTTTCAAGGAACTCTCGTTCGTCTCGATCTTCTTCTCGACCCTCGCCACGTCCTACCTCTTCTTCCCGACGGTCTTTGCGAACACCCACGTGGTGAGCATCATCTCCCCGCTCACCCTGGTCATCCTCGAACTCCAGGGCGAAGGGTTCACCGCCGCCGAGTACGTCTACTCGACCGCGCTCTTCTTTGCCACGAGCGCCGTCCTCTTCTATGCCGGGACGATCAACTTCCGCGAGGAGCGCCTTTTTTCGGAAAAATCCCTCACGTCGAGGCTCACGGACTTCATCGCGGGCGCGATCGGCCGCGGCCGCCCGCACCTCTCGCTCTTCCTTCTCTCCGCCTTCACGATACCGTTTGTCTTCATGGCCCAGATGATGACGCTCGTCCTCTTCTTCAACATCCCGATGCCGCTCTCGCTCGTCCTCCTGACCGTCTCCGCGGCGTTCATCGAGGAGGTTGCGAAGTCTGCCGGGCTCTACGCGATAGCAAGCGAGCGGCCCGGATTCCTCACGGCAAAGAACCTGCTCATTGGAGCGGCCGTCATCGGTCTCGGGTTCCTTGCCGGGGAGAAACTCCTCCTCTTTGCCACGCTCTCCCAGATCACCGAGTCGGTCTTCGGGAGCGTCCTCTTCCTCTCCCTCCAGGTGCTCTGGATGCCGCTCCTCCTCCACATTGCAGGAGTGCTGATCACCGGAACCTTCCTGCTCGCCGGCGGGAAGCGCGCCTACGTGCCCGGCCTCGTCGTGGCAAGTGTGGTTCACAGCCTCTATAACCTCCACTTCCTCCTCAGAGGGTTGCTATGAACGCCCGCTACATCGGTCTTATCGCAAAGAAGGAGTTCCTCGGCCTCTCGTCGGAGAAGACGATCATCTTTGCCGTCCTCCTGCAGGTCTTCATCGCCATGTTCTCCTCGTTTCTGATGGTGGGGCTCACCGCCATGTATGACCCGGAGGCGCTCGAGGGCTACTCGACGGTCGCCTACGGTGTCGGTTACGCCGGGGCGGACTCAGCCCTCATCGACGAGTTCGAAAAGCGTGACGACCTCGTCCTGCACCGGATGGACCTTTCCGCGGCGCTTCGAGCGCTCCGCGACCGGAAGGTTGCGGCGGTGGTCTACGTCCCCGATACGCCTCCGGACGCCGAAGGGCCGGTCGCGATCACGCTCTACCTCATCCAGAACGACCTGCAGTCGAGCGTCATCAACGTGAAAGTCAAGGAGGTCCTCCAGGGTTACGAGAGGGAACTCCGTGAGGTGCGGGCCGACCGGATGGTCTCCTTCCCCGTCGGGCTGAACTTCCCCGGCACCGGCGATGCGGAGAGTTTCTATGAGTTCGTCTACGGCCTCCTCCTCCCGCTGCTCGTCCTCCTCCCGGCGGTCATATCGGCGGCCCTGATCATCGATCTCATCACTGAGGAGTACCAGCGCCAGACCCTCGACACCCTCCTCTCGACGCCGGTCACGTTCAACGAGATGATCTTTGGAAAGATCGCCGCCTGCTGGGCCATCGTCCCGGTCCAGGCCGGGGCCTGGATCCTCCTTCTTGAGGCAAACGGTATCGCGGTCGGGAACCCCGTCCCCATCCTCCTCCACGTCTCGGCGGCCGGGCTCTTCCTCATCCTGCTCGGCGCCGCGACGGCGCTCCACTACCGCGAGCGGACCAGCGCCCAGTTCGTCTTCTCAACGGGGCTTGTCGTGGTCTTCCTCCTCGTCATGGCCATCCCCTACAACCCGCTCAATCTCGTGGTCAGGCTGGCGGTGGAGACCGCAGACCCGGTCCACTGGCCGATCCTTCTCCTGGTCTCTGGAGCGACGGTGCTCCTCGCCCTCGCCGTCGCGGCCTACGGGCGGCGGGTCGGGGAAGTTTCCCCGGCAACGGCCCGGTGAAGGAAGAGGCCGGACCACCCCGACCGGTCGGCGGGAAATGTTCCGGCAGGTCTGCCGTCCCGCCGCTTTCCATCAGGGGGAAATTATATATTTTAGATTATGCAATTCAGCCCATCGATGACCCACCTTCACTACCTCAATACCACCTGTGCAGTCTGCGGCGAGTCCTGCCGGTTCACGATCCCCGAGGGCGCCGTGAGCGTCGGGTCACGGGACCTCGACACCCGTCCTGCCGAACCCCTCCGGTCCACCATCTATGCGTGGGTGAAACGGTGTCCTTCCTGCGGCTACTGCGCCCCCGACCCGGGCAGACCCCTGAAGGGGGCGGTCGACGTGGTGAGGCTCCCGCGCTACCGCTGGCAGCTTGACGCCCGCAAGTTCCCAAAGATTGCAAACACCTTCCTCTGCTGGTCGATCGTCCAGGAGGACCTCGGCGTCCCCGCCCAGGCGGCGTGGGCGTCCCTGCATGCCGCCTGGGTCTGCGACGACGAGGGGGAGGACGTGCCCGCCCGGATCTGCCGGAGACGCGCCGCCGACCTCCTGCAACGGGCCTGGGAACAGGGCGAACGACTGGCCCCCCAGGAAGGGGCCGACGAAGCGCTCCTTGTGGACCTGCTCCGCCGGGCAGGCCGGTTCAGGGAGGCTCGCGCCGTGGCAGCGGAGATACTGGAGCAAAACCCGCAACCCCTCATCGCCGACATCATGCGGCTCCAGGTCCGGCTGATCGCCGCATCGGACCGGGGGGCTCACACCGTCGCCGAGGCCCGGCGGTTCAGGCGGCCGGTATCGCTCTGACCGGGGAACCCGGCGGAGCCCCACCATTTGTATACTGTTTCGCAGATACTGTATATCATGGATATCACGATCTTCTCCCCCGGCATCTACACCTACGGCGCCATGCTGATCGGCGGCGTCCTGCGCGACGCAGGGCACCGGGTCTCCCTCACCCGGACGCCCGTCGCCCCGGCGGGCTCACTCCTCCTCGCGAGCCTCTTCTCGACCCAGCACCTCCTCGACCCCGCGATCCGGGACCTCGTCCGGACCCACCGCGAGCAGGGAGGGGCGGTCTACGTCGGGGGGCCGGTCTCGGCCGTGCCGGAGATGGTGCTCGGGGAACTCGCCCCCGATGCCGTGGTGGTCGGGGAGGGTGAGGAGACGGTGGTCCACCTTGTAAACGAAGGTGTCTCGGGCGCCCTCCCGGGGATTGCCTACCTCGACGGTGCTCGATCGGTCGTGAACCCTCCCGCCCCGCCGGCGCCGATCGACCGGCCGCTCCCCCTGATCCCCGACGATATCGGGAGCCAGAGCGTCCGGGGCGCGAGCGCCTACATCGAGACCCACCGGGGGTGCATCGGGGGATGCACCTTCTGCCAGGTGCCCCGGTTCTTCGGGAGGAAGGTCAGGAGCCGGGAACTCGCGAGCATCATCGAGGAGGTGAAGGCTTTCTCGGCAGCCGGAGCGAGGAGGCTCTCGGTCTCCGGTGGGACCGGGTCGCTCTACGGGTCAAGCGACGGCGAGGTGGATCCGGGGGCGTTCATCGCCCTCCTCCGCGGTATGGCAGAGGTGATGGGACCACGCAACGTCTCCGCTCCGGACATCCGCGTGGACTGCATCACCGACGAGATCCTGGACGCCGTCCGGCAGTACACGATCGGGTGGGTCTTCTTCGGGATCGAGTCGGGGAGCGACCGGGTGCTCCGGCTGATGGGCAAGGGTGCAACCGTCCGGCAGGTCGGGGAGGCGGTGGAGCGGTGCCGGGAGCACGGCCTCCGGGTTGCGGGAAGTTTCATCGTCGGCTACCCGGGGGAGACGGACCGGGACTATGAGGCGACAAAAGACCTGATCGCCCGCCTCTCTCTCGACGACGTCTTCGTGAGCAGCGCCGAACCCATCCCCGGGACGCCGCTCGCCGACCTCGCGGTCAGGACGCCCCGCGATAAGAACCCGGCGTTCGTGCCGCACACCGGTGAGTATCGGGCGCTCAATCTCACCGAGAGCGAGGCACGATGCTTTGACCTGATGATGCATGCCGACATGTTCCGCCCGCAGGTGCGGCTCGTGACCGACGAGGTCTACGCCGCCTACCTTGCCGAAGCGAAGAAGCAGGGGCGGGATATCAGGGCGGCGACCGAACTTATCCTCCGGTACTCCCGGACCGGGGCGTAAGCGCCGCCCCGGCAGCCTCTCCCTTGTTTTCCCGGATCCCTCCCGGTTTTTCCGAACGGGAAACCCTTAAGTATCCTCGATCCTCTACCCCCCTGCCCTGAAGGGGACCCCCTTCGCAGGTAAACAAGTTGGAGGCGAGACGATTGGCCGAGAGAGAGGCAGGACCGGTACTGGCGACCCGGCCGGAACCCGGGGAGAGAATAGACCTGATGCGCGCACGCGACATCAAGGATATCAGGGTGCAGAACCCGGAAGGAGAGAACCTCGGTGACCTCACCGATATCGCTATCGACCGCGATAGCGGCTGCATCGCGTATGCGGTGCTCGCTTACGGCGGGATCCTTGGGTTCGGCGAGAAGCACTTCGCCATACCCTGGGAGGCGGTCCGGATCCGTTCCCGGGAGAAGGTCGCCGTCGTGGATACGGATAAGCGGACGCTCGACAGCGCTCCCGGGTTTCCCCGTGACAGGATGCCCGGAGAAGGAGACTGGAGCCTGATCAGGACACCCCCGCGCCCGGCTGCGGAGAGGGAACGCCCGCCGTCATGGGAGGGAAAACCGGCGGTACCGGCGGAATCCACGCTCCGTGGTGAAGAGAGGTACGTCCCGGTGCCGCCGCCCGTCCAGACGGTCGCGGGCGGCTGGGGAAGACAGCCGACGAAACAGCGAACCGAAGAGCGGCCGGTTGAGGCGGAGACGCGGCCCGTGGGGGCCGTCGTTGAGGAGGAGACCCGGCCGGTGACAGAGGCAGAACAACCCCTCACGACCCCCGGCCCCTCTCCCGCTCACCTCTCCGCGGCCGACCTGCAGGTCTACCTCAAGGGCATGAACTACCCGGCGGGGAGGCAGGACCTCGTCGCCCATGCCCGGAAGAACAATGCCCCGGAGAGCGTGATCGCGGTGCTCGAGGGGTTCGGCGACCGGACCTACCGCTCTGCCGCCGACGTGAGCGAAGAGTTCGGGAAGGTCGGGTGACGAAAAAGAACCCGCAGTTTTGGGCGGGCGGGGGGAAACTGTCCTCCCGTCCTCCCCCGCACGCTCTCCCGGCCGAGGAGAACCTCCTGCCGGCAACCGGGGAAATGTTAAATAGTCACAGCACGCATCGCCCGCTCTGCGCGAAGGTTGCGATCACCTTCGGGAGCAGACAACGGAGATGGTGGTTCCAATGGCGGAGACGATTCTGGAGCAGCAGATGCGCAGGACCGAGGGGCAGGAGTACCTCGCGTCCGAGGATATCGTGGGGAAGCGCGTGAAGAACCCGGAGGGGTATGACCTTGGTGAGATCTCAAGCCTCCGGGTCGGTCTTCCCACGGGAAGAGTGGCGTATGCAGTGCTCAGGACCGGGGGCATGTTCGGTCTCGGGGCAAAGCACTTCGCTATCCCCATTGAGGCCATGGTCTACCGGCCGGGGGACGACGTCTTTGTGGTGAACATAAGCAAGTATAAACTCGACAACGAGCCCGGGTTAACCGAGGGGGAGTGGCCAAGAGAGGCGAACTGGAACCTGATCGAGGCGAAGCGGCCCATGGGTCCCCCGAGCCAGGAGGAAGCGCGGGCCGTGACCCGGACGGAGCCCCCGCCCCGCGAGGTCGTCACGACCGAGCGGGTCGAGGTGCGGGAGAAGGCCCCCCGTGAGGAGATGCCGATAAAAGCCGAGGAGGGGGAAGAGGGGCGGGGCCGGATGGCGGTGCCCGTAACGGAGGCGCCGCCCCGCGAGACCGTCGTCGAGGAGGAGACCCGGCCGGCGGCGGAGGCCGAACAGCCCACGACGACGACGGCCCCCTCGCCCGGGCATCTCTCGGCCGCCGACCTGCAGGTCTACCTCAAGGGCATGGACTACCCCGCGGGGAGGCAGGACCTGATTGACCACGCCCGGAAGAACGATGCCCCGGAGGGCGTGATCACGACGCTTGAAGGGTTCAGCGACCGGACCTACCGCTCTGCCGCCGAGGTGGGCGAGGAGTTCGGGAAGGTCGGGTAACCCTCACTCTCTTTTATCAGATGTTATAAAACAAGCCTCGTCTGCACCGTCTCCCGCCCGCCGAACGTGACATGGCGCCCGGCGGCCTTCCCGCGGATCCCGGCCCGGACAAGGTCGGCCGGGCCGGAAAGGGGCCGCACTCTCCGCAGGGCGAGGATCCGGTCGGCCCCCTTCGGCCCGATACCGGGGACCAGGAGGAGATCGCGGCGCGGGGCGGTGTTGACGTTCACCGGACAACGGCGTGCTGCAAGGACCTCTTTTGGGTCCCGGTCGGCAAAGAACCCCTCCTCATCGAGGGCCGCACGGAGGTCGCCGGGGGTAACGCCGTAGTCCCGGAGCAGGTAGTCGGCCTGGTACCACCGCCGCGCCCGCCATCCCGGGGTATCGGGGTGCGCCGCGAGAGGAGTTCCGGGGAGGGCGCGGAACGCCGAGAAGTAGATCCGGGAGGGCCGGATCCGCCGGTACTGGTCGGCGACGCAGGAGAGGACCTCTGCATCGGTCTCGTCCGCCGCGCCGAGGACGAACTGGGTGGTGTGATACCCCGGTTTCTCTTCCGCCACCCAGGCCTGGCGCTTCAGGATATCCTGCCGGTAATCCTTCACTCCCGCGATGCCCCCGAGGCGGTCGGGGGACGTCGCCTCAAGGTTGATGCTGATCCGGTCCGCCACGCGGGCGGCGTCATGGATATCCGCCCGGGCCGCACCGGGGAGGACTTTCAGGTGGAGGTAGCCGTCGTAACCGCGCCGGCGGAGGATCTCCCCCGTCTCCACGAGTTCGTGCATCACCAGGTCGACGTCGCGGGGAATCCCGGAACTCAGGAAGAGCCCGCCGACGATCCCCTCCTGCCAGAGGCCGAGGAAGGTATCGGCGAGCTCTCCGGGGGAGAACGAGAGCCGCTCCTTCTGGAGGCGGACGGCGCAGTAGGCGCAGTCGTAGGAGCAGGCGCCGTGGAGGAGGACCTTGAGCATCCGCCCGCACCCGCCGGCCCGGGGGTTGTAGGTGATGTGAGAAGCATTGGAGAGCATCCGGATACACTCCCCGGGACAGCAGAGGTCGAACCTGCCGGCAGCGGTGAGGCGGGTGAGTTTCTGCTCCGCAACGGACATACCGGAAGCATCAGCCCGGGGGGAGAAGAGCCTGCCGGGTGCGGGGTGAAAGTGATCGGGGCATGGTGCATGCCGCTCTATACTATGCCCGGGAGCATACGATCCGGGCCAACTATATATTGTCAACACTATAGTTAGTCCGGGAACAGTATGTTTGGTTCTCTACAAGACCAGAAAAACCATATAACCTGTAACGAAGCCAGAACCGCCCGGGTGCGGCCTACGGCGAAAAAACCTCTTTCTGCCGGGTTGCTGACCGGACAAGCGTCGGTACGCAGGCAAAAAGGCGCCTGCGCCGACACAGTCGCGATGCTCGGGCAAAGCCGGGTCCACCACGGCCCGCACAACGACCGGGTCTACCTCTTCCACCTCAACCCGGCGGATCTCCCCGGGATCACCGGTCGGATCCTCGCGCTCGCAAAAGATCGGGGCTACTCGCGGATATTCGCAAGGGTCCCTGCCCCGGCTCGCGACCACTTCGTGTCGTGCGGCTACACCCCGAAAGCGCGCCTCCGGGGGTTGTTCCGCGGTGAGGTGGACGGCTACTACATGGCAAACTACCTCGACACCACCCCGGGCGACGGGAACGGGATCGACGACGTCCTCGCGGTTGCCCGGGCAAAGGCCCGGCAGGGCGCGGCAGATCGGAGACTCGATCCGGGTTTCACCTGTGCCCCCGCCGCACCGGCGGATGCGCCAGAGCTCGCGGCGGTCTACCGGGAGGTCTTCGAGACGTATCCGGTCCCCATTCACGATCCGGCCTACCTTGCGCAGGAGATGCAGGGGTGGCTCCGGTGTTTCTGCATCCGTGACGGCAACCGGATCGCCGCGGTTGCCTCGGCGGCCGTGGATCCCGATGCCCTGTTTGCGGAGATGACCGGTTTTGCGACGCTGCCGGAGTACCGGGGCCGCGGGTTTGCAGGCCGCCTCCTGCGGCGGATGGAAGCGGAGATGCGCCGACTCGGGATGAAAACGGTCTTTGCCGTCGCCCGGGCCCGTTCGTACCCGGCGAGCATCACCTTCGCCCGGGCCGGTTACACCTGCGCCGGGACGCTCGCAAAGAGCGTCAACATATGCGGCTCTCTTGAGGATATGAACGTCTGGTACAGGCCGCTCGGGAGCGGGGAAGCGGCCTCTCCCCGGGGCTGATGCGGTAAAAAGGGAGCTCGTAAATACTTCCCTTCAGAGACGCTATCCAATCCCGGCGTATACCATACTCCTCCCGGGGAAAAGAATATGGTATGCGCCGGACCCTGTCATCGCGAGGAGAGAGATGAATGGATAATCAACCGGTGTATGACGCCGTCGTTATCGGGGGCGGGCCTGCCGGGAGCACCGCCGCCTACCTGCTTGCGGGGTTCGGGCACCGGGTGGCGCTCCTTGAGAAACAGACGTATCCCCGGGACAAGGTCTGCGGAGGTTGCCTCAGCCAGAAGTCCGTCCGGTTCCTCGAGCGGGTCTTTCACCTCCCGGTCCCCTCGCTCCGCGAGAAGGGGCTGCTCGATTCTGTCGGGACCGGGTACGCGCTCTACATCAAAAACAGCCGCATCCTTGCCGGGGACCTTGCGGAGCCGTTCTACTTCACCCGGCGGGAGCGCTACGACGCCATCCTTGCCCGGAAAGCGGCAGATGCCGGGGCGGATATCTACGAGGGCGCGGAAGTCATCGCTGTCGATCACGCCCGGCGCACCGTCACGACGTCGGAGGGGGACCGGTATGCCGCCCGGGTCCTCATCGGGGCCGACGGGATCAACAGCCGGGTCCGGCGCTCTCTCCCGGGGAGTGTCGTCGACCGGCAGCGGTGGCGAAAGAACCTCGGGTGGGCGCTGGAACTTGCGATCCCGCGCGTTGAGGTGGGGGCGCTCGCAAACGGCGACGGCGCGATCCGCCTGGACGCCGACCTTGCGACACCTCACCTCGTCCTTGCCGCCTGCCGGTGGGGCTACGGGTGGGTCTTCCCGAACAGGGAGACGCTCGTCGTGGGGATGGGGGGGCTGCTCGAGAAGAACAGAGACGACCGCCGCGATCGGTTCACGGAGTTCCTCAAGACCCTCGGCCTCTCGGCGTTCGCGGACAGGAGGCCGGCGGGATACCTCCTGCCGTTTGGCAACTTCATCCCCTCACCGGCCTACGAAGGGACGCTCCTCGTCGGCGATGCCGGGGGGTTTGCAAGCCCCATCCTCGGCGAAGGGATCTTCTACGCCCACCGGACCGCGGAACTCGCCGCCCACGCCGTCGACCGCCACCTCACGTCCGGTGCGCCGCCCGGCGAGATCTACACCGCCCTCCTCGCCCGCCGCCTCATCCCGGAGCTGCGGGCGGAAAAAGCGTTACGGGACTTCCTCTACGGCTGCCTGGACGGGCGGTTGCATGCGCCCCTCGAGGCCTTCATGAAGGCGACGAGCACCCGGGTCATCGACGCCGTCCAGGGTTCGCGGTCATTTTGCGGTTTCCGGCGGAACGACGGTCTCCACTCCGCTGTCTGGTGAGGGATACCTCTATCATCCCGGAGATCCAGAGGACGGGCGCGATGAACGTCCCCCGCTACCCCTCCCTCTATGAGGTCAATGCCCGCGTCCGGCTCCGGCAGATCGCCCGGGAGACGGGTCGCCGCGCCACCCTCGACGACATCCCCGACGCCCGGCTCGCAGGGCTTGCCGCCTGCGGGTTCTCCTGGGTCTACCTCATGGGCGCATGGGAGACGGGAGAGGCCGGGCGCCGGGTCTCCCGCTCGAAGAGCGAGTGGCTCCGCGAATACCGGAGCCTGCTCCCCGATCTCCGGGAGGAGGAGATCTGTGGTTCCCCCTTTGCCGTCGCCGCCTACCGCCTCCACCCGGACCTCGGGGAACCGGAGACGCTCGAGCGGTTCCGCGAACGGCTGCACCGGCACGGTCTACTCCTGATGCTCGACCTCGTCCCGAACCACACGGCTCCCGACCACCCCTGGGTGCGCGACCACCCGGATTACTACATCCACGGTACGGAGGAGGACCTCGGCCGCCGGCCGCAGGACTTCGTCAGAATGGACCTCCCCGGAGGATCGGTCATCCTCGCCCACGGCCGGGATCCCTACTTCCCCGGCTGGCCCGACACCCTGCAGCTCGACTACGGCAACGCGGCCCTCGAGGAGGCAATGATCGCCGAAGTACAGGGGATCGCGAGGAAGTGCGACGGCATCCGGTGCGACATGGCGATGCTCGTCCTCCCGGAGGTCTTCCGGCAGACCTGGGGGAGGGATATGGAGCCCTTCTGGCCGAAGGTGATCGACGCGGTCCGGAAAGAGCACCCGGAATTCGTCTTCATGGCGGAGGCTTACTGGGACCTTGAGTGGACGCTCCAGCAGCAGGGGTTCGACTACACCTACGACAAACGGCTCTATGACAGACTGCAGAGCAGCGACGCCCGGTCGGTGCGGGACCACCTCCGGGCGGACCTGGAATACCAGCGCAAATCCGTCCGGTTCCTCGAGAACCACGACGAACCCCGGGCCGCGGCCGCCTTCCCGCCCGACCGCCACCGGGCCGCCGCCATCCTTGCCTTCCTCTCTCCCGGCCTCCGGTTCTTCCACCAGGGACAGTTTGCCGGGCGCAAGAAGCGGGTCCCCGTCCACCTCTGCCGGGAGCCGGAGGAACGAACGGATCCGGCCGTCGAAGAGTTCTACCGGCGGCTCTTTGCGTGCCTCCGCCTGCCGGCGTTCCGGGACGGGGAATGGCGGCTCCTCGACTGCAGCCCCGCCTGGGAGGGTAACCCGTCCCACGACGGCTACATCGCTTTTGCCTGGGAGGGGGAAGGAGAGCGCTACCTCGTCGCCGTCAACTACGCCCCGGATCGGGGCCAGTGTTACGTCCCGCTCCCGTGGGCCGATCTCGCGGGGAAGGGAGTCCGGCTCCGGGACCTCATGGGGCCGGCAGCATACGACCGTGACGGGCAGAGCCTCCTTGCACCCGGCCTCTACCTGGATGTTCCCGGGTGGGGCTGCCACGTCTTTGCGGTCGCCGCAAAAAAAGAGTGAACCCCATCAGGCCGACGGCGGGATCTCCTGCACCGGGTACTGGATCTCGGTGAGGAGTTCGTCTTCCGGCACCTCGTGAGGGTTGTTCAGGTAGAGCTCCCGCGAGGGGCCGGCGGCGAGAAGGCGGTGCTCGCCCATGTAGGCGAAGAGCCGCTCGTAGGCTTTCCCGACCCCGGGGTAGTGGCCCGTGTAGAGTACCGAGACGAACCGGCCGCCCGGAAGGGTCCGGACCTCGACAGCGGTCCCCTCGAGGTTGACGGACCCGGTGATCGGGATCGCCATCTCGATATCGGCGTCCGTCTCCCGGTACTCCTCATCATGGCAGACGAACATGATCGGCCCGGCCGCCCGGGCAGCGGGCTGCCGCCCCTCCGCGGGATAGATGCAGGCACAAAGTTCCCCGATCAGTCTCGGAATCGTCTCCTGGTAAACACCCCGTTCCCGGCGGCTGAGCACCCGGAGGGCGGGGACTTCTTTGATGACAGGTTCGGTAACCGACATACGGAATCCTCCATTCAACGGGTCCTGCGCCCGCAGGACCTCCGCAATCGCGTGCAGCCTTCCAGCCTCCTGCTCAGTTGCAGCGAGACGTGCGCGAAAGAGATCGCGGATCGTCCCGGCATCGCCGCGTTCCCGCGCATCGAGGATGACTTCAACCTCGGAGAGGCTGAACCCGAGCCAGAGCAGGTGCCGGATACGGATGCCCCGCTCGACCTGGGCGAAGGTGTAGTAGCGGTACCCCGTGCAGATGTCTCTTGCCGCCGGGGCGAGGAGCCCCCGCTCATCATAGAGGCGGAGCGCCTTCTGCGAGAGATGGGTGATCCGCGAGAACGTACCGATAGGAATCTGATCGACAGGCATGGATGCGATCCTCCTGTTGGTGCCACCGGGTGATAGACGGTCGGAGTCTCCCCTGGGGGAGAGTTCTCGCCCGGCTTCCTGGTTTCCAGTTGGACGGCGCCCGGCGTCAACCTTCCGGAGATATCCGGGCTGCCCGGCACCCGGAGGAAGAGGTGGCGGGACCCTCACCACTTCTCGATGAGGGAGAGGAGCATCTTACGGACCTGGGTGGTCAGCTCGCAGGAAGGATTGATCGCAAGCGCCTTGTCGGCACACGCGAGCGCGTGGCGGTACATGCCGAGATGGTAGAGGACGCTGCACTTCATGCTCCACCCGGCGGCATACTTCGGGTCGATCACGAGCACCCGGTCGAAGCACTCGAGCGCTTTGCGGTACTCCCCGAGTGCGTACAGGGCGCCGCCTTTCAGGCTCCAGACCCGGACGCTCCCGGGGTCGTCGGCGATGGCCCGGTCGTAACAGGTGATGGCCTCTTCGTGCCGGTGCTGGAGAAAGCGGGCGTAGCCGAGATCGGTCCAGGCCGCGACGAAATGGGGATCGAGCGCGAGCACCCGCTCGTAGCAGGCGACGGCCTCGTCAAGCCGGCGCATCGCGACATAGATGCCGCTCCGGTTGTACCAGGCGACCGCGGAGTCCGGGTTGAGTTCCACGGCACGGTCGTAGCAGGCGAGAGCCTCATCGAGCCGGTTGCGGCGCCGGTGCAGCATGCCCCGGGAGACCCAGGCCGGAGCGAACCCCGGATCGATCGAGAGCGCCTTCTCCCAGCAGGCGAGCGCCTCCTGATCCTTTCCGAGGAGGTCGAGAAAGACGCCCTTATTGTTCCACATCTTCACGTTGGCCGGATCCTCCTCGAGCACCCTGTCAAAACACGCGATCGCCTCACCGAACTGCCCCCGCTGGGCGAGAGAGACGGCCTTTCTGCTCACTGCGGCGTCAGCCTCCGGGCCCTCCCGGTCTCCGGGATCGCCTCTGCCGAAGAGTCGTTCTGTTAGACTCATTCCTGACATTCCCCCCATGGTCACGCAACTGGTAGCGGGCATACAATATAACCGTTCCCCCGGCGCTGATGGCGGCAGGGCCACCAGAGCGGCGTTCAGAAGAGTCCTGCAGGGCTGAGGTCAGCCAGAACGGCGGCGTGCTGCCGGGATCACCCGCGCCACCCGATCTCCCCCTCCTTCGCGGCGGAACTCGGTGTGCACCCGGGCGTGGCAGATGCCGCAGAGCGTGATGAGGTTTCCCGGGTCGTCGTTCGTGGGATCACGGTCGATATGGTGAATATGGAGATCCTGCTCTCCACCACAAACGGCGCAGAGGTGTCCGTCGCGTTCAAGGATTGTGCTGCGTATCTCCTTCCATTCCCGCAGCGCATACTTGTCCCGCGTCCGGATAGGGGTCGCGAACCGTTCGCAGTGGATCTCCCCCGCGCTCCTCGCGGCAAAAGGGCACTGGTAGCAGAGCCGGCGAAAACCGTTTCGGTCGGGACGGTCGGCGCAGAGGGGGTTCTGCGAACGGTCAAACGCGTCCAGGCGCAGCTGGAGGTAGGTGCTCACAGTCACGAAGAGGTAGGTCCCGGGACAAGATAAGGGCTGGGGAACCTTCACCCGGGGGTCACGATCGGGACAGGCATGCCTGCGAGCGCGTGCCGCAAGCAGAGTGATGTCATCGCGGAGACCGTGAATAGGTATCGCCGGCGTTGCACAGGACCCCGGGGTTCCCGGCGAAACGTCATCGCCCCTTCTCCTCCTCCCGGTAGGGCACCGGCACGTAGGCAACCGACGGGCGGCGCGGCATCGCCTGCGGGAAGAGGTCCATCAGCCGGTAGACCCCGGCGGGGATACCGGGAGTGACGGGGAGCCCGAGGTCCCGCGCCTGCTCGAAGGTGATCGGGTAGTCGTGGGTCCACGTCCCTTCCGTGAGCAGGCGTGCGAGGCGATCCGCCCGTTCGGCGCCCATCCGGTCCCGGAGCAGGACGGCGACGAACTCCCGCATCTGGTTCTGGGCCTTTGCCGCGATGTCGACCATGATGAAGGTCTTATCCTCGATCTCCTCCGGCGGTTTCAACCGGGGAACCCGCAGGATCGAGGCGGCCGGATAGTCGCCGATCCGGGGATCGACCGGGCCGAGCACCGCGTTCTCGTCCATCGCCACCTCGTCGGCGGCGAGGCAGAGGAGCGTCCCGCCCGACATGGCGTAATGGGGGACGAAGATCGTCACCTTCCCCTTGTGGCGCCGGAGCGCCATCGCGATCTGCTCGGACGAGAGGACCAGGCCGCCGGGGGTGTGGACGACAAAATCGATCGGCATCTCCGGCTCTGTGAGCCGGATCGCCCGGAGGACCTCCTCGGAGTCGTTGATGTCGATGTAGCGGAAGAGGGGGATGCCCAGGAACCCGATCCGCTCCTGCCGGTGGATGAGGGCGATGACCCGGGTTCGGCGCTCCGCCTCAAGGTCCCGGATCGCCCGCAGGCGGCGGGTCCGGACCACCTGCTGCTGGGCGACCGGCACCGCAAAGAGCAGGAGGATCGCGGCAACGAGGAGTACGGTCCAGATGTCGGGCATGCCAGCGGTATGGTGAGCATCCCGGGTAAAGAAGGTTCGCACCGCGGGCCCGTCGTCAGGAAGGGAGGAACTCATCGATCGATGCCTGCCGGGTGCGGCCTCCTTCAAGCGTCGAGAGCCTGACCCCGATGAGCCGGACGGACCGGCCGTTGAGAAACGGCAGGAGCAGGCCGGATGCGGCCCGCCGGATCGCTCCGGGGTCCGCGGTGAACCGCGGCAGCGTCCGGGACCGGGTGTGCGTCTCAAACCCGCTGTACCTGACCTTGACGGTGACGGTCCGGCACCGGAGGCCGTCGGCAGCGAGCGCCCCCGCGACAGCATCCGCAAGCTCGGCAACAACGCCCGAGAGGGTGCCCGGATCAGCGGTATCTTCATCGAACGTCGTCTCCCGGGAGACGGATTTGCATCCTTCCCTCCCCTGCACCCCTGCATCGTCGATGCCCCGGGCGAGCCGGTGCACCTGGATACCGGCTCGCCCGAACCGGGCGATGAGGTCCTGGATGTCACAGGATGCAAGATCCCCGATGGTCCGAATGCCCATCTGCCGCAGGTCCTCACCAGTCTTCTTCCCGACGCCGGGAATCTTCTCGACCGGCAGGGGGGCGAGGAACCCCGCGACCTCGTCCGGGGAGACGACCGTCAGCCCGTCGGGTTTTTTGTAGTCGGAGGCGATCTTCGCCACGGCCTTGCCGGGGGCGACACCGATGGAACAGGTGAGCCCCGCCGCTTCCCGGATCTCCTGCTTGATCGCGGCGGCAAGCGCCTCCGCCGCCGGGAAACTCCCGGCACCGGTGACGTCGAGGTAGGCCTCGTCGATGCTCACCTGCTCGATGCGGCCGGCGTGCCGCGATAGGATCGCCATGATCGCCTCTGAGGCCCGTACGTAGAGCGGGCGGTCGACCGGGAGGTAGACGCCGTGCGGGCAGAGGTCGTACGCCCGGGAGATGGGCATGCCGGAGTGCACCCCGTAGCGGCGCGCCTCATACGAGCAGGTGCTCACAACCCCCCGGCCCGCCCCACCCTTCGGGTCGGCGCCGACGATCACCGGCTTTCCGGTGAGGGACGGGTCGCGGCGGACCTCGACGGAGGCGAAGAAACTGTCCATGTCCACGTGCAGGACGATCCGGCCGCCGGTTGTCATTCTGTGAGCCCCTCCCCTCCCAGGGTAGTGTTGGGAGTCCGGCGATATAGGGGGTTTGGTGGGGTGGGGGAGGGCTGCGAAGGTGCCGGGTGCAGGTCCGAAGTCCTGAGGTCGGGTTCCGGGGTTGCTTTCTGTGTTGCCTTCAAAAACATCTAAAATCCCGAAAACGGATTTCTACGACAGAGGATCTATGGGAAACACCCCGTACACTGGACCGTGGGGATATCGCCGACGCACTGCCCCCTCACCCCCACCCGCCGCGGGGAGGAGGCCGCAGGCCGGGTGGGGTGGGGATGACGGGAGCGTGAGTTAGAGACAGGGAAGGGGGACAAGCCCCTCCCGTCAGCCCCACCCCAGACGCGATATCCCCTTGAAATCCGTTTTCGGGATTTGATCTTCAAGCCGCGTACCCCACCCACCGGTTCGGGCGCACTTTCGTCGAGTGCTCCTGCAACGCGGATTTGACAGAGGTTTGTCCGACCAGCACCTTCCGCCCCACCCCGGCCCCCGCGCGCCTCCCGGTGACCTGGGCGGGCATCCCGGCGTCCGGGGAGACCTGAAATGCGAATAAAGTACTGAGAATAGGCAGATTTCGTGTTATGAATCTAAATAATCATAATACGTGGGCGAGTGAGAACCACTCGCTCCACCTACTCCAGTTGATCGGCAGGAATGTTTGCGATCGCGGGATTGTGAGGACGTGCAACTAAAAAGGGTAGGAGGGGGTTACCGGGCCGGGATGATGAGCGAACGCTCGCCGGCGGGCATGAACTCCCGGATTGCACCCTTCGCGAACTCGCGGCGGGGCTCGGCGAAGTCGAACTTCAGGGCCGGGTCCGCGAAGCAGACCTTCACGAGCGGGCTGTAGCAGAACGCGTCGCTGCGGCCGTAGTGGGCGCTCGCGACGATTGCGGCGTACTCGCCCTGGTGGCCGACGTTCATCGCGTAGTTCGGGTAGTTCGGGCCGCGGAGTTCTCCCATCAGGCCGCGGTCGGGCTCCATGGAGAGCGAGTTCGCGGACCCGCACTGGTCCTGGAGGTCGTAGCCGAAGAAGCCGAGACGCGACCAGCCGTCCTTGTGCAGGAGCATCGAGAGGTACCAGGCGTTTAAGCCGGCATTCGAGTTGCCGGTCGCAATGGCGGCCGTGAGACCGGATGCGGCGGCGATGACACCGGCACGCTGGGACCCGCCGAAGTGGTCCTCCATCATGGTCGGGAACTGCTCGTACTGCTCCATGGCGTTGAGCGAGACCTCGGTCGCCATGTCGTTGACGACGTCCTGGGTCGGCTTGACCTTGTCCTTCGGGCTCGGGTTTCTCCAGTCGACCTTGTACTTGTCCTTGATGTAGTCCATACCGTAGTAGGTGAACTCGTCGAGGATGTTGTCGGTGTAGGCCGCGGTCGCGTACTGGGTGAACCCGACACCGCCGGACATGTAGGAGCCGAGCCAGATCTGGTCGTAGAGCATGGTGCCGGCGCCGACGACCTCAAGGGCCGCACGGGCGGGGTCGTGGGGGTACTTCCGGTTCGCCTGGATGATATCGGCGAAGAGACCGAACTTGATACCACCGGGCTCGTTCGGGCCACGGGCACGCCGTGCGGGCAGGTGGGAGGCCATCTGGACGACGCCCGCGTGTTTCGCGGCGAAGGAGAGGTCGGCAACGGCTGCTTCACCGGCGCACATGCGGTAGGCGGCGATGAAGGACATGCCGATCTGCATTGCAGACCACCGGGAGGTCGTTCCACCGTCGCAGGTCCGCGAGACCGCGGTCGGGATGTGGATCGCCTGGTACATGCTCTTGCCGACTTCCGCCTTGAGCTCCTCGGCCTGCTTGGCGGGGAAGAGCTTCTCGATGTTCAGCAGGAACTGGGGCTCGATGTCATCGGCGAGCTCCTGGTCGCCGGTGAAGACCTTGACGTAACAGTCGTCGACGAGGCCGGGGTGGGTCTCGACCATGTGCTCCTGGACGACGGCCGCGCCGGGCATGGCGTGGTTTAAGATATGGAGGTACTCGTTGATCGTCTCGGGGGTGACTTCCTTCCCGAGACGCTTCTGCAGGGTCTGGTGGGCAAGGTCCATCCCGACGATGACCGTCCTCCGGATGTCGTCCCAGAACTGCTGCATCGCAGAGTTGTTGACGAAGTGGAGGTCGTCGCCCTCGACGAAGACGCCGGTGCCGGAGACCTCGTAGGTCATCAGCTGGCGCTGGCCCATCGGGATACCGCCGAGGTGGCAGCGCTCGGGGTCATACATGGAGATGCCGCGGTCCATCTCGATGGCGCGGCTCGCCTTCATGAACTCCATCTTACGGGGGGACTGGCGGACACCGTTGAACTTGTAGAACTCAGCGGTCTCGGACTCGACGTCCTGTCCCTGGAACTTCTCCTTGAGGGCCTTCAGGAACAGCTTCTGGGATCTCTCAATCTTTGCCATTGTAATCACTCCTCTTTGGGCATGAAGCCGTATTTCGTCCGCAGCGAGTGGATACGCTGGACGTATTCGATGTACTCGGTGTCGTCACGGTAGGGAGTCCCTACGAGCGAGTGGAAGATCGTCGTGTGGGCCTTGAGCCACTTCTCGTCCATGGGCTTGCCGACGGCGACGGCACGGTCGAGGGGCTCGCCGATCTGGTTCTTGACGTACTTGACGACGCCGTCCTCGCCGAGGACGTTCCTCTGGAGCATATCGAACATCATGCCGTCTTCAGCAAGGCGGAGCGAGTGGCCGTGCACGGTCGCACCACGGATGCCGACGAGAGCGGGGTCGAACATCTCGGTCTCGATGAGATCCTTTGCGTACTTCTCGAGGTCACGCTCACGGCACTCGACGATCTGGCGGCCGGAGAGCGTACCGGGGTCGATGCCGCGGAAGCGGTACATCTCGGTGTAGGTCCGCTGGTAGGGCTGCGAGGGGGCGTTGAACATCGAGTCGGCGAACTGGATGTAGCGGACGCGGTCGCCGGCTTTCGCACCGTCAGTGGGCTTGACGAGCTTGCGCATGGGGCAGTCGGGCTCCTGCTGCTCGGCGAGCGGCGGGTGGGCGCTCGGATACGCCGACCCGGGGGCGCGGTGGCCGAGGACCAGCACGATATCCTCATCCGTTACGGAACGAACCTTCTCAAGCTTCTGGCCGGGGTTCATCTGCTTGCGCCGGTTCTCAGCGACGATCGATGTCCCGGGACCATACTGGGGCTTGTATGCCATGTTTTTATTCACCTCAAACTGATTGCTATCTTATCCATTTCCTGTTGTTCTGAACGACTTCTGGCCATATCTCCGGGCACGAAGGCATCCCGGGCTCCCGGTGACCGCCGGACCTTCCCCGTTTTGGGGGTCCGCAAGGCCGACGGGTGTTGCACCGCACGGGAGGCTGTGGATCGGTGCTCGGCAGGCCCAGGCCCGGTCACCGCAAGCGGCACGGTCCCGGCCTGCAGAGATGTGGCGTTCGTCATTCGAATCTCTGCTTGCTCAGGCTCCGTTTGCGATCTGGTTGATCGGCTTGTTGAACACATCGATCTTGCCGTAGGTGTCGGCAAAGATCTTCGAGGTGCTCTCGGGCGAGAACATCTGGGTTCCGGCATCGAGCGCCGCCGCGGCGACCACACACGGGATAGCGACGCCTGCGGCGTGCCTGGTCACGACGTGGTTGCCGTTGAAGATACCAGGGCCGCCACCGCCGTAGATCGAGTGGCTGAAGAACGAGAACCCGACGGCGGTACCCATGACACGGCCGTAGTCGGTGCTCGGGAGACCGGTCTCGTGCTCAAGCAGGTCGTTGAAGTACAGGAGCGTCGAGGAGACCGCCTGGGCGAACCGGCCGGCACCGCAGTTGACGATGGTGGCTGCCATGGTTCCGGCGGCGGCGTAGGCGTTCCAGAGCATGGGGTCCTTCGTGTCGTAGAACTGGAAGTACCCGCCCTTCTTCCCGGGGGTGATGACCTTGTCCTCGATGGCACGCTCGACCAGGCTCTGGACGACCGTACCGACCGTTCCGGTCTGGCCGTTCGCCTTTACGAGGTCATAGACCATGTTGTTCGCGTTCAGGCCCTGGTAGGCGTAGGCAAGCAGCATGGCGCGCTCAAACGGCCCGACGGCGGATCCCATCTCAAAGATACCGGCGGTCTCGAGCGTGGACGCGAGTGCGGCGCCCTGCAGGGCGTTCCTGCCGGTCATCATGACGGTGTGGTTGACCGGGATGTTCCGGAGCGCGTAGCCGAGACCTTCGTTGTTCTGGGGGATGTTCAAGATCGACGTAACGAGCGCACCCTCCAGATCCTGGGTGTGCGGGTAGCTGCCCCAGCAGGCCGCCTTGACGGTGGACGCGTTGAAGGCGTCGATGCCGAACTGGTCGACGATCGCGTAGGTGGTCGCGGCTGCGACGGACGTGATCGCGGCGTCGTAGGTGGCGGCGTTCATCAGGCGCTTTGCCGGGACTTTGACGAGCTGGAGCTTTCCACCGTTGAACTCCATGATCTCGGTGTCGTCACCCTCCTCGACCTGGATCATCTCCTTGATCCTGGCGACGATGGCGTCCTTGTTCTCCATGATGGGGAGGTCAAGTTCTCTTCCCTTGATCTTGCCTTTCCCAAGTTTTCCGGTCTTAAGCGCGTCCTGGATGCCTCCAAGGTTCACGTTGATCGTTCTCTTGGTCAGGTCGATGATCTTACTTGTGGCCGGGTTAACCAGCGGGCTGATTCTGTCGAGGGTGACGCCGCCCTTGAGCAGCTTCCCGTCATCAGAATAGAGATCGATTGTTTCCGTGTATTTAGCCATAGTATTTCATCCTTTTACCCTTGTTCAATGCATTCCGTTCGTGAAAGAGGCCGGAGCATTCATGCGCCCCGGTTCTCTGAAAGCCGCTACTGCACGTCCCAAAAGGGACTATAAGAGTAGAAGGAGGGTTATTAATAAAATTTGCGAATTTAGATGGGATTTTTTGCACAAAGTAATATTTATGTCGGTGATATTTACAATCAGATATTTTAAAACAGAGATTTGACAGTTCAGATAATTGAACGTGTTACTTAAAAAGAGTTTCCCTCATCCAGATTTCACAAACGGCTGCCGAAAAGGGGATCGAAGAGTAGTAACATTAAATAATAATATAACCAATACTGATAGCAATAATTAAAATTATTCCCGCAAAAAAGTTATCGGATATATCCGGGTCAATAGGTTGGACTTAAAGATATATAACGTTACCCAAACTGGGCAGGATTTCCCGGAATTCAAATTTTCAGACTCTCGTTTTTCAAACGCGCCACAAGGAACCCGGGAATAAAAGAGATGTGCCCATATAGGATCCTCCTGCAGCCGGCGGGGATGGGGCTGCCGGTATGGATTTCGTCGGGCGGCGACAGGATCCCGGCCCCCTGCGCCCCCCGGGATCCGGCCGGGAACGGAGAGGACGGCAGAGCCTCCTGCACCAGCAACCGGTAACGCCGGGTACCACCGGACCGATTCACCCTATCTTGAGGGATCTCGTGTGTGGGAAGGACCGCCGGTTGCCCGCATTGTCACGAAGAGCGGGGAAGTTCAGTGGATGGGCCGGCAACCCACCATCAAGACAACGCACTCTTCCGCGTGGAGCAAAGGCTTTGAGACCGGGCCCTGGCCCCGCACGAAAGACCGGTCCCGCACGAGATCCCACCGCCCCCCGCGCATCCCCCATGGAGATGCGAAATTCGCGAGTGGGTGTGACAGCGCGAGCGACCGGGGGTGCAAACCGGCACCAGGGCTTCAGCCCGTGATGGCAGGAGGGGGCCTGGAGACCGGGGGCTTTGATGCTCTCTGCGGGCCAAAACCCCGGGCCTGTTTTTGCACCCGAAAACCCCGATCCGTAAACCATCTGCACGAATCGGCAAAACCCGGACAAAAACCGGAAGGATGCTCAGGGGGAAATTGTTCACCCGGAAAACCCCACATACTGCGCGTTGTAAACAAATATCATGACCAATACACCGGATGTAAATGTTATTACGTGAAACTACTTATAAATCCGGAATGGTTAAATACAAAACATTACAAGTTATGATAAAACGATCTATCCGGTGCTCTGACCGTGCTCTGGCTGGAGAGACCCTGCAATCCCTGGATGAGTCCACCACGGGCCGTGCCGGGAGCACCGGGCTCTGCGGGGCCGACTCGCCGGAGTTCCGGGAGACCGTTCCCATCAACCACATCGAGGCAGAACCATGGCGAAGAAGATTACATTGAACATGATCACCCAGCGCTCCATCGAAGAAGGCGTTGCGATGGAAAAGGGCAAAACGACCCCGGAATACTTTGAGGCCTGCTCGATCATCGAGATGCACGACGACGACGTCAAAGCGCTTGGTCTGGTCCCAAACCAGCTCGTCAAAGTGACGAGCGAATGCGGAAGTGTGATCGTCAAGACGGTCAAAGGGCGCCAGTCGCTCTACCCCGGCCTTGCGTTCATCCCGCAGGGTGTCTGGGCAAACCAGATAGTCCCCCCGCGGACCCAGGCGACGGGAGAACCCCAATACAGCGGCTTTCCGGTGACAGTCGAACCAGCGGACGGCGAGAGGCGCAAGAGTGCGCTTGAACTCGTTCAGGGAGCCGTCGGGATGTGGAGAGGTGAACAATAATGCCAACAAAGATAGAGAACGTCGGATGTCCTTATTGCGGCGTCTGCTGTGACGACCTTGTCGTGACCGTATCGGACGATGGAAAGAAGATCCTTGAGGTGGAGAACGCCTGCGCTATCGGGAATGAGATCTTCCACCACGCCACGGCTGAAGGGAGGATCAGGCTGCCCCGCCTCCGCCAGCCGGACGGCACCTACAAGGACATCTCCTACGATGAGGCGGTCGATTACGCGGCAAAAGTGCTTCATAACGCGAAAAAACCCCTGATCTACGGATTCGGATCGACCAACTGCGAGGGCATGGCCGCCGCGGCCAAGGTCGCCGAGAAGGCGGGGGCCGTGCTCGACAACTGCGCGTCCATCTGCCACGGGTCCTCGTTCCTTGCTATATTCGATAACGGCTACCCGAGCTGCACCCTCGGCGAGACGAAGAACCGCGCAGACGTCATCGTCTACTGGGGCGCAAACCCGGCTCACGCCCACCCGAGGCACATGTCCCGCTACTCCATCTTCCCGCGCGGATTTTTCACCGGCAAGGGCCACAAGAGCCGCAAGATCATCGTCATCGACCCCCGGCACACCGATACCGCCCAGGTGGCGGACATCCACCTGCAGGTGCAGCAGGGGCACGACTACGATCTCTTCGACGCATTCCGCACCGTCGTCCGGGGCCACGATATCCCCGACGTGGTCGCCGGGATCGAGAAGGAAAAGATCATTGAGGCTGTCGAGATCATGAAGAAGGCCCGGTTCGGCACCATCTTCTACGGCATGGGGCTCTGCCACTCCGACGGCCGGAACCACAACGTGGACATCGCCATCAGCCTGACCCGCGACTTGAACGATTTCACCAAGTGGACGATCATGGCGATGCGGGGCCACTACAACATCACCGGACCGGGTGCGGTCTGGTCGTGGCAGTACGGGTTCCCCTACTGTCTGGACCTGACGAAACGGGATATCGCCCACATGAACCCCGGCGAGACGAGTTCCATCGACCTTGCGATGCGGGACGAGGTGGACGCCTTCGTCAACATCGGGACCGATGCCGGCGCCCACTTCCCGATCGAGGCGGTCAAACATCTCCGGAAGCACCCCTGGATCACCATCGACCCGAACATCTGCATGGCAAGCGAGATCTCCGACCTCCACATCCCCGTAGGCATCGTCGGGGTTGAGGTCCCGGGCATCGTCTATCGGATGGACAACGTTCCGATCCAGTACCGCAAGGTCATTGACCCGCCTGAAGGCGTCATCAGCGACGAGGAGCTCTTCGAGCGGATCCACAAGAGGCTCTGCGAACTGGAGGCGGAAGAGACCGTGAAGGAGCACGTGAAGGCCGCCCCGGTTGGTGTCCGTGCGGGGGAATGAACGATGGGTGAACTCTTAATCAAGAACGGGTTCGTCTTTGACCCCCTGCAGGGGATCAAGGGCGACCGGATGGATATCGGGGTCAGGGACGGCAAGATCGTCGAGACGAGCGCCCTCTCGAGCCCGAAGACGATCGATGCCGCCGGTATGACCGTGATGGCGGGCGGCGTCGACATCCACTCCCACGTGGTCGGGCCGAAGGTGAACGTCGGCCGGCTCTTCCGGCCGGAGGACAAACTCTTCAAGAGCCCCCACAAATCTCCTACGTGCAACCGTATGGAGATGGGGTTCTCGGTCCCCTCCACGTTCAAGACCGGCTACGACTACGCCCGGATGGGCTACGTCTTCGTCAACGAGGCCGCGATGCCCCCGCTCCACTCCCCGCACGTCCACGAGGAGATCCGCGACACCCCGATCATCGACAACGCCGCGATGCCGGTCTTCGGGAACAACTGGTTCACCCTCGAATACCTCAAGAACCACGAGATCGAGAACAACGCCGCCTACACCGCCTGGCTGCTGCGGGCCACGCGCGGGTTCGCCATCAAGGTCGTGAACCCCGGCGGAACCGAGGCCTGGGGATGGGGGCTGAACTGCGAGCACATCCACGACCCGGTCCCGTACTTCGACATCACCCCGGCAGAGATCATCAAGGGGCTCATCGAAACGAACGAACACCTGGGCCTCCCCCATTCGATGCACCTGCACTGCAACAACCTCGGGAACCCGGGCAACTACACCGATACCCTTGACTCGCTCAGGCTCGCCGAGGGCTACACCGCAAAGAACGAGTTCGGCCGGGAACAGGTGATGCACGTCACGCACATCCAGTTCTGCGCCTACGGCGGCGACTCCTGGAGGAACGTCGAGTCCCGGGCCGACAAGATCATGGACTACGTGAACACCCACGACAACATCACCATCGACCTCGGTGCGGTGACCCTCGACGAGACCACGACCATGACCGCGGACGGGCCGTTCGAGCACCACCTCCAGGCCCTCAACAACCTGAAATGGGCAAACACGGACGTCGAACTCGAGACCGCGGCGGGTATCGTCCCCTACATCTACAGCCCGAACGTCAAGGTCTGCACCATCCAGTGGGCCATCGGCCTGGAACTTGCACTCCTCTCCAGGGACCCGATGCGGACGTTCATCACCACCGATCACCCGAACGCCGGGCCGTTCACCCGCTACCCGCGTGTCATAAAGTGGCTGATGAGCCGTGCGGCGCGTGACGAGACCATGAAGACGTTCAAGTGGCTTGAACGGACGATCGAGTCCACATCCATAGACAGCATCGACCGCGAACTCACGCTCTACGAGATCGCCCAGATGACCCGTGCGGGGCCGGCAAAGGCGCTCGGGGTCAGCAACATCTACGGCGGGCTCGCCCCCGGCATGGACGCCGATATCGCCGTCTACGCCCTCAACCCCGAGAATATGCCCTCTGATCCGGAGATGATCGAGAAGGCCTTCTCCCGGTGCGCCTACCTGGTCAAGGACGGCATCGTGACCGTCAAAGGTGGCGAGGTCGTCACAGAGCCCGCAAAGCGGACCGTCTGGGTCGACGTGAAGGTCCCGGAGAACGCACAGGTGCAGAGAGATATCTACGAGCACTTCCTCCGGCACTACAGCGTGAAACTCGACAACTACTCGCTCTTTGAGGAACACCTCCACAACCCGCGGGTGATCGAGGTCGACGCGACAGAATGAGGCGATGATCATGAAAACAGTAATCCTCACCCTGACCAACCCCCCCGAACTCATGCTCGAGGGGCAGAACATCACTCCGGATAACTTTGCAGGAAAGAAAGCCGCCGAGATCGCCGCCCTCGATGTCTGGGAGGGCAAACAGAAGAGCCCGCTCGGGAATTACTTCACGGTTGCAGGCGACGGCGGAGCGACGGCAGCCGAGACGAAGATCATCCTTCGCGGGGACTGCACCCGTGTGAAAAGGATCGGCCAGCAGATGACCGCAGGCGAGATCGTCATCGAAGGCAACGCCGACATGTACATCGGCGGCTGGATGAAAGGCGGGAAGATCCACGTGAGAGGAAACGTCGACTCCTTCTGCGGCATCGGGATGGAAGGCGGCGAGCTCGTCATCGACGGGAACGCCGGACACCACCTGGGCGCATCGCCCCGCGGCGAGTGGCGCGGCATGCAGGGCGGGCTGATCCGGGTCGCCGGGGACGTCGGCAACGACACGGCCACGTTCATCAACGGCGGGACGATCATCGTCGGCGGCGATGCGGATATTCACGTC
The DNA here is from genome assembly GCF_913757945.1 of Methanoculleus sp. 10. Classification (NCBI taxonomy): domain Archaea; kingdom Methanobacteriati; phylum Methanobacteriota; class Methanomicrobia; order Methanomicrobiales; family Methanomicrobiaceae; genus Methanoculleus; species Methanoculleus sp. 10. Next base: position 41,418 of record NZ_CAJYDP010000002.1, on the reverse strand, counting down.
TCCACCCACGGCGAAGGCGGCACCGTCATCATCAAGGGCAACGCCAAAGGCCGCGTCGGCGGGCAGATGGTGAAAGGCGACATCTACGTCTATGGGATGATAGAAAACCCGCTCCCGGGATTCAAGATGGTCGGCGAGGTGGAGCAGGAGGTCGACGGTGTGAAAGCCCTCTTCGCCCACTATGTCGGGGACCTTGGCGAACGCCACCCGGTTTCCAAAGGCAAGACGGTGTATGCAAACCTCTACACCAGAGTCTAACTTTTTTTCCCGGGGCAGAGAACCCTCAAGGCCGCAGGTCACGGGGCGGACGTGACGCCATGGCGAGGGAACGCCTCACGCTAAAACCGCTCGGTGAGGTCCGGGCTATGATGCGATCCGCCTTTGTACGCCCGAGCCGGACAATCAGGATGCCGGTGGCCGCGGCGGCCGAGCGGGTGACAGGGAATCCGATCTACTCACCCCTGACGGTCCCGGCAACGGATATCGCCGCACGGGACGGTTTTGCCGTCGTGAGCGGCGAGACCCGCGGGGCAGGTGAGAGAACCCCCGTCCGGCTCCAGAACCTCCACCGGGTGAATACCGGAAACGCGATCCCCCCCGGGTGCGACGCCGTCGTCATGATCGAGGATATCATCGGGGAGGACGGCGCCTGGAGCACCAGGAAGGCGGTAGTCCCGGGGGAGCAGGTCCATCCTGCGGGCGCCGAGATCCGGCAGGGGGAGATGATCCTCCCGGCCGGCCACCGGATACGCCCCTGCGACATCGGGGCGCTCCTCTCCTACGGGATCGCGGAGGTCGACGTATGGACCGTGAAGATCGGCCTGATCCCCACCGGAAGCGAACTGGTCCCGGCAGGCAAGCTTCCGGGCCCCGGCGAGGTGATCGAGAGCAACACCGCCGTTGCGGCGGCATGGCTCGCGGAGGCGGGCGCCTCCCCGACCCGCTACGGGATCGTCCGTGACGATCCCGCGATGCTCCGGCAGGCGATCGCGAAGGGTGTCCGGGAGAACGACCTGCTCATGATCTCCGCTGGTTCCTCGGCAGGCACCCGGGACTTCACCGCCGGCATCATCGGCGATCTCGGCGAGGTGCTCGTCCACGGCATCGCGATGAAGCCCGGGAGGCCGGCGATCGTCGGGCGGATCGACGGTAAGCCGGTCATCGGGATGCCGGGCTACCCGATCGCCGCGCTGACGACCGTGCGGGAGCTCGCCCTCCCCCTCCTCGCGGAATGGGGCTTTTGCACCCGGCCGGCGGAGCGCCTCCGCGCCCGGCTTGCCGAAACGGTCCTGACCGATCTGGGGGTTGACGAGTTCGTCCTCCTCACCGTGTCCCGGGCCGGAGACGGGTATACCGCCGCTCCCCTGCCCCCGGGTACCGGGACGCAGATGGCGATGGTGCGCGCAAATGCCTACCTGCACGTCCCGGCAGGAACCGGAAGCATTCCCGGGGGCGCGGAGATCGACGTCCTCCTGACCGGACCGCGCGAGCCGGTCCGGGAGCCGTGAACTCGCGCTGCACCATCCCGTGCGGGAGAGGAGGGACGACGCGCCTTCCTGTTGACCGGGCCTACCTAAAAACGCGACCGGCCGCATCCCGTCCGGGGGTTGAGGAGCCGCCGGGCTTTGAGCCACGAAGGGGACCGCATCAGCATCCGCCGGATGGACTCCCGCGCTTCTCCGCGCCTTCGCGTGCATCAACGCGATCGGCCGGTTCCTGGCGGCGTCTCTGTCATCCCCCGCTCCCGCAGGCATCCACCAGGGCCCTGACACGTCTCTCAAGTTCGGGGAGCCTCTCCTGGAACTCCCGCGCGAGCAGGAACGTCCGGACGGCGTCGCCCATCCCCCGGTGGACGTCGAGGAGGTGGCGGTATTCCGGGGGGACCGGATACTGGAAGTGCGCCGAGGCGACGACGGAGCCATCTATGGAGAAATCGATGAGGTGGGCAAGCCGGTCGAGGGAGAGGACCTGTTTCATACCGAGACGCCGCCGTATCTCCCGCTGGAGGTCGACCAGCCGGCGCCCGTCAAGCGGGACCTCCGCGGCCCGGAAAGCCCTCCGCTCCATCTCTGCCGCAAAGACGACGATCTCCGGCACATCTTCTGCCGGGAGGACCGACTCCATGAAGAACCCAAGGTCGGCAAACGCTTTCCGGGCGGTCTCTTCTGCCGCAGGAACCCCGCCGCCCGGGATCCGGAAGGAGTGGTCGTAGACCGCGCCATACTCGCCGCGGCCCATATTCGCCACGGTCGTCGCGACACCGACGGTTTTGCCGCACGGGTCGGTCACCTTCTTCCAGATCTCAACGTCGATATCGTAGCGGAACTGCTCCCCGGCATAGCGGACGCTGTCGTCCTCCGGCCGGTGGACGACGGCGCCTATCTCGATCGGCATCATGACCGCACGGCAGGTACCGTAGACGTACCCGAACTCGATATCGAGATAGACGCTCCCCCTGTCCCCGCCCGCCGTGGACTGCATCACGGATAGAGTTATTTCCGGAAGACAACGAAAAGGTTTCCCGGCGCCCGGTTCCCGGCAAAGATTTATCGGACAGTACGAAAGCCATTCTATGAAGAGCAACAGGACATCCTGCACCCGACGACCATGAGCCTTGCCACCATCCGGAAAAAACTTCGTATCGGCTGCCTCTTCAGGAAAAAAACCCCCGCGGGCCCGGGACCCGTCTGTCGTGACCGGGAGGGGGAGGTGCGCGCGCTCCTCGCCCGCCCACCGTTCGGGATCACCGATGTGAGCGACGCGGCCCTCCCCCTCTACGACCGGGCGCTGACCCACCGGTCATACGCGAACGGCGGGGAGTACCCGGCAACGGCGGCCGACGACAACGAACGGCTCGAGTTCCTGGGAAACTACGTCCTCGACTTCGTCATCGCCGACCACCTCTACAGCGAGTACGACCTCCCGCCCGGCGAGATGAACCGGCGGCTCCAGGTGACGAGAAACACAAAACTCGCCGATATCGTGCGCAGGCAGGGCCTCGGCATCGACGGCGTCATCAGGAGGCGGGGGCAGGCGCCGACCGACTCGATCATCGCCGACGCGTTCGAAGCCCTGATCGGCGCCATCTACATCGACCGGGGCATCGCCAGGGCCCGGGCGGTGGTGCTCGCCATCTTCGAGGACGAGATCGCCGGATGCGACACCCACCGGAACTACCGGGGGAGGCTCCAGGAGTACGCCGCCCGGGAGAACCTCGGCGAGATCGAGTACGCCTACCGCCGGACGGGTCCCGGGAGCTCTCCCGTCTGGACCGCCCGGGTGACCGTCGGGGGGGCGCTCCTCGGGAGAGGGGAGGCGCCGACCAAGCAGGGAGCGGCGATGCTCGCGGCAAAAGAGGCTCTCGCCCGCCTTGGGGAGGAGTGAGGTGCAGCCCCCCAGGCGCGATGCGACCGTCGCCGTCGTCAGGTGCGACAGTTACGTGCCGGACGAGGTCGATGCAGCCGTCCGCCGCGCGATCGGCCTCGTCGGCGGTATAGGGAGGTTCGTCGCGCCGAAAGAGAGAGTGCTCCTTAAACCGAACCTCCTGCAGGGGCAGGCGCCGGAGCGGTGCGTCACCACCCACCCGGCGGTCGTCGCTGCCGTCGCCCGCCTCCTCGTGGAGCACGGGTGCCGGATCGTCATCGCCGACAGCCCCGGGGCCGGGATCGTCTACAGCGAGCCGAACCTGCGACGGGCATACGCCCGGTCGGGATTCGCCGCCGCGGCGGAGGAGACCGGCGCCGTGCTGAACTACGATACCGGTTTTCGGATCATCCCGTTCCCGGAGGGTGAGACGATGAAGCAGTTCCCGATCATCACCCCGGCAGCGGATGCCGATGCGATCGTGGTTGTTTCCAAAGCGAAGACCCACATGTGGACCCGGATGACGGGTGCCGCAAAGAACCTCTTCGGGCTCATCCCGGGCCTCGAAAAGCCGGTCTTCCACTTCCGGTTCCGGGACGAGTACGCCTTCGGGAGGATGCTCGTCGACCTCAACGAGTGCATGAAACCCCGGCTCCAGGTCGTGGACGCAGTTGTCGGGATGGAGGGGGACGGCCCCCAGGCCGGCAGCCCGCGGAAGATCGGGGTGATCCTCGCCGGGAGCGACTACACAGCCGTGGACGCCGTTCTTGCGCGGCTCATCGGCATGGACCCGCTCGAGATCGGCACCATCAGGAGCGCGGCCGCCCGCGGCCTTCTCGATCCCCTCGCCGTCCGGACGGTCGGCGACGACCCGGCGGAGTTCGTCGTTCCCGACTTCAAGAAACCCTCGACTTACGCCGGGGGCGGGGCAGGACCCTGGCGGCGGGTGGTCCTCGCCGTCGTCCAGCGGTTCGGGAGGACCTACGCGCCCCGGCCCGGCGTGATCGCGCCGGCGTGCATCGGGTGCGGGAAGTGCGAGCGTATCTGCCCGGTGCACGCGATCACCGTCGCCGGAGGCAAGGCGACGGTCGACCTTTCGCACTGCATCCGGTGCTACTGCTGCCACGAGATCTGCACCGAGCACGCCATCGCCCTCTCCCGGAGCCTCCCGGGGAAGCTCCTCGCCCGCCTGCTCGGGTGAGAGGGGCCGGGCCAAAACCCTCATGTGGTATGGGGGACGAGCAGGGGCCATGCCATGCCCGTTCTGCAACCCGGCCCCGGAGGATATCGTGGCGAGAAACGACCTCTGCTATGCCCGCCACGACATCCACCCGGTCACCCCCGGCCACCTGCTCGTGATACCGTTCCGGCACGTGGCGAGTTACTTCGATACGACCGACGAAGAGAGGATGGCCCTTGCCCGGCTCATCGACGACTGCAGGGCGCTCACCGACCGCAACCTCGCTCCTGACGGCTACAACATCGGCGTCAACGTCGGGGAGGCCGCGGGGCAGAACGTCATGCACGTTCACGTCCATTTCATACCGCGCTACCGGGGCGATGCCGCCGGAGAACATGAAGGGGGCGTGCGGGGCGTGCTGCCCTGCAGGCCGGATTGACACCCGGCACAGGCGCTCCGGATGTCGGTACTTCACTCTTTTTGACGCCCGATATCGAGCGATGCAGCCTCGTGCGAGAGGCTGTATCGTTATCCCTATCCTTTAGTGCAATGATTCCCGGTTATCGGCACTCCCAACGGAGGAGAGTATTGATTGCTTTTCACACATTATCCCCGAATTACCGTATACCGACGTAGTCCTCCCAACGGAGGAGAGTATTGATTGCTTTTCACACTGCCCGGGGGTTTGTATCCCGGGAGTACCCGGGGATGAGCCGTATCCGGTTCTCCTCCGGGATCTCCCCGTGGAGTGGACCGTGGGGATATCGCCATGGGGGAGGGACCGGGCAGGTTTCCCCTCCCCGCAGGCGGGCCTGTGAGTTCCTCCTGAAATCCCCGCCCCACTCCGGGGGCAGCGACAGTACATGGAGAGATCCCGGGGAAGAAACGGATCCGGGCCGGCTCTCCCCACCCTTCCGGGAAACCGGCGTTAGATCGGGAATCTGACACGGCTTTCCACCGGATATCGCCATGACTGCCCTGCCCCGGGAGGGGGGGGAGGGGAGAAGCACGGCCGGGGTGGGGTGCCGGAGGGAGCGCTCCGCGGGGATGGGACGAAGGCCGGGTATGATCCGTTCATTTGGAATCACTGCACCAGCTCGCGCGCTGCCGCGGAAGAGCGCAAAAGTTCGGTGGACGGATATGCAACCCCCCATCAGGGCAACACGCGGGGGTCGCGCCGCAGCCTGCACACCGCTGATACGCGCAAAAGAGCGCGGTGGTACAGCCGCCCGGTTCGCCTCATCACCCCGCGCGGAGCCGGCTCCGGGCATCAACCGGGCGATACCCCGGGGGCCTATTTGGAATGATTAATTATGTAAGTAGGGCATAGTTACCCTACGAGGGACTCAATAGTGCAGACGCTGCTCTTCCTAATACTCTTTCCCATCCTCGTCGCGTGTCTTTTATTGTTCGTGAAACGGACGACATTGCGTTACGCGGTGGTCGCCCTCTCGGCTCTCGCCATCGGCGGGGCATCGGTTTACCTGCTCGTCCGGTATGCGTTCGGGGGCGCGGTCTACTTTGCCGCATCCTCGGAGGCGGCCGATCTCGCCATGGTGGCCATCGAGATGGTGCTCGCGCTCTTCATCATCTACATGGGCGCAAAGTTCAGGAACTACCTCGCAATCGCACTGGCCGTCGTTCAGGCGGCGCTGATTGTGTATCTCGAGACGTCGTTTTCGGGGAACCTCCATGCGGTGAACAACCTCTTCATCGACCAGTTCTCCATCATCATGGCCCTGATCATCGGGATCATCGGGAGCCTCATAGCAGTATACGCCGTCAGGTACATGGAGACGTACCACCACCACCACCCGGAGGTGCGTGACCGGCAGACGATGTTCTTCTTCGTCATCTTCGCCTTCCTCGCCGCAATGTTCGGCCTCGTCTTCTCCAATAACCTCATGTGGGTCTTCTTCTTCTGGGAGGTCACCACCATCGCATCGTTCCTGCTGATCGGCTACTCGGAGACCGAAGAGGCGACGACGAACGCTTTCCGCGCCCTGGTGATGAACCTCCTCGGCGGGGTTGCGTTTGTTACGGCGCTCATCTTCCTTGCCGCGACCGGACCGGCGAGCGGGGGCATCGATCTCGCCCGGGTGCTCGCCTCCGGCGACGCTGCCGTCGTCCTGATCCCGGCCGTCCTGATCGGGTTTGCCGGCATCACGAAGGCCGCGCTGATGCCCTTCTCCTCCTGGCTCCTCGGGGCGATGGTGGCCCCGACCCCGGTCTCGGCCCTGCTCCACTCGAGCACCATGGTCAAGGCCGGCGTCTACATCCTGGTCCGGTTCGCGCCGGTCTTTGCCGGGACCCTCGCCGGGTTCTCCGTCGGCCTCGTCGGCGCGGTGACGTTCGTCGTCGCCTCCGCGATCGCTATATCGCGCAGTGACGCGAAATCGGTCCTCGCCTACTCGACGATCGCAAACCTCGGGCTGATAGCCGCGTGTGCGGGCGTCGGGACCTACATGCTCGTCTGGGCGGCGATCCTCCTGATCGTCTTCCACGCCGTCGCGAAGTCGCTCCTCTTCCTCGGGACCGGGGCGATCGAGCACCGGATCGGGAGCCGCAACATCGAGGAGATGGAAGGCCTGATCGTCCGGATGCCGAAGATGGCGGTGATGATGTTCATCGGGATCGCCGGCATGTTCCTTGCGCCGTTCGGTATGCTGGTCTCCAAGTGGGCGGCGATCGAGGCGTTCGTCCAGGCCCCCTTCGGCCTGGTCTTCATCGCCATCCTCGCCTACGGGAGCGCCGTCACCGTATTCTTCTGGGCAAAGTGGATGGGCAAACTCGTCGCGGTCACCCGGAACGTGGAGCGGGTCGAGAAGGGATTCCTGGAGGAGCCCTGGGCTCCCCTCTACATCACCACCGGCCTCGTCGTAGCGGCCGTCTTCCTCTTCCCGGTCATATCCTCGACGCTGATTGAGCCTTACGTCCTCGCCATCTACGGGGTCACGGCACACCTGGCGCAGACAAACGTCGCCATCATGCTCCTGATGATGGCCCTGCTCCTGGTCCTCCCGGTCTCGTTCTTCCTCTTAGGGAGGACCGCAAAGCACCTCCCGGTCTACATGGGCGGGAGGCCCGCGACACCGGACCTGCACTTCGCAGGCTCCCTCGGCATGACCCGGGAGGCAATGACGCAGAACTACTACCTCACCGAGTACTTCGGTGAGGCACGGCTCTTCCGGCCCGGGGCGGCGGTCTGCATCATCCTGATCCTTGCATCGTGGGTCCTTGCGGGGGTGGCCCTATGAACTGGCTCATCGGGGCGGTCCTCTTCCTCATCCTCGCGCCCGTCGCGGGCGGCCTCATCGCCGGGATCGATCGAAAGATCACCGCGCGGATGCAAGGAAGGGTCGGGCCGCCGCTCCTGCAGCCCTTCTACGACGTCGGCAAACTCTTCGAGAAAGAGAACGTCGTCGTCACCACGGCGCAGAACTTCTACGTCCTCGCCTACCTGATCTTCATCGCCCTCTCCGGGGCGATCTTCTTCGCGGGAGGGGACCTCCTGCTGGTCGTCTTTGCCTTCACGCTCGCCCACGTCTTCCTGGTGCTCGGGGCCTACGCGGTCCACTCGCCCTACAGCCACATCGGGGCCGAGCGGGAGCTGATCCAGGTGATGGCCTACGAGCCGATGATCATCCTTGCGGCCGTCGGGCTCTACATGGTCACGGGGAGCTTCTACGTCGCCGGGATAGCCGCCGCGACCGCGCCGGCCATCATCTATCTCCCGGGCGTCTTCCTCGGGCTTGCCGTCATCCTCACGATCAAACTCAGGAAGTCCCCCTTCGACATATCGACATCGCACCACGCGCACCAGGAGATCGTCAAGGGCATCACGACGGAGTTCTCGGGCTCGACGCTGGGAGAGGTCGAGGTCGCCCACTGGTACGAGAACGTCTTCCTCCTCGGGCTCGTCTATCTCTTCTTTGCCTGGAACCCCGTGATCGGGATCATTGCCGTCGCGGTCACGTACGTGGCCGAGATCTTCATCGACAACGTCACCGCACGGGTCCGCTGGCAGGCAGCGCTGAAGAGCGGGTGGCTCGCGGCGCTACTCGGCATCGCGAACCTGGCGATCCTCTCCTATATGATGATCGGAGGTGCATGAGTACCATGGCATTCCTGAAGCGATCACCCTGGATCCTTCACTACGATGCGTCCAGCTGCAACGGGTGCGACATCGAGGTGCTTGCATGCTTAACGCCGCTCTACGACGTGGAGCGGTTCGGCATCATCAACACCGGCAACCCGAAGCATGCGGACATCCTGTTGATCACCGGCGGGATCAACGAGCAGAACCGGCCGGTGGTGAAAAACCTCTACGAGCAGATGCCGGAGCCAAAAGTGGTCGTCGCGATCGGCGCCTGCGCCGCAACCGGCGGCATATTCCGGGAGTGTTACAACATCGCAGGGGGCGTCGACAAGGTTATCCCGGTCGACGTCTATGTCCCGGGATGTGCAGCCCGGCCGGAGCAGATCATCGACGGCGTTGTGAAGGCACTCGGGATCCTCGAGGAGAAACGGATGAAGATGACAGGGGAAGCACAGGCAAAGAAAGAACCGCGGCTTGCCGCAGAGGCAGGTGAGGGAAGATGACGATAGTGAGCGAAGAGCAGACAACGACCAGCGTCGCGCTGGAGAACCTCCTCAAGGAGGTCGGAGGGCTCCAGGCCGACGGCTACCGCCTCGTCCAGATCGGGTGTACGGATGTCGGCGGAGCCTACGAGATCAACTACTCGTTCGATAAGGGCTACCAGTTCAGGAACCTCCGCCTGACGGTCGGGCCGGAGACGGAGGTCCCGAGCATCTCCGGGCTTTACTGGGGGGCGTTCGTCTACGAGAACGAGCTGCACGACCTCTTCGGGATCTCGGTGACCGGGATCAACATCGACTTTAAGGGGACGTTCATCAAGACGGCAACGAAGTATCCGTTCAGCGTCACGAGAAGGGAGGGAGACCGATGTCGAAACGCATAGTCGTGCCGTTCGGGCCGCAACACCCGGTGTTGCCGGAACCCATTCACCTTGACCTCGTCCTCGAGGACGAGCTGGTGGTGGATGTGGTCCCCTCCATCGGCTACATCCACCGGGGACTCGAGCAGCTCGTGCAGAAGCGCGAGTTCACCGAATACGTCTACGTGGCGGAACGGATCTGCGGGATCTGCAGTTTCATCCACGCGCTCTGCTACTGCCAGGGCATCGAGCACATCATGAAGATCGATGTCCCGGACCGGGCGAGGTATCTCCGGACGATCTGGTCGGAGTGCTCGCGTCTCCACTCCCACCTCCTCTGGCTCGGGCTCTTTGCAGACGGGATGGGCTTTGAGAACCTCTTCATGCGGTCCTGGCAACTCCGCGAGAGCGTGCTCGACGTCTTTGAGGACACCACCGGCGGGCGGGTCATCCAGGGGACCTGCAAGGTCGGCGGGGTCAGGCGCGATATCGGGCAGGAGAAACTCGACGAGATGCACCGCACACTCGACTCCTTCGAGGAGCAGTGCCGGGACCTCGGCGGCGTCTTCTTAAACGATGAGACGGTGAAGTACCGCCTCCAGGGGCTCGGGGTCATCTCGAAGGATGATGCCTACGCCCTCGGGGCTGCAGGGCCGACCCTCCGTGGGAGCGGGGTCGCGGTGGACCACCGGGAGACCGGGTACGCGGCCTATGGAGACCTTGGTTTCAAGCCGGTCGTCGAGACCGCCGGAGACTGCTACGCCCGGTGTGCCGTCAGGGTCAGGGAACTCTACTCCTCTATCGACCTGATCAGGAGGGCGATCGAGGAGATGCCCGAAGGCTCCATCGATGTGAAGGTGAAGGGAACGCCGGACGGCGAGTACTTCTCACGCGCGGAGCAGCCGCGGGGTGAGGTCGTCCACTACCTGCGGGGCGACGGCACCAAGCACCTTGTCCGTGCCCGTATCAGGACACCGACGCTTGCAAACATCCCCGCGCTCGTGAAGATGCTCCCGGGCGCCCAGCTCGCCGATGTCCCGGTCATCGTCCTCTCGATCGACCCCTGCATCAGCTGCACGGAGAGGTGACGGCGGGATGGGACTCTTTGAGATGACAAGAACCGTCTTTCGGAACCTCGTGAGAGGGCCGGCCACCCGGCGGTATCCGGCGGTCCCGGCGCGGACGAGCCCCCTCACCCGGGGGCACGTCGCCTTCGACCCCGCCACGTGCCGCTCCTGCGGCCTCTGCTCGCGGCGGTGCCCATGCGAGGCGATCCGCATCGAGAAGGAGGAGAAGGTCTGGGAGATCGACCGCATGCGGTGCATCGCCTGCGGCGACTGCGTCGAGGGCTGCCCCTTCGGGAGCCTCACGATGGAGCGGGAGTACTTCCCGCCGGTGGTGGAGCACGTGGTGGAACGCCACACGATCACCTACGTGAAGCCCGAGAAACCGGCGAAGAAACCGGCGGAAGAGGGCGCGGGCGCCGGGGCGTGAGATAGGGCACCGGGGCCCGAATCCCCGGCAAGACCTTTTTCTGAACTTTTCTTGCAGATAACTCATGCGAGGGCGCGAAGTCCTGGAAGAACAACTTTCCTCCCTTCGCGTTCTTCGCGGCTTCGCGCGAGCCCGGCCGGCATGCCGACGCACCTCACTTCCGCACCATTGGATGGACCATATGGATGATGTCGTAGGCGTTGCTCGGGTAGGCCCATGGGATCGCGTCGAGCGTGAGATCGTCCACCGTCAGGTTGTGCCTGATCGCGAGAGCGAAGATGTTGATCACCTCCTCAGCGTGGTGCCCGATGAGGTGGGCCCCGAGTATCCGGCGGGAGCCCCTCTCGATCAGGAGTTTGTAGCCGGCGTGCTTCTCGCCGATGCTCCGGTTCGTGAAGCGCGATGAGAGGTCGCCGGCATGGACGATACAGGGTATCCCCTTCTCCTCCGCCGCCGCCTCCGTGAGCCCGACAGACGCGAGGGGCGGGGTCGTGAAGACGGCGCTCGGGACGACGGAATAGTCCGCGACCCGGGTGTTGCCGTTTAAGATGTTGTCGACGACGATATGGGCATCCATCACCGCCACCGGTGTCAGCTGCGGGCCTTCCGGGTTTGCATCGCCGGCCACGTAGACCGCGGGGTTTGAGACGCTCCGGAGGTGGCTGTCGGCCACGATCCCCCGCCGGTCGGTCTCGATCTTCCCGGCCGCAAGATCGAGGCCTTCGATCGCAGGAACCCTGCCGGCCCCGTGGACGACCATATCCGCCTCGAAGACCTTCTCCTCCCCCGCCTTCCCGGCCCGCACGCGGAGGCTGCCGCCGGCCTTCTCGACTGAGAGAAGCGGCATATTCACCTGCACGTCGATCCCGATCTCCCTTGACGCCAGCACCAGCCGGTCGACAATGTCGGGGTCGAACCCCGAGAGGACCCGCCCGCTCCGCTGGAGGATGGTCACCCCGGACCCGGCCCTGGCGGCCACATGGGCGAACTCGAACGATATGTAGCCCCCGCCGATGAAGATGATCCGCTCCGGGAGTGTCTCAAGGAAGAAGAAGTCGCCGCTTGAGGTCACGAGGTCGGCACCCGGGACACCGAGCGGCCGGGGGTGTGCGCCGGTGGCGATCACGATGTACCGTGCCGAAAAGAGGTCGTCACCGATCAAAACCCGGTCCGGGCCGGCGAACCTGGCGAACCCCCGCCAGGTGTGGATGCCCGCCCTCCGGAAGCGCTCCTCCTTCCGCCGGGGAACAGGGCCGGTGAACGAGCGCTCGAAGGCGAGCAGCTGCGGCCAGTCGATCGCCACCTCCCCCCTGATGCCCATCCCCTGCTGGTCATGGACACGCGCCACCACCTCCGCGGCGCCGGCGAGCACCCTCTTTGGGACGCAGCCCCGGAGAGCGCATGTCCCCCCGTAGGTCTGGTGATCGGTGATCGCTACCTGCATCCCGGCTTCCTTGCAGTGCCAGGCGATATCGGAACCAGCGACACCGGTCCCGATAACAATGACATCATACTCCCGCTCCATGGCGGGGCCCTGGTCACCATGGAGCGCTATAAAGGTTTACCCGGCGGGCCGCAGGGTGTCAGGCCGCGGCGGCATACCCGGCCCGGGGCAAGGCAGGCTGCCCGAGATAGGCACGCGCACGCGCCTCAAAAGTCTCGCCAGCCTCTGCAAGTTCCCGGGAAAGGAGGAATATCCAGGCGGCGCCGGCCAGCGCCCGGTGGGGCCTGACGACGCTGGTGGCGAAGAGGATGACGGCGCCGGCCAGCACCAGCAGGGTGAGGAGGACTTCGGTCTCCATCGGGGATCCGGGGAGGGGGATTACGTCACCCGTAGACGTCGCGGGTGACCCGGTGCGGGTGAAACCGCCCGCGGTGGAATACCCGGACCTCAACCTCGGCCCCTTTCCGGAAGTCCCGCATCAGGAGGTCGTAGGTCCGCCGGACGTAGCGCAGTCCTTCCCGGGCGAAGAGGTCCTGGAGGGCTCTCCGGAACCGGATCTCCTGGTCGAGGAACGCCGCCTCGTATGCCCGGGTCTCGCGGGCTATCCGGGCGCACTCGGCATCCTCGATCGGGGTGTTGTAGCACCCGTGCTCGTTCAAGCCGCCGATCTGCCGCCAGTCGACCACACCCCTCTCATCGGCCTCCCGGTGGAGCATGTAGGGATAGACCCGGCAGATGGAGAACCGCCGGTCGTAGATGCTGCACCTGCCCCCTTCGAGGAAGATACAGGACCCGTCCGGTTTTGTCCGGAGGGCGTAGCCCGAGACGTAGAACCGTCCCTCCTGGTCGCAGGCGTCGTAATCGGGCGCCGGGATGAGGGCGTCGGGCTGAAACGACAGGACCCGATCAGTGTCCTCCTCCAGCAGGAAGACGTGACCGTTGAACTCCCGGGTGCAGCACCGGCCGCAGCAGTCGCAGGAGAACCCAACGTCACGGATGATATCGATGAACTCCTCTTCGGGGAACCGGAGAAGACTCTCGCGTTCCTGCTCCAGGGCATCAATCTGTTCGTCAAACGAGAGCGTAACTGAGGGCCTCCCTGTCAGGGTGTCCGGCGGGAATGCCGGCACCGGTATCCTCAGGTGTTGGATGGGAGAGGGGATATGCCCTTCGCCCGCAGGAGAACGGTCCCGGCAGCCCGGGGCAGAACCCCATACAACCACCGCCCGGAACCCCGATTCGGAAACGTATTAGCAGATACCCGCCCAACAGGTACCACCACACCCGTGACGCACCCATGATAACGACGTTCATCATATTCATCGTCGGCGTAGCGCTCCTCATCAAAGGTGCCGACCTCTTCGTAGGCGGCGGGAGCGGCATCGCCCTCCGCCACAGCATATCCCCGGCCCTGATCGGGTCCACGATCATCGCGTTCGGTACGTCCCTCCCCGAGCTCGTCGTCAGCACGAACGCCGCGGCCACGGGGAACACGGAGATCGCCCTCGGGAACGTCCTCGGGAGCAACATCGCAAACATCGCTCTCGTCCTCGCGCTCTGCACCCTCATCCGGCCCGGTATGGTCGCCGCGTCGGGGACGTCGCGCTCCGCGCTTGTCCGGCACACCGTGCTGATGCTCGCCGCGACGGCGGCGTTCGCCCTGCTCGCCGTAAGAGGCACGCTCGACGTCCTTGCCGGAGCGGTGCTCCTCATCCTCTTTGTGATCATCCTCGCCCTTCTCCTCCGGGAGCGCCGCGAAGAGGAGGCTGTCCATATCAGGTCGCACGGGTGGGCTGACGCTCTCTATATCGGGCTCGGGCTCGTCGCCGTCATCGTCGGCGCCCGGTTGGTCGTCGACAGCGCCGTCACCCTCGCGGAGGCCTTCGGAATCCCCGCCTTCGTCATCGGCCTCTCGGTCGTCGCCGTCGGCACATCGCTCCCGGAGCTCGCGACGTCCCTCGTTGCCGCCGTGAGAGACGAGGGCGCCATATCCGTCGGCAACATCCTCGGGAGCAACATCTTCAACCTCCTCTTCGTCCTCGGGATAAGCCTCCTCATCGCCCCGGTCACCATCGGGTCGTTTGCCGACGTCATCGCCGTCGCCTTCTTCTCCGCCGCGATCCTCCCCCTGCTCTTTGCCCGCCCGTCCGTCGTCCGGGGCTGGTCAGCCCTCCTGCTCATCGGCTACGCAGCCTACATAGCCTGGATCTTTTCGGCGGCGCCGGTCGGGTGAGGGACCCCGGCGGAAGACTTCGAAATTATTCGTAGGTTACGCAAAGGTGATGCTCCCGCGCGTGCATCTCCCTCTATCAAGAGGTGAACCGCGGAATGGGGAATTGGAAACCTGTGATGGCGGCCGCTCTCGGGTGTCTCGTGGTCGCCGCGATCATCGGGACCGCCCTCGCGTCTGAGGACGCCGGGGCGGAGGCCTGGGGCGACCTGGAGAAATTCGGATCGGTGGAAGAGATCAGGGCCTTCTTAAAGGAGCACGCGCAGAAAGGATGGAGCGATAACGGCTATCCTCGCATCCCCGGGGGCGTCGTGCCTGCGGCCGGGGAGAACGCTCCGGCGCCGGCAGCGACCGCCGTCCCGACGTCTTCGGCCCGGGACTACTCCACGACGAACGTGCAGGTGGAGGGCGTGGATGAGGCCGACTTCGTGAAGAATGACGGGAAGTACATCTACATCATATCGGGGGAGACCCTCGCGATCGTCGAGGCGTTCCCGGCAAAGGACGCGAGAATCGTCTCCGAGACCCGGATAGACGGGCGCCCGACGGCGCTCTTTCTCGCGGGCGACCGCCTGGTGGTCTTTGCCGTCGCAACAGAAGAAGAGATGACCACCCCGGAGGGGAGCGTAACGCCGGTCCCGGTCTGGCGGACGGTGACGCGCGCATACGTCTACGACGTCGGCGACCGGGCCGACCCGGAGCTGATCCGGACCCTGACCTTCACCGGCGACTACTACGACGCCCGGATGGTCGGGGAGTACGTCTACACCCTCACGCGGGAGTCTCCCGCCTGGGTGCGCGACGATATCGCCCTCCCCGCAGTGAGGGTAGATGAGGCGCCGCCCATCCGGCCCGAGATCTACCGCCCGAAGACACCCATGCAGAACTACGTCTTCTACACCGCAACCGCCTTCTCCGTCCGGAAAGACACGGACGCCCCCGATGCCGAGGCGTTCCTCCTCGGCTACGACACCACCCTCTTTGCGTCGCAGAAGAACCTCTACATCGGCTACCGGAACGCAGGGCCGGCATACTCCTCCGGGACGATGGCAGGCTCCGCCGGCACCCTTGAGCGGACGATCATCCACCGGTTCGCGATTGAGCGCGGAAAGATCGACTATAAGGCCATGGGCGAGGTCCCCGGGAGCCTCTTAAACCAGTTCTCGCTCGACGAGCACGCAGGGAACCTCCGGGTCGCGACGACCGTCGAGGGCTGGACACGGGAGGGCTCCTTCCAGTACAACAACGTCTACGTCCTCGATCCTGCGATGAAGACCATCGGGACGCTTGAGCATATCGCGCCCGATGAGCGGATATACGCCGCCCGGTTCTCCGGCGACCGGCTGTACCTCGTGACGTTCAAGCGGGTCGACCCGCTCTTCGTCATCGATCTCTCGGACCCAGAGCACCCGGGTATCCTCGGGAAACTGAAGATCCCGGGCTACTCCGACTACCTCCATCCCTATGACGCCGACCACATCATCGGTGTCGGGAAAGAGACGGGCGAGAACACCTGGGGCGGCGTCTCGGTAGAGGGGCTCAAAATTGCCCTCTTCGACGTCTCGGACGTGAACAACCCGCTAGAGGTCGACGCCGTCGTGATCGGCGAAGCCGGGACCGACTCGGAGGCCCTCCGCGACCACAAGGCCTTCCTCTTTATAAAAGAGAAGAACCTCCTCGTCATCCCGGTGAGCGAGATAAAGCGGGTCGAGAACCCCTCGTCGAAGTACCCCGGCTCCTACGGCACCACGACCCGGCAGGTGGCTTACGTCTACTCCGTGAGCCCCTCCTCCGGGTTCACTCTCGCGGGCACGGTCATCCACGGGGAGAAGGGGGCCTCGTACGCCTGGAACGCACCGGACGCGGTCCGGCGGTCGCTCTTCATGGACGACACCCTCTACACGATATCGGCAAGAAGCATCGTCATGACCGCTCTCGCCGACTACAGCCGGATCAACGAGGTCCTCCTCCCCTACCGGGAGGGGGCCTACCCGCCCCCGTACCCGGTCCGGTGAGGGGGCGGGGGCACGTCAGGCGTGGATCATCGTCAGCATCATCTTGAAGCGGGTGACGGCGTGGACCGCGTGGGGCTTATGTGCCGGCATGATGATCAGGTCGCCCGTCTTCATCGGGTATTCCGTGCCGGTGATGGTGATGAGCGCCTCCCCGTCGAGGACCTGGAGGATGGCGTCGTAGGGTGCGGTGTGCTCCGAGAGGCCTTCGCCCGCATCGAAGGCGAAGATGGTGATCGTGCCGGATTTCGTGTAGACGAGCATCCGGCTGACGATCGACCCCGGCTGGTAGGCGACGAGGTCGCGCAGGTTGATGACCTGCTCGGTGAGGTTCTCTTTTTTCGCTTCAGGCATAGGAGTTCATGTATCCTGCAGGGACTTCTGCTTTGCGCCGGTCGTGAGACCCCTTAGCCGGTGCGACTTCCGGGGGGTGGCGGCCCGGCATGGGATTGCCCGAGGGTATGGCCTGCCCAACACCAACCCCGCTGAATCCTGGGCAAAAAGAAGAGTGTTATAGTAGGCGGATGGCTTATGCAATAACCGAGGACGGCGTGATTGGCGAACGTGCAGCTGACAGTGTTGACCTGGGAAGAGGAGGGGGTGTATATCTCACAGTGCCAGGAACTCGAGGTTGCCCGTTGCGGTGATACACCCGGGGAGGCGCTTGAGAACATCCGTGAAGCGATCGAGCTCTACCTCGAAGATGCAGGAGGACCCGGGATGTTGCAGGATATCAGACTCGTCCTGACGGTGAAGGGGCCGGATGCTGCTGGTATATGAAACTTTCCCGTGACCCTTCCGCCATCCGCCCAAAAAGCCTCGCAGAAACCCTCTACGAAACGGCGGGAGCCCCCTGTAACCTCACCTTTTTCCCGCCCGGCCCCCAACCTGTAAGAGACCGTTCGTGTACTACCACCTCATCCTGACCGACAACTGTAACCTCTGCTGCACCTACTGCCGGGGAAAGGCGTTCACCGTCGACCCCCCGGAACAGCCCGATATCGCCGTCGACGAGGACCTCCCGGTGGACCTCGACATCGACCTCGGTGACCTCTACCGGTTCCTCGCGAAGGATCCCGGGGCCGTCCTGACCTTCTATGGCGGGGAGCCCCTGCTTGCCGCCGATCGCGTCCGCGAGATCGCCCGCGACGCCCCGGTATCGGCGCTGATCCTGCACACCAACGGCACCCTCCTCGACCGCCTCGAGCCCGCGGTCGCGAACCGCCTCGACACGATCCTGGTCTCGATCGACGGTCCTGAGAGGCTCACCGACGCCCACCGCGGGGAGGGGACGTTTGAGCGGATCACCCGGAATCTCCAGGACCTTATTGCGGGCGGATTCTCTGGCGAACTGATCGCCCGGATGACGGTGACCGAGGATACCGATATCGCTGAGGCCGTCCGCTACCTCGCAGAGAACGACCGGTTCTCGTTTCCCGCCGTCCACTGGCAGATGGACGCGAACTTCTGGAACGATTACAGCCTCCGGGACTACACCGCGTGGGTGAAGGAGAGTTACAACCCCGGCATCAGGTCGCTTGTCCGGTTCTGGGTGGAGACGATGCGGGAGGAGGGGAGAGTGCTCCGGTGGTACCCCTTCATGGACCCGGTGCAGGATATGCTCCTTTGCCGGCCGAGCATGCTCCGGTGCGGGTGCGGCCACGCGAACTACAGCATCATGACCGACGGGCATATCGCCCCCTGCCCCATCATGGTCGGCATGAAGGACTACTACGTCGGGCATATCGCCACGGCCGACCCGCTCCGGCTCCCGGTGACGACCGTGGGGAGCCCCTGCACAGAATGCGGCCTTCTCGACTTCTGCGGCGGCCGGTGCCTCTACTCAAACATCACCCGCCCCTGGCCGGAAGTTGGGCGGCGGGTCGTCTGCGGGACGGTGGAGAACCTCTATGCGGCGCTCTCGGCGGCACTCCCGGAGGTCCGGGCCCTCATAGACTCGGGGATAATCCGGATGGAAGACTTCGAGCACCGGAAGTACAACAGCTGCGAGATTATACCTTGAAACGGTTAACCGGGACCTTATCCGTCCCCGGCGTTTGCAAGGAGATCCGCTGCGCCCTCCACCATGGCACGCGCGGCTTTCACCTTTGCCTTCACGACGGCATGGTTCCCGTCTTCGAGTGCCGCCTCCGCCTCCTGGTAGAGGACCTCCGCCCGGTCCGTCCGGGCCCGAGGCTTTTTGACATCCTGCCCCTCGACGGCCGCGAGCTCGACCTCCTCCTGGACGGCGAGAAGGTCGCCATAGAGTTCCTCTAAGAGTTCGCGCAACTCTTCGGTCCGGGCGAGATCCTCCTCCCGCTTCTGCCGGCCGCGCTCGCGGAGCGCCTCCCGGGCCTCCTCCTGCCCTGCGATGATCGCCTGGAGTTCGTTCTCCACGTCCCTGACCGCCTCGGCAAGCACCTCGGCGAACGCGGTCCGCTCCTCGCGGGAGGCCTCGTAGCCGTCGTATGCGCCGTATGCCCCGCCGGCCGCCGCACCGCCGAGGACGTCACCGATGTCGCGGTCGCCCCGGAGTATGCCGCCGAGGAGGCCGCCGAGACCGGCCCCGGTGACGGCACCCGCGAGCCCCTTCTTGATCTCTTTTCGCTCCCGGTCGACGGTATAACTCACCCGGACATTCTCCCGGTCGATCACGACCTCCATCTTCCCCTGCTCACCGATATGCCGGATATCCATCGTCGAAATCGTATCTCCGACATTCTGGTGCGTGATCTCCGTGCCCCTGAGTGCGAGCTGCGACATCAGCCGCTCCACAAAGTCCTGGTAGAGGGACGACACTCCCTGACCGTAGTAGATAAACGCCATACATACCTCCGTTCTGCCGTTTGGTAGTTAAGGCTCCGGCACCATACGATAAAAACCTTTTCAGGCGTGATTTTCTTGAAAAACGGCCTGAAATCTGCCTATCGGCAGAGAGCAACATTCATCCGGCCGAAAGGACGAACACTCTCCAGGTACCATGACGACAATCGGGCTCATTCTCTGCAGGATCGGGCTCCACCGCTGGGGCAGGAAGCGGGGCTACGACGAGTACTCATCAAACGTCGTCGAGTGGGAGCAGCGGTGCGAGCGGTGCGGAAAGCGGAAGCGGTGGGTCGAGGTGAAACGGGACCGCCGGCGGTGACGACCAAAGGTCGGGAAGGCCATCCGAAAAGTTACTTCCTGATCTCCCTCCCCACCGAGAAGGCCTTCGCGAGCACGCCGGAAAAGCCGTAGTACTCCTGCCGCATCGAGTCGTAGGCAAACGGCCGGATCTTTCCTATATCGGGTTTGCCGTCCTCCCCAAGGACGCTCTCGTCCACCTTCACGTCCAGGATCTCACCGATGAACTGGGTGTGTACGCCGATCTCGACTGTCTGGAGGAGCCGGCACTCGAGGACGACCGGAAACTCTCCGACGTATGGAGCGTCCACCAGGTCGCCTTTCACGGGCGAGAGCCCGGTTGCTGCGAACTTGTCCGTGTCGCGGCCGGAGACGATGCCGAAGTAGTCCGCCTCCCGGACGTAGTCCACCGAGGGTATGCTGATCGTGAACTCACGCCGCTCGACCAGGTTCTCGTAGGTCTGCCGGGTCTTCTGGACCGAGACCGCGACCGCCGGGGGGCGGGAGGAACAGATGCCGCCCCATGCAGCGGCCATGGCATCCGGCCGGCCGCCGGGACCGTATGTCCCGATGATCAGGTCGGGGTGAGGGTAGAGGAGGGTCCGCGGGCCAATGGATCGCTTTGTCATGGCTTACGTTTCGTCGTTGCGCCTGAATAAACCTTTTTGGGCCACGGAAAAGAGGGATGGAGCGGTGCCCGGCCCCCGGTCACACGGCGCCCGCGGCCCCCTTCTTCTGCTCCTGCATCGAGCGGTAGAGGAAGTAGCCGACGATGCCGAACGTCGCTATCGGCGAGAGCCAGGTAGGGATATGGAACCCGAAACTGTCGGCGAGCATGATCGTGCCGAGCACCAGGATGGAGTACATCGCCCCGTTCTTGAGGAAACAGTAACTCCGGATCTTGTCGACGCCCCGGACAGTCAGTTCCCTGACCACAACGGCCCCGATGCCGTTCCCGATCAGGATGAGCGGGACCGAGAGGGTGAAGGCGAACGCCCCGATGACGCCGTCGATCGAGAAGGTTGCGTCGAGAACCTCAAGGTACGCGATCTTTGAGAAATCCGACATCCCGGGCCGCCGGAGCCTGGATTCCTGCACCTCGGCGTTCTGCCTGAACCCGTGGACGATGAAGAAGGCGGTTGAACCAAGCACGGCCGCGAACCCCATCATGGTGTCGATCTGAAGGGCGAACCAGACGATCACAGCAAGCAGGATCGAGGCAACGGCATAGAACCAGACACTCTGCCGGGAGAAGAACGCTTCGCTCCGGAGCCCGCAGGTCTTCTCCTCGACAAAGAGCCAGTGGAAGAAGAGGAGGACGAGGAACATTCCTCCAAAGATCAGGAGGACCGGGGCCGACTCCTCGATCGCGGCCACGACCGCAGGGTCGCTTGAGAACGTCGCGAGCAGCGCTCCGACGGGCCCAAGCGACGGAGTCGTCGCCCAGACGATCAGCCACGGGAGGAGCCCCCGGACCACGAAGACCGCGAAGATCAGGCCCCAGAAGAGAAACCACCTACGGGCCTTCTCCCCCATCGTCGCGAGGACGTCGGCGTTGATGATGGCGTTGTCGATGCTTGAGACGATCTCGAAGACCGAGAGGCCCGCTACGGTCAGAACAATGAGCAACCAGTCCATTATTGCGGATGTACAATCTCTCACCGATCACATATAAGGAAATAAGTCCGGCCCGACGGGGGTTATATTCATATACCATATCCGGCATGATTCTGCCGTCAACGGAGGATACGTTATGGGACTTATGAAATGCTGCCGTGAGCAGGTCGTCGCCGTCTCGCCGGACACGCCGGCGGTGGAGGTGGCGAGGATCATGGGAGAGAAGAACGTTGGGAGCGTCGTCATCGTCACCGGGGATAGCCGGCCCGTCGGGGTGATTACCGACCGCGATCTCACGATCCGGGTGATGGCGCGCGAGAAGAACCCAGGCGAGGTCCGGGCGGGGGAGATCGTGACCCGGGATGTGATCACGTTCCGGGACAGCATGGGGGTCTACGAGGCCATCCAGAAGATGACCGTCGAGGGCATCCGGAGGATGCCGGTCGTCGACGATGCCGGAAAACTCGTCGGGATCATCACCATGGATGATATCGTCCGCATGCTGGGCGAGGAGATGGCCGCTATCGCAAAGAATATCGAGAAACAAAGCCCGCCCATGCAGAGAGAGGCCCCGCCCGTACCCATGTGACGGAGGGGGCGGCACCCTTTTTTCCGGGCGGGGACCTCCTGCCCCTACTCGGTGGCGAACGCAATAGCCTCCCCTGACTGATTCAGCGACCCCTGCATCGCCCGTATCATATCCTCCCAGGTCGCCCCGGGCGCGAGCGCAAGGTCGAGGTCGAGCGCATAGACCCGGAAGAGGTAGGCCTCGCCCTTCCCGGGCTCCGGGCAGGGACCCCGGTAACCGATGCTGCCGAAGTCGTTTGTGCCCTGGACGGCATGGAGCGGCGACTCCACCACTCCGCCGGTCGGGAACCCCTCCGGGATCAGCGGGACGGGGGGGAGGTTCCAGAGGATCCACGCCACCTTCGACGGCCCCTCCTCGGGGCTCGCCGTCGCGAGGACCGCGAGCGACTTGATGTTCGGGAGGATCCCTTCCACCCGGATAGGGGGAGACCGGTTCGCCCCCTTACAGGTGTAAACCTCCGGGAAGTCTTCAAAATCCAATTTCACTGTCAGTTTCGGCATACTACAAGCCTCCGTCGACAGACATCTATCGGATCGGGGATGTGAAAAAGGTTTGTCCGGTCACCGGGAGTAGAGGGCGGCAGTCTCGCCGGACTGGAGGACGTGTGCCCGCATGGCTTCGATGAGGCCGTGCTTGCCGGCGCCCGCCGCGAGAGGGAGCATGGCGTCAAGCCCGTAGACCCGGAAGAGGTAGCGGTGCGACTCGCCCCGTGACGGACAGGGCCCCCGGTAACCGATGGTGCCGAGATCGTTCGTCCCCTGGACCGCGCCGGCCGGCTCCGAGAGAAACCCCTCAGGCGGCAGATGCGCCGGGATCCTCTCTGTAGCCGGTATGTTCCAGATGAGCCAGTGCGTCAGCGTGCCTCGCGAAGCATCGGGGTCTTCCATGACGACCGCAAGGTACGGCGTCCTCGCCCCGAGGACCCTGGACTCCGGCGAGGTGTCGGCACCATCACAGGTATGCTCCGGCGGGAAGATGCCAAAACCCGGCATAACGTTGAGAGGGGCCATCATCACGCCCCGTCCACATCAGAAGAGCCCCATGTCCCGGGCCTGGATCAATAATTCCTGCACCTCCTGATCGGTGATGTCGTGCCATCGCTCATAGGCCTGCGCCACCGCGAAGGTGCGGCCGGTCCTGATGTTCAAGCAGACGACGAGGTCAACCTTCCGGGCGATGAAGTCGACGGCGTGGAGGGAGCCGGTAGGGACCGCCACGATGACCTCGCCGGGCGAACCGGCCCGGACGGCCTCGACGGCGGCGAGCATCGTATACCCCGTCGCGAGACCGTCGTCGACCAGGATCGCGGTCCTGCCTTCAAGCCCCGGTTCCGCCCGCCCGCCGGAGAACTTCTCCCTACGCTCCTCCACGTTCTTTCTGGCTTTCGCGACGGCGGCGTTCACTTCGGCCTCCGAGAGGTCGAGCCCGGTCATCAGGGCGCGGTTCAGGAAGACCTGCCCGTCCCAGGTCACGGCGCCGAACCCGGCCTCGGGATTCCAGGGGATCTGCACCTTCCGCACCACCGCCATCCGGAGCGGCGCCTTGAGCGCCCGTGCCACCTCAAGCCCCGGCGGCACCCCGCCGGCGGGAATGGCGCAGACCACCGCCTCAGCGCTCATCTCCAACTGCGAGAGCGTCGCGGCGAGGCGCCGCCCGGCATCGGTCCGGTCCTCGAAAACCCCCAGCCGGTCCCGCATCGTTCTATCCTCAATAATCCGGCCCGTATCCAGCATGAGTCCGCCCTTACCCGCCGGGGTATTAACGTCTTTTGGTGGACGGCCCTTCACTCCCGGAAGCGATACCAATAACCCTCCACAGATCGATGATCAACCGGTAGATGATGCGAGAGACAGACAGACCGGAGGGGGCACTGGTGACGGCAGCCGGTGAGGTGACGCTGTACACCGACGGCGCGTCGCGGGGAAACCCCGGGGACGCCGCCTGGGCATACGTGATCGTACAGGACGGATCCGTCGCCGCCAGCTGTTCCGGGTTCATCGGGACGGCGACCAACAATGTTGCCGAGTACCACGCCGTCATCAACGGCCTTCGCGCCGCCCGGGCCTTCACCCGGGGCAGGCTCGAGGTCAGGTCGGACTCGGAACTGGTCGTCCGCCAGCTCACGGGCCAGTACCGCATCACGAAGGAGCATCTGGCGGCCCTTGCAGGCGAGGTGCGGCAGTGGGCGCGCCACTTCGCGGAGGTCAGGTTCACGAGCGTCCCAAGGGAGCACCCCTGCGTCCGGGTCGCAGACCGCCTCTGCAACGAGGTGCTCGACGCGGAGGGAAGGAGGAGGTAGAGATGGCCCCGATCGAGTGCATCCCCATCGGGATCGTCCGGTCGCCCTACCGGGCCAGGGGCGACGCCCCGCGCCAGGGGCGCCTCGCGGACACCGTCGCGGAGATCCACGTCCTCGACGCCTACGCCCCCGGGCTTGAGGATGTGGAGCGGAGCAGCCACCTCATCGTGCTCTACTGGCTCGACCGGGCGGAGCGCGGGCTGCTCTATGCAAAACCGCCGGGGGAGACCCGGGCAAGGGGGGTCTTTTCGACCCGCTCGCCCGCCCGGCCGAACCCGATCGGGTTCGGGATCGTCGACCTGATCCGGCGCGACGGCGCCGTCCTGGTCGTCCGGGGGCTCGACGCCCTGGACGGGACCCCGGTGCTGGACATCAAGCCCTACTCGCCCGAGATCGACTGCATCCCCGAAGCGACGGGCGGGTGGCACATAAAGAAGTAGGTCAGGGGAGAGGGACCGCCTCCTCGCCGATACCGGGGCCGCGGAGTCTCTCCGGCGTGGGACGCCCTTCCCGGTCCCATCCCCGGGCCCGGTAGTAGTCGTCAAGAAGGGGCTCCCGTTCCCGGGCCCGGCCTTTCGGGGCGCCCCCGGTGAGCGGTTCTGTGAGGAGGCGCGGCGGCAGGGTGTCGTCATCCCCCACAGCCCCGACACGTCCCGGATCCCCTGCGTGCCCGTCGTCAAGGAGGAGATAGACAGGGCCTCTCCGCCCGGCACCCCGGGCCCGGCGACGCCCTCTTCACCCCTGCGGGCGTGGGTCAGAACGGCAGGAACATCCACTTCAGCGGGGGTCTTGAGACCCCCCTTGACGACGGCGACGTCGTCGCCCTTTTTCCCCCCGCCGCCGGGGGATAAACGCGTGCAAAAGCAGTATTCCCGGGGGCGTACGGGAAAATTTGCCATCACCTATACCTTTTTGTGACGTTTGCGGTTAATATATAGTAGCTCCGGATCGTCCTTAACGAAGGATTACCACACCGCGGAGGATAGTTCTGATGACTCAAACGACCGAACCCGATAAAAATACCTGTTCCGGGAACTGCGCCGGCTGCCCGTCTACGACCAAATGCGAAGATCCAAGAAACCTGAACGCCCCAAAGGGCCTCCCCCCGAAGGCGGATATCAGGGTGAAGCACGTCGTCCTCGTCCTCTCCGGGAAGGGCGGGGTCGGCAAGAGCACGGTATCGGCGAACCTTGCCTACGCCCTTGCCAGCCGCGGCTACAACACAGGCCTCATCGACCTTGATATCCACGGCCCGGACATACCGAAGATGCTCGGTGTCGAGGACGCCCGCCTCCAGTCCTACGACGGCAAGGTCATCGAACCGGTCAGGATCACCGGCAACCTTGCGCTCATCTCCATGGCGTTCCTGCTCCCGGAGCGCAACACCCCCGTGATCTGGCGCGGTCCGATGAAGATGACGGTCATCCGGCAGTTCCTGGAAGACGTCGACTGGGGCAACCTCGACTACCTGGTCGTCGACCTCCCGCCCGGCACCGGCGACGAGGCGCTCACCGTCGCCCAGCTCGCCCCGAACATCGCGGGAGCCGTCATCGTCACCACCCCGCAGGACGTCGCGATCCTCGATTCGAGCAAAGCCGTCCAGTTTGTCAGGAAACTCGAACTCCCGGTCCTCGGGATCGTGGAGAACATGAGCGGGTTCGTCTGCCCCCACTGCAAGGAGGAGATCGATATCTTCGGCAGGGGCGGCGGCGAGAAAGAGGCAAAGGAGCTCGGGGTTCCCTTCCTCGGGGCCATCCCGCTCGACCCCGAGATGCGCAAGGCTGCGGACGAAGGGCGGCCCTTCATCATCCGCCATGCCGGGACCGCGGAGAGCCCGACCTGGAAGAGCATCGATGCCGTCATGAGAGCCCTGGTCGAGCAGATCGAGGGGTGACCATGGAGTACTCGCGGATTCTTGCCGGGCGGGAGGACCCCCTCCCGGTATTCTCAAAGGTTGTCGAGGCGCTCGAGAACTTCGAGGAGTTCCCCTTCCTGCTCGAACCGGTCTACCGTGAGGCCTCCGACCTCGGGGACGAGGAACTCGACCGCCTCCGGTTCGGCCTCGTCCGCCTGCAGGTCTACGCGGACATCCACCGCTACGAGGATATGGAGGCGGCCCAGCGGATGAAGTACGTGGCCGCCGTGCTCGAACGGATGCTCTTTGGCCGGCTCCTCCTCGAGGGAGAAGAGGCCGGCGGGAAGCAGCAGTGCTGCTAAGGAGCCCGGCATCCATTTTTCCGCACCAGAGAAGGGTTTTTCTGTAACGCTGCACGCCGCACCTCCGGCCCCGAACCCGGGATCTGCCGGACGCAGGAATGGCGCATCTACTCCAGACTATATCTGGCCTTCGTCCCATCCCCCACAGAGCGCTCCTCTCCAGCACCCCCTCACCGGGTAAAGCGACACCCGAAAATCCCTCTCCGGCAACCCCCACCCTGCATGGCCACCCTGAAGAGGATACTCGTACGTCCCTCTCCAGCACCCCCCCGCGCTTCACGCTCCTCCCCGCCCCTCCCGGGGGCAGGGGCAGGCAATGTTCACGATATCCAGCGGGAAGCCATGCCGGGGAGCGGCGCTGACGCCGGTTTCCCAGGAGAAGGGGAGAGGGGCTGGACCCGGTTCCTCCCCCGGATCTCCCCGGGCGGGGGACCGCGGTAGCCGTCACCACAGGGGAAGAGACCGGAGAGAGCGGGGGCGGGCTGCCTCGATATCCGGCCGCCTGCTCCGCCCCGGCGAATCCGGGTGTTCTCGCAGAGAAGGGGTTAATACGTCGCCAGATACCGGTCGAGCTCCCAGGGGTGGACCGCCGTCCGGTATGCTTCCCACTCGGCCTCCGCGACATTCGTGAGCGCCTCGACGACGTGGGGCCCGAGTGCCCTGCAGATGAGGTCGTCGGCAAGCAGGGCCTGGTGAGCCGCGTAGAGGTCCCCGGGGAGCGTCTCGATCCCGGCGCGCTTCCGGTCTTCGGCCTTCATATGATAGATATTCTTATCGACGCCGGCCGGCGGTTCGATCCCCTCCCGGACACCCTCCATCCCTGCGGTGAGCATCGCGGCAAAGGTGAGGTAGGGGTTGCAGGTCGGGTCGGGGCTCCGGAACTCGACCCGGGTGCTGTTGCCGCGCGGTGTCGGGACCCGGACGAGGGCCGAGCGGTTGCCGGCGCTCCAGCTGATGTAACAGGGCGCCTCGTAGCCGGGGACGAGCCTCTTATAGGAGTTGATCGTCGGGTTCGCGACCCGGGTGATGGCCTTGGCGTGCCGGAGGAGGCCGCCGATGAAGTGCATGCAGGTCTCGGAGAGCTGCAGGGGGGCCTCCGGGTCGTAGAACGCGTTCACCCCGTCTTTTGCAAGCGAACAGTTGGTGTGCATCCCGCTCCCGCAGATGCCGTAGATCGGCTTTGCCATGAACGACGCGTGCAGGCCGCGCATCAGTGCCATCGTCTTGACCGCGAACTTGAACGTGATGACGTTGTCTGCGGTGTGGAGGGCGTCGCTGTACTTGAAGTCGATCTCGTGCTGGCTCTCCGCGACCTCGTGGTGGGACGCCTCGATCTCGAACCCCATCTCGGTGAGGGCGATGATGATCTCGCGCCGGACGTCCTCCGCGAGGTCGGTGGGGGCGAGGTCGAAGTAGCCGCCGACGTCCTGGAAGAGCGTGGTCGGTCTGCCGTCGACCATCCGGAAGAGGAAGAACTCGAGTTCCGGGCCGGTGTTGAAAGTATACCCGTCCCGCGCCGCGTCCTCCATGGCTGTGCGAAGGACGTAGCGCGGGTCGCCCTCGAAAGGCTTGCCGTTCGCCTTGTAGACGTCGCACATAAAGCGCGCCACCGTGTACTCCTGGGGCCGCCAGGGCAGGAGGGTGTAGGTGGAGAGGTCGGGTTTCAGGACCATGTCGGACTCCTCGATACGGACGAACCCCTCGATCGACGACCCGTCAAACCCGATACCCCCGGTCAGCGCCTTCTCCGCCTGCTTCACCGGGATGGCGACGTTCTTTGGCATACCAAGGAGGTCGGTGAACTGCAGGTGAAGGAATCGGACATTATCCTGTTCGATGCGCTCAAGCATCACAGAAGTGGCGTCGCGGGACATGTGGAAGTCTACTTCTATCCGATGGAATAAATACCTATTGACACAAATATACCCAAGCAGAACTATAGGAAACGGCAATACAACGTTATTCACCGAGGTTATCATGTGCGGCATTTTTGGTGTAATGGATAAGAGGCGCCGGATGATGGATGGTTCCGGCATCCGGCAGGCCCTCTCCATAATGAACGAGCGCGGCAGCGGCGAGGGGGCGGGATACGCGGCTTACGGCATATACCCCGACTACCGGGACTGTTATGCGCTCCACGTCTTCCTCGACAACGCCTGCGAGAGCAAAGCGGTCGTCGACGCAACGCTGGAGCAGTGGGGGACGATCGAGCACGATGAGGCGATCCCGACCTACGACCAGCCGAACTTCCGGGCAGCCTGCACTCCCTGGCGCTACTTCTTCAGGCCGGACCCCTCCCTCGCGCCCGGGAGCGCGACGCCTGAGAAGGATATCATTACAACCCTTGTGATGCAGATCAACGCATGCCAGAACGGGGCCGAGATCGTCTCGTCCGGAAAGAACGCCGGGGTCTTCAAGGCCGGAGGAGCCGGGAGCCGGCCGGAGACCGTGGCGGACTTCTACCGGATCGAGGACTACGAGGGCTACATCTGGCTCGCGCACAACCGCTACGCGACTGCGAGCCCCGGGAAGTGGGAACGGCCCGACCCGTTCAACCTGCACGATTGGAGCGTCGTGGAGAACGGGAAGATCACCACCTACGGGACCAACCGGCGCTACATCGAGAGTTTCGGCTACACGTGCTCGAACTCTACCGACAGCGAGGTCATCACCTGCCTGATCGACCTCCTGGTGCGGCGGCACGGCCTCGACATCGACCTCGCCATCCGGGCGCTCGCCCCGCCCTACTGGGATGAGATCGACCGGATGCCCGAAAGCAAGCAGAAATTGAACCGCGCCCTCCGGTTCGCCTACGGCCCCGCGACGATGAACGGGCCGTTCACCGTCGTGGCCGCGAACCCCGATATGATGGTCGGGTTCACCGACCGGGGCAAACTCCGGCCGATGGTCGTCGGCGAGTGCGCGGACCGCCTCTACATCTCAAGCGAAGAGGCGGCGATCCGGGCCATGGAACCGAAGGTCGAATCGATCACCATGCCGGCTGCAGGCGAGCCGGTGATCGGGAGGGTTGCCCCGTGAGCAGCAACCTCGGCAGCATGCCGCTGCGGTACCGGGTCACGATCGACCGCGAACAGTGCATGGAGTGCGAACGGTGCATCAACAACTGTTCCTACGGCGTCTTCCGGCGGGACGGCGACCGGATCCTGATCAACTCCCGGAAGTGCACCGCCTGCCACCGGTGCCTCGCCTACTGCCCCCGGGACGCCATCATGCTCGAAGAGCAGCCCTGTGACTACCGGAGCCACCCGGTATGGACCAGGGCAACCCGGGAGGCGATCTACAACCAGGCCCGGACGGGAAAGATCATCCTCGCCGGGATGGGCAGCGTCGCAAACCTCCCGGTCATCTTCGACCACCTGATGCTGGACGCCTGCCAGGTCACCACGCCGCCCACCGACCCGCTCCGCGAACCCGTCGAACTCCGGACCTACCTCGGGAAGAAGCCGTCGCACCTGGATCTCTGCCGGAATTCGAACGGTGACGTGGAACTCGCCACGGAACTCGCCCCGAACCTCATGCTCGAGACCCCGGTCATGCTCGGCCACATGAGTTACGGGGCGATCAGCCTCAACGCCCAGGTATCCATGGCCCGGGCCGCGAAGGAGACCGGCACCTACATGGGCACCGGGGAGGGCGGGCTCCACGCCGGCCTCTACCCCTACCAGGACCGCATGATCGTCCAGGTCGCCTCAGGAAGGTTCGGCGTGAACATCGATTACCTGGAGCGCGGCGCCGCCATCGAGATCAAACTCGGGCAGGGCGCAAAACCGGGCATCGGCGGCCACCTCACGGGCGAGAAGGTCAGCAAGGACGTCTCCCGCACCCGGATGATCCCGGAGGGGAGCGACGCCATCAGCCCTGCGCCGCACCACGACATCTATGGCATCGAGGACCTCTCCCAGCTCGTCCGGGCCATCAAGGAGGCGACGGAGTGGAAGAAACCGGTCTTTGCCAAGGTCGCAGCCGTCAACAATACAGCCGAGAACGTGGCGGCCGTTGCCCGGTCCTCGGTGGACGCCGTCGTCATCGACGGGTTCCGGGGCGGCACCGGCGCGGCGCCGCGGGTCTTCCGCGACCACGTCGGCATACCGATCGAGGTCGCCGTCGCGAGCGCCGACCGGGAACTCCGGAGGCAGGGGCTCAGGAACGAGGTCTCCCTCATCGCCTGCGGCAGCATACGCGAGAGCGCGGATGTCGTGAAGGCGATCGCCCTCGGCGCGGATGCGGTCTACATCGGGACCGCAGCGCTCGCGGCGATGGGCTGCCGGGTCTGCGGGAACTGCTACCAGGGTCTCTGCCCCTGGGGGATTGCCACCCAGCGCCCGGACCTGGTCGAGCGCCTGGACCCCGACGTGGCATCGAAACAGGTCGCAAACCTCATCCACGCATGGACGCTCGAGATCACCGAACTGATGGGGGCGGCGGGGATCAACAGCATCGAGAGCCTGCGGGGCAACCGCGACCGGCTCCGGGGATACATGCTGGACGAGAACATACTCAACGTCCTTGACGTCGAGCCGGTGGGAGCGTGAGCATGATGGCAAAACAAGTCACGATCGATGCGAAGGGAATGCACTACACGCCCTTAAACCAGCAGATCAGGAAGGCCGTGGAGGACGGCGCCGACGAGGTCGTCGTCCAGAACGTCCTCGGGCAGCGGTTCATCGGCGACGGCCTCCGCGGGAACGCCACCATCCACGTCTACGGCGTCGCGGGCGGCGACCTTGCCATGTTCATGAGCGGGCCGACCGTTATCGTCCACGGGAACGCCGAGCACGCGCCCGGCAACACGATGGATTCCGGGAAGGTGGTGATCCACGGGAGCGCCGGGGACGCGGTGGCGCACAGCATGCGGGGCGGCAAGGTCTTCGTCCGCGGGAACATCGGCTACCGGGGCGGGATCCACATGAAGCAGTACGAGGCACAGCGCCCGATACTGGTCGTCGGGGGGTCCGCCCGGACGTTCCTCGGCGAGTACATGGCGGGCGGCCTTCTCGTCGTCCTCGGTCTCGACGGCGCCATGGACGCCCGCGGTATCGGGAGCGGGATCCACGGCGGGGAGATCATCATCCGGGGCAGTGTGGACGACGCCTGCCTTGCCGCCGGGGCAAAGAAGGTGCCGCTCACCGATGAGGACCGAAAAAGGATCGCCCCGGTGATCCGCGAGTTTGCGGGCGACTTCGGGCTCGACCCGGAACCGCTCCTGAACGCGGACTACACCCGGATTGTGCCCGCGAGCGCACGGCCCTTTGCCGGGAAGTATACGTGGGAGTGATTGGGATGGAGACGAAGACATTCAAAGACCTGCAAGCCGCGGTCTGGGCTACGGACCTCTGCTCCGGGTGCGGTGCGTGCGTGGCGGTCTGCCCGGCGGACGCCCTCCGATTTATGCCGGGGGACACCGATGCACCGGTGAACATCGGCTACTGCAAGGCCGAGAACGACAGCGTGCCCTGCGGGGCCTGCTACGCGGCCTGCCCGAGAGTCGACCTCGCGGGGCAGGGGCGGATGCTCGGGTCGCACCGGGAGATCGTTGCGGCCCGGTCGGTATTCCCGGTGGAGCGCAAGCAGAGCGGCGGCGCGGTGACGGCGATCCTCGTCAACGCCCTCGATGAGGGGCTGATCGATGCGGTCGTCACGGTGACGAGGGACCCCTGGACGCTGAAACCCTCATCGGCAGTGATCACATCGTCGGATGCGCTCATCCAGCACGCCGGGAGCCGCTACTCCTGGTGGGTGCCGCTCCTTGCCTCCTTGAAGGAAGCGGTGGTCACCCGGAAGTACCGGCGGATCGCCGTCGTGGGTGTGCCCTGTGTGGCACGGGCGACGCAGGCGATCCGGGCGAGCGACCACGAACTCCTCCGGCCGTACGCGAAGGCGATCCGGCTCGTCGTCGGCCTCTTCTGCACGGAGACGTTCGATTACGCGAAACTGGTCGAGGGGAAACTGCAGGCCGAGCGCCGGATCGAGCCCTGGGAGATCCAGCGCCTGGACATCAAGGGGAAGCTTGACGTCTACCTGCAGGACGAGCGGCGTATATCCATCCCGCTTACCGACCTCGAGGAGTCGGTCCGGCCCGGGTGCCGGGTCTGCACCGACTTTACGGCCGTGGAGGCGGACGTCTCGGCCGGGGCCGTCGGATCGCCGGACGGTTACACGACGCTTGTGATCAGGAACGATATCGGCAAGGGGTTCGTCGACCGGGCGGTCTGGCAGGGAAAACTTGCGACCGGCGGGAGCGTTGATGTCGCCGCCGTCGAGCGCCTGGCGGCGAAGAAAGCAGAGCGGCGGGAAGAATAATACTTTTTTTGCGCGGGATTCCCTGATGCCGATGGCAGGTCCCCCGTGCGCTCGTTGACCGGGAGGCCTACCTGCAGCACGAGGAAAAAGACGTCCTCGTCCAACTCTCCATCCTGAAGGCGCAGGTTGAGAGGAGGGGGAGGATACGCCAGTGCTGATATCGACCGGGAATGCACCAGGAGGGAGGGGCGGCGCTCTCCAGCCGCCGGGTGAGGATGGTCCGTTTGCCGGCCCCGCGGTCATCGCCACCTGCTTCGTGAGCCCGAGAACGCCGTCTTCTGCTGTGATCTCCGGGCATTCCGCGCCGTTTTTCCATCGAACCGATAGGAGGAGAGCAACCGGCTCGCGTAGATTTAAGCGTATCGCGCAACATCGCCGGATAAAGGAAACGTTTTTGATATCGCCACGGAGAGATACGTCTCGTGAACATCCATGAATGCAAAAAAGATCCTTGCCGGGGGGTTCATCGGCGGTATAACCCTCCTCATCGTGAACTTCGTCATCTCGGCATTCATAATGCTTGTCGCCCCCTACGATGCCCTCACCCTGGGCGGCATGCGCCCGGCGGAAGATCCGCTGATGCTGTTCTTCTTCGCCTACCCGTTCGTTCTGTCGTTTGCGGCGGCCATCATATTCGATCTGGTGAAAGACGCATTGCATGGCCCGCCGGGCAGCAAGGGGGCAGTCTTCGGTGCGGCACTCTTCCTGATCTACACGGTGCCCAGCGTCTTCATAACCTTCACGTCGATGGATTACCCGGCCGGGTTCTACTTTGAAAACCTCCTCTTCGGGGCTGTGGGCTTTCCCCTCATCGGCGCCATATATGCCCTGATCTGGGAGCAACTGTAGCGGTTCTCACCCCGGGCCCGGCGAGTGCCGGTCTCGGGAGAGACCCAGAACAGAGAGCGGCAAGGGTATCGGAAGTCCGGGCCGACCGCGGCGCCGGGGCGGGGAACCCGGCGAACGACACAGACCGGGCAGGGCTCTCCAACCGCCACCCGGAGGGCCGGGTCCCCCTACCTTCCCGTCGTCCTCTTGATCCTCGCAAGCGGCGACGAACGCCCGAGGAACTCCGAGAGGAACCCGGCAAACTCATCGTCCCAGCACTCCGCACCCACCTTCACCGCCCATCCCTGCTTCATCGAGCGGCGGACGTGCTTCCCGAGCGCGACCTCAAAGAGGGCCTTCGACCGCAGGAGGTCGACGGCCCGGGTGAACGGACGGGGCACCTCCACGATGTAGCGGCCGTCCTCGATGTAGGGGCCGGCGAAGACCTCCTCGCCGACATACTTCAGGAGGAACTTCTCCGCGTTCTCCCGTGACCAGACCGGCGGCCCGATATGCCGGCGCATCGCCGGGACTTCGCCCGCCATCAGCTCAAAGAGGAGCAAGCACCGCTCCTCTCCCATGCAGGTGTCGATCCGGTTTGCCGGAAACCCGCTCCGCTCAAGGAGTTCCCGGATCGATTCGGCGGACTTCCGGAGCTGGGGGACCACCGTGTCGGGCGTGTAGTCCGGCGTTGCAAACGCAAGGGAGAAGAGGTGCGTCCCCCGGGTGGAGAGGAGGCGGGCAAAGACCTCGCGGGTGAGCGGCGGGGAGGATGACCGGCAGAAGAACGTCTCCGACGGTTCTCTGAGGTAGCCGCGGGCGAGTTCCGCAAACTCGAACATCCGCGAGAGCGAGAGCGCCGCCGCCACGTTCCTCTCCGGGTCGACCGGATCGATGACGACGAGCGGTTCCTCGAACTGCTTTCTCCCGTGCCCCTCGATATCGATCACCTCTCCCGGCCTCCAGCGGGCGGCGGCCTCGATGAGCGCGTGAAACCCGCCGTAGTAGATCGTCAGGATCTCGCAGAGGTAGCCGGAGAACCCCTCGGTCATGTGGTCCGACCCGTAGACTCCGCCCGCCTTCGCGAACTGCTTTACGAGGAGGACGTCGTCTGCGTAGCCGTCGATGTGGGCGCGGATGTAGCGGGTATGAAACGGTGTCCGGTCCACGGCGCTCTTGATCTCAGTGGCGCTCGGGACGGCGTAGCAGGGGACGAGATCGATATCCAGCGAGTCGATCGTCGCGTTGACGTAGGGGTGCTCGGCGTACTTCTCGCGCCAGACCGCGCCGAACTCCTCCGCGACCCGGCGTGCCAGGAGAAGCCCCTTCTCCTGCAGATCTTCACGGGGGAGAGCGGGGTCAAAGAGCATGAAGATATCGAGGTCCCGGTCACCCCGGACGAAGGTGTCGCGGGCGACCGACCCCACCATCATCGCTTTTGCCATCCCCGATCGCTCCACCGCCTCGATCAGGCGCTCTCCCATCGCCCGGACGTAGGCCCGCTCTTCGGGCGTCGGGCGGATCCGCCTGAGCACCTCCTCCTCGCAGGGGCACCGGGTCAAAGCGGGACCTCCAGAAGGTCCTCGTAGACGGAGCCCCGCGGCGTGAGCGTGCTCTTCTTGAGTTTGATCGCCTCCACCCTGGCCCTTCCGAGCGGTTCGGGAGGCAGGGAGGCCGCCTCTTTGCACTGCGAGGGGTGAAACTCCTTGACCCGCGCAAGAGTCACGTGCGGGCGGAAAGGACGGCTCTCCCGGGGGAACCCGAGCGGCGAAAGGAGGTCATCCACCTGCCGGGCGAGGGCGGCGCTCTCCCCGGTGTCGGTGACGTCGCACCAGATCACCCGCGGCCTCCGCGGGGGGTTGCAGGCCGCACGCCCGACCGTCAGGTCGAAGGGGTCGGCCGCGACGGTCCGGAGCGCCCCGCCAATCGACCCGATCAGCGCCGGATCGACCTCCCCGAGGAACTTCACCGTGATGTGGAGGTTTGCAGGATCGACGATGGCGAGCCTTCCTTCGGACCGTGCCAGGACCGCCTGGGACGCACGCGCCCTCTCGCGGATCTCTTCGGGCAGATCGATTGCAACGAACGTCCTGACCATACTACCGTACTATCGTGCCTCTCCCTACAAAATGGTGATTGTGCGGCGGAGGCATACCGGAAAAACGGGGCGGGAGGCGGCGGAAACGCGAGTCCTGCGGGAGTTTTCGCCGTCGTCGGCACCGGGGTGCGGGAATACGCGCCCGATAACAGACGCTATCTGCACCAAATGGCAGAGGATATATCCGTCCGGAGCCAAAACATAACGACCGACTCCGGGGGTATTATCATATCGGATACAGCGCAATTCATCGTATATACACTTGAACTTTGCCCGAATTGCGAAATTCTCAAAGAGTTCCTCGCCTCCAGGGGGGTTCCCTTCGTCGAGTGCGACATGGCGTCCGCCGAGGCGCTGACGGAACTTCGCATGAACGGCATATTCGTCCGGGAGGCGCCGGTGCTGCAGAAGGGCGAAGCGTTCTATACGTCCGCCGACCTCTTTACCGGCGGGACGTTCCAGGAAGACCTCGTCGGTGACCTGATCACGGAGGCATGAGGTTGGCACGAAAATCGACTCAGACGACCATATTCGGGGAGTTCGTCCCCACCTTCCCGAAGGTCCGGACATCGCGGGGCTACCTCCTCGACTGGGACAGGAACCGGATCATCCGGCAGATCGTGGAGGAGACCCGCCTCGTCGGGGTCTTCTACGGCTACGAAGGGGCCGACGAGGAGACGGCGAAGGATATCGCCTGCCGGGTCGAGAAGAAGATCCAGATGCTCGGCCTGCAGTCGCTCTCCGGCCCCCTGATCCGCGAGATCGTCAACATGACGCTCCTTGAGCGCGGCCTGATCTCCTACCGCAACGTCTGCACGAGGGTCGGGACTCCGGTCTTTGACGCGCACCTCATCGACGTCGGGAGGGGGTTTGAGGCTCACGACAACGCGAACCTCCAGGAGAACGCCGAGACGTCGCACAAGAAGAAGGCGGACAAGATCAGCAAGGAGCAGTACCTCCTGCAGCTCCCTCCCGATCTCGCGGACCACCACCTCCGCGGCGACCTCCACATCCATGACCTGGAATACTTCGGGACAAGGCCGTTCTGTATCGACGGGGGCACGGCCATACCCGTGCGGATGGACAACCGGATCCAGAGCATCCTCCCCGTCGAGTTCCCGATCGAGGGGGACGAATGGCGCCCGGAGGACCTCTCCGCGCTCACGCCGAAGGGCTGGAGGCGCGTTACGAAGGTGACCCGCCGGCGGGTGAACCCGGGCGAGATGCTCCGGATCCGGACATCGGGCGGACGGTCGCTCTCGGTCACCGGTGAGCACCGGATCCCGGTGCGGACCACTGACGGGATGGTCGTCCGCCGCGCCGATGAGGTGCGTGCCGGGGACGCCCTCTACCGGATCTCCGGGACCGATGCCGTCCGCGGGGAGGCGATCGAGGCGATCGACCTTGTTCGGGAACTCCCGGCATCGGTGCCGGCCCATCTCCTTCGAGATGTCTACGTCCGCGGCGCTCAGGATATCTTTGCAGATGCAGTGCGGAGCGGGCGGGCCGCCTCCTACGCCGATATATCGCGCACACTCGGCGTCGAGCACCAGAAACAGTGGTACACGCGCGGGACCATGCCCGTTGCTCTCTTCAACGCGTTCTCTCGCCGCTACGGCATCGAGGAATATGCCGGGGTCACCGTAGAGGTCGCGGGAAGCGAACACGAACTGCCCGCTCTCCTTGAACTTACACCGGAACTCGTCCGGCTTCTCGGGTTCTTCGTCGCGGAGGGCAACTATAACGCCGCCCCACAGATCGGGCAGTACAACCTCGCGATCACCGGGAACGCTCTGGCTCCCGCCATAGGGGCCACGGCTCGCGCCGTCCTGAACACCTATGCAACGATCGCGGGCGTGCCACCCGATACCACGACCATCTACGGGGCCCGGGTGGAGCACAACCGCGCCCTGCAGGTCTCCTTCGGCGGGAAACTGGCGTATCTCCTCTTCTGCTACGTCTTCGGCATCCCGGAGGGAGGAGCGGCGGAGAAACGTCTCCCCTGGATCATCTACCACCTCGACGACGTGCTCCTCCACGAGTTCCTCTCCGCCCTCTTCACCGGAGACGGCTCGGCATCCTACCGCCCGGAAAGATCGGACTGCACCGTCAACTACACGACCGCTTCACCGGCGCTCCGGCAGGAACTCGCTCTCCTGCTCACCTCGCTTGGTATGACCCCGCAAGTCGTCGAACTCTATGGAGACGATACAGAACGCCGGACGCTCTACCGTCTCCAGATCAACGGGAGGAAGAACGTCGAGACGTTCGCCCGGTATGCGACGTTCCTTGATTCGCGGCAGGACCATGTCGACGGTTTCCTCTCCGCGGTGAAGGGGATACGGACCACTGAGCGGGAAGAGACCGTCGTCGAGGTCGCTCCGGCGGAACCGACCGGTGAATACGTCTACGACCTCTTCATCGACGGAGACGGGAGCGAGGAGAGCCATACGTTCTATGCCTCCGACGGCCTGCTCATTCACAACTGCCAGGATTGGGACCTGCGCTACTTCTTCTACTACGGCCTGATGCCCGACGGCAACGGGACGAAGGCGTCGGTCGCCGGCCCGGCAAAGAGGGCCGAGGTGGCGGTCCTCCACGCCGTCAAGGCGCTCGGCTCCGCACAGACGAACTTCGCCGGGGGCCAGGGCTACTACAACTTCCTGACGTTCATGGCGCCCTTCTTCGAGGGGATGGACTACGGCGGGATCAAACAGCTGATGCAGATGTTCGTCTACGAGATGACCCAGATGATGGTCGCCCGGGGCGGCCAGGTGGTCTTCTCGTCGGTCCAGCTCTCCCCGGGCGTCCCGACCCTCTGGAGGGACAAACCCTGCGTCTACCGCGGCAAGGTCTGGGACGGCAACCAGGCGCCGCTCCGGACCTACGGCGAGTTCGAGCGGGAGGTCCGGCTCCTCTTCAAGGCGCTGATGGAGGTGATGCTCGAGGGAGACTACTGGGGCAAACCCTTCTCCTTCCCGAAGCCCGAGATCAGCATCGAACCCGACTTCCTCACCGAGAACGAGGCGTATAACCGGCAGCACCCGGATCTCCCGACCTACCACGACCTCTACCTGATGACGTTCGAGCTGGCATCGAAGTTCGGCACCCCCTACTACGACAACCAGATCCCGGCCTACCGGGGCGCCGGGGAAGGGATATCGTGCTACCAGTGTCTCGCGGGCGACGAGCTGGTCCCGGTAGCCGACAGCGGCGGCAGGATCGCCGTGAGAACGATCCGGAGCCTCTTTGACGCCGCGGCGAAGAACGGGAGACGGGTCGACCCGTTCGGCACGGAGCTCGCCTACTACGACGGGAAGACCCCGAGCGTCGACTTCACGACCCTGGAAGCGTCGCTTCGCCCGTTCCGCGGCGTGATGCGCCGGCGGTATACCGGCGACCTCCTCCGGATCACCCTCGAGTCGGGCCGGCAGATCACCGTCACCCCCGACCACCCGGTCTACGTCCTGAACGGAGGCGGGTTCGCCAGGGAGACGGCAGGGGACCTCGATATCGGCGACTACCTGCCGGTGCTCACGGCGGAGGGGTTCTGCGAGGGCACGGTTGCGGAGATCGACGTCGCAGAGGTCCTCGCAAAGGCGGGCCACGCCGGTGCGATCCGCGCCACCCAAGAAGCGGTGACGGTCCCCGGCACCCGGCACCCCGGCCTGCCCCGCACCCTCCCGGCGACCCCCGAACTCGCGGCGTTCCTCGGCTACTACCTTGCGGCAGGGTCGAGCGACCGCGCCGGACGGTGCTATACGGTCCGGCTCGCCTTTGAGGGGCACGATGCGGGTATTGCGGCGGACGCCGCCGCCTGTATCCGCGCCGCCCTCGGGTACGAGCCGCAGATCCAGAGGTCGGCGACGGGAACCGACGTCGTCGTCAGGAGCAAACTTGTCTACCTCCTGGTCGACGCCCTCGGATGCGGCTCCTCGGCCGCAACGAGATCGGTGCCCGACCTGCTCTTCAACCTCGACAGCACCCTGGTCGGCGGCTACCTCGGCGCGGCCTTCTGCGCCGCCGGAAGGAGAGCCTCCGGGCGCCGTGCCCGGAGCATCAGGCTGAAGGTGGTCTCCCGGGACGCCGCCCGGAAGCTGGTCTGGCTCGCCGGGCAGATCGGCGTCCAGATGAGTTACGCCGAGCGGGAACCAAGAGTCCGCCGGCCCGGGGATGAGACGGCCCCAGAGAAGACCTACACCTGCAGCATCACGGCCCAGGACCAGATCGACCGGTTCTCCGCGGCGACCGGGTGCTGTGCGGAGGTGCCTCTCGGGAGAGAGACCGGCGGAGCCTTCACCCGCCTCCCGGAGGGGGGGCACTCTCCCGGGTATACCGCCCTCGCCTGCGCCGGCAGGTACAGCGCCGGCGGGGTGGAGGGGATCCAGGTCTCGCTCTTCCTCCCGCCCGTCACCCTGCCGGCCGGGACGGGCCAGCTCGCCCGGAGCGACGTCCACCCGCTCCGCATCCGCTCGATCGAGCCGGTGGCCGGCGACGGCTACGTCTACGACCTTGTCGACGTCGCCGGCACCCACACCTTCGCAAACGCGCTCGGCGTCGTGACGGGGAACTGCTGCGCCTACCAGTTCTCATCGCTTGCCGACGGGGACGACGAGTTCGAGGACAAACTCTACTTCCGGGAGGGGAAGCACTTCTCGATGGGCTCCTGGCAGGTGATGTCCATCAACTGCCCGCGGGCGGCATACAAGGCGGAAGGCAGCCAGGAGCGGCTCTTTGCCGAGCTGAAGGCGCTCATGGACATCGCCGTCGACCTCTACCGGATCAAGCGCCGCTGGATGTCGCTGATCCGGGCGAACGGGCGGATGCCCTTTGCGATGCAGCGCCCGAAGGACCCGAACACCGGCGAACGCGGTGCGGTCGCCGTGGACCTCGAAGGCCTCGTCTACACCATCGGCGTGGTCGGCGTCAACGAGATGGTGCAGCACTTCACGGGGCACCAGCTCCACGAGTCAAAGGAGGCGTTCCGCCTCGCTGTCCGGGCCATGACCGAACTCGAGATGTACGCCCGCGAGCTCTCGGCGAAGCACAACATGACGATCGCCCTCGCTCGCACCCCTGCGGAGACGACCGGCCAGCGGTTCGCGGTCGCCGACCTCCTCGACGAGCGGTTCCGGGAGCACGCGCTTAACGTCGTCAAGGGCGACGTGGAGATAGCAGTCGATATGCTCGGCACGACGCTCGACCTCCCCATCTACTACACGAACGGCACCCACGTCACCCCGGCGGCCCCGGTCCCGCTCACGAAGAGGATCGAGATCGAGCACATCTTCTTCCCCATCGTGGACGGCGGGAACATATTCCACGTATGGCTCGGGGAGGCGCGCCCCGACCCCCGGGGGCTGATGGAGATGGCGATGAACCTCTGCCGGACGACCCAGATCGGGTACTTCGCCTTCACCCGGGACCTGACGGTCTCCTTGAAGGAGTACCGGGAGTTGAAACCGGCGCACCCCGGCCCGGGGAAGGCCGCCGGCCTCTCCCCGGCGGCGGACCGGGCGGACGCCTGACCGGTATCACACCTTTTTTGAACCGTGGCGACCTCCCGCCGGAGGGCACAGAGCGTAACCCCACCGGCACCGGACGTTGCGCGAATCATCCCTCCTGCATCGATCCCAAAATAACAG